>JBLHMO010000014.1:0-33550 GCA_047622145.1 Paracoccaceae bacterium | reverse complement strand
AATCTAGAAATGATCCGTATAGAGATCGCGGTCGTATAGTTTTGTCAGTAGAGCCACGTGCTAGCCATTCAGTAAAAAGTGAACATAGATACTGAAAAAAATATCCCAGCGCAATTGCCGGCGTCCATTTTAGGTGAACAAAGAAGGTGTAATAGCCCCGCGCATGACCCATAAGCGCAACACCGGCCGCAGAACCAATCGATAACAGACTGCCGCCAACGGCCATAATTACGCCATAGAAAAAAATAAGGTTTCCCATTCGGCCTTGGCAACATTATCAAAAATATCGAAGCTATAGTTGTCATACTCGCCTTGCGCGGCTGGGGTATTAACAGAAATAAAATGATCTCGCAGGCGCAGATAGAAACCATAGAACTTTAAATAGGCCAAACCGGTCATCATGCCAATTCCGGCGGCAAGTGAAGAAAGTTATAGAAACAGACAGCGGTCACTATGGTTAATATAAACAAGCCAAGAATGACAATGCCTCCATGCTTTAACACCGATTCTGCGGCGCCGCTGGCACTGGGTTTACCTTCGGGCAAGGCAAAATGCATGATCGCGGCGGACACAATAAAATTAACCAGTGAGGGAGCAAACAAATCAAGAAACTGCCAAAAGCTTAAGACCCCATTTTGCCAAACCATCAATGTTGTGATGTCGCCAAAGGGGCTAAAAGCGCCAAAAAGCCGGCAATCCAGAACAAGCTACGGTAAGTAAAGTTTTTTGATACCAGCGAGTCCCGCAGCGTATCAAAAACACCCCCCTCCAAGAGTGTGCTGATATAGGTCATCGCCACCAACAGGAAAAAGAACAGCTCAGCGTACTCAAGAAAGGTATGACGGATAGCTTCTGCTGGCGCATGGGACAGGTTTTGAGATGAATACGCCAGCGTAATCAGCAACCAAATTCAACCCGCGGCCAGCAATACCGGCTTGGATTTTCTGAGATGGATTTTCTCTTCCAGAATAACCAGGACATAAGCGAGTACGAAGATGGCGATAGCTGCATAGCCTACCCAGTGCCAGGTCAAATCCAGCGTATTAGCCGCATCACTTAAGGCGATCGCAGATGATGAGGCCATCAGGGTAAAAAACAGGAGAATGGATGCCGGCATGATGAGCACCTCGAAAATAGCCATGAAAATACACAAATACCACTAGCACTGCTGATTATTACATAGCTTGATCAAAATGCGATTCGGATTTGGGATAGCTATAGTATTACCATAGAAACAAAGAGGGGGGGTTGCCCCCCTTCCGCTACAGGGGGTACTCTGAACCCCTTAATTTTGCCACTTTTAATTTCCGCTGCTGACCTTTTCATACCTCGCCGAAAGTGCTTAAACGCCTGCCGGACTGCTGCTCATACTCAGCTTTTCCGTTCAAGCGCGGCGAGAACGAGCTTTGCCACGGCCTCTGACGAGCCCGGGTTCTGGCCGGTAATAAGATTGCCGTCCTGGCGCGTGTAGGACTGCCAGTCGTCGGCTTTTGAGTACTTGGCACCACGAGCAAGCATCGTGTCCTCTACGAGAAGAGGAACAACCTTGCTTAGACCTACAGCCTCCTCTTCAGAGTTCGTAAAGCCCGTCACTTCCCGTCCCTTCACAATGTGCTGACCGTTTTCGTCTTTGGCATTGACCAGCGCAATCGGAGCATGGCAAACGGCGGATACAGGCTTTTTGCCTGCCCAGAAGTCTTCGATCAGCCTAATGGAAACTTCGTTATCGACGAGGTCCCAAAGCGGGCCGTGCCCTCCGGGATAAAAGACCGCATCAAAGTCGTGGGCCGAAAGCGAGTCCAGCTTAGCTGTGGCAGCAAGTTCGACATTTGCGGCGCTGTCAGCCTTGAAACGACGAGTAGACTCCGTCTGTGCGTCGGGGTCGTCGCTCTTGGGGTCGAGCGGCGGCGGCCCGCCTCTTGGGGAAGCCAATGTGAGCTCTGCTCCTGCGTCCTTGAACACGTAGTAGGGAGCAGCAAGCTCCTCCAGCCAGAACCCAGTGGTGAGGCCGGTGTCTCCGAGCTGGTTGTGTGATGTGAGTACGATCAGGATCTTAGGCATGCGCATTCTCCGTTTGCAAGCGTACGGGGGGGCCGGGCTAACGGGCGCGTAAGACTTTGCTCTGGGACGGCAAAGCCGGACCGCTCCCGAAAAGAAGTAGGCGCCCAGCTTGCCACATTATGCGGCCTTTAGTTCATAGTCTCTTGATATTTAGACAAAAGGCCTCTTATCCAAGGGGGTCAGAGAACGTTTCCGTCCTGACCCTTTAATTCTTGGGCGTCAAATGAACCATGCTCACTCACCTAATTCTGGAGGTGCAACCGGGACCAATATCTCATTTCGACGAAGGAACCAAGGCATGAACGGTGGATTGTAGCGCGCCCAAAGTGGTTCGCCAAGCGGACGTAAGCCAGTACTTGTGATCCACTTCTGCAGCTTTTCCAGGTTGCGACGGTAGCCCTTTTTACTCCAAAAACCCGAATAACTTACCGCAGCTATGTGGCGTGCTGGAACCTCGCGAATAGAGACATTCGGATCGTTCGGCACAGGAGTGGCTTCCAGGGTGAACGACGCAGGCATCATAAAGCTGACAGCCCACTTTCCATCCCGCTCTTGCTGGCCTACCGGCGATGTCATCGCGATCTTCTGACTCGAGGGCTCCTGTCCAACAGGCGATGTCATCGCAACCTTTTGCTGCTGCTCATTATTGCCAGATATGTACTTAAACAGGCGACCAAATGCTTCGCTACCCGCATCTTCAAAGTCACCGCTCACCATCGTCTCGGCAAGAATATGAGATTCGTATAGCCGCAGTTCGAATCGGTCTTCTTCTTGGAGCACCGTATATTTTGCTTCCTCAGCGGCCACAGCGTTCCCCCCCAATAACAAGGCACCTATTGTGACCCAAATGACTGTGGCTATCTGCAACATTCTGGTAACTTCCTATGTGAGTAGGCCGGTAGTGGGGGCCATTTCCAAGATCACTGCCTTACCGAACGTATCTGCCAGCCATGAACGCATTGACCTTGACGCCAAACGCTTTAGGTAGAGTGGCCGAGATTCTCGGCGTCCCGCTTTCTTAACTTGCTAGGTGTATACGCTAAAGACATATGCTTATTTCCAGCCATGAATCCAGTTATTGTAATTTTTCAGTTCATGCCAATCTATAGCAATGGTTCTTTTCGACATTACCGCCTCTATGCTACATGATATGACCAACTCCTCTTCATCAAACTCAACGTCAGAAACCAAGAAGTGCTTCTCTTTATTGCTAGGGTTTACGGCGGTCCACTTACTGCCGAGTAATTTTCTAGGGTTTATATTATTCATTCATAAGAACTCGGTTAAACGCCTAAGGCCTCAAACACTGGCGCGGTGAAGCTGGCGAATTTTTTGAAAAAAAGCAAAAAAAGCTCTGACCCCTTTAATTTACTGATTTATCACTTCGCCACCACACCTCCAGGAATAGTCGCCGTGGCGGGGCATATCCAGCTACGACCAGCAACCCTCCAACTATTGCCAGGTTTTTGACGAAATTCTGCATCTCACGAGCGACCATACCCTCGCTCATGGTCCAAAAGTCATGCAGCATGAAATTAACGAGCAGCACGTAAACTACAAATCCATAAGCTACGAGCTTAACGTGCCGACCGGACATCAAAAAAACCCCACCAATCACGCTCGCAGCCCCAGCAAACCACAAAAGTTGCGGAGCGAAAGCAATGTCATTCGATTGCATGTAGGCCACAAGTTCGTCTGATGCCGTAAATTTTTGTATCCCAGGCACCAAAAAATAGAGGCCGAGTAGAAATCGCCCCATAATTATGCTGAATCTTTCCATGTATTCTTACTCTTCGTTAAAGGGTTTATCAAACAAAAAGGGCTCTGCCCCCTTTAATTGAAACCTTTAATTCTATGCCGCTGCATCAAAGCTGATATGCATGGATTTAATACTATTCACAAAGTAATCACGCATATATTCAACGGGCTTCGCGAACTGCGGGTTTTGCAAGCGCGGAATGATTTCTTCAAACATAACCAGCATTTCCATACGCGATATATGTGCGCCAATGCAGAAATGTTCACCGTTACCAAAGGCGCGGTGCTGACTGGCCAGCTCAGGCTTGTTTTTGAACCGTTCAACATCAAACTTTTCGGGGTCGTCAAACACATCCGGATCGTGGTTAATTGCCTGCCAATTGATGACCATCTTGTCCCCTGCTTTCAAATACTGCCCGCCAATTTCGGTATCTTCCATCACGGTGCGCCGCATTTGAACGAATGCAGGGTTGTAGCGCAAAATCTCTTCCACCGCGAAGGGAATCAGTGAGGGGTCCTTAATCAGTTTTTCCAATTGATCACGGTTCTCCATCAAAAGACGCATGCCGTGGGCAATAACCGAACGCGTGCTTTCATTACCAGCAGCAATCAGCATCAGAAAAAATAACTGGAACTCTTCCGCAGTCAATTTTTCGTCATTCACCGTGCCATCCAGCAAGGCACCCACAATATCGCTCAGGGGTTCGGTCTTGTGCTTCTCAGCAATCGCTGCGGCATAGGCATAAACTTCTATCGCTGCCGCTTGTGCGGCCTCAATCCCCTGCCCACCACCGATGTCTTCATCTTCGGTAAAGATCATGGTGTTGGTCCAGTCGAAAAACTGTTTCTTATCTTCAATGGGGCAGCCGCACAAAGACATGATAGCGATCAAAGGCAACTCCGCCGCTACATCAGTAACAAACTCGCACTCACCATTGTCGGCTATCCGGTCAATAGTCTCTTTCGCCACTTCCCGAAACCTGGCTTCATAGCCTTGCACCGCTTTGGGTGTAAACGCGCTGCGCACAATACGGCGGTATTTCACGTGCTCCGGCGGGTCCATATTCACCAGCATCAGGCGCGACAGCGCCATTTCTTCTTCCGGCGTTTCCTTAGGCAATATGGTTTTAGCCTGACTAGAAAAAAGTAGAGGATTCTTGCAGACATAGTCAGCGTATTCCCGCTTCATCACCGCCCAATAGGGAACACCTGTAATGGGATCTTCGATATACGCTAAACCGCCAGATTGTTCGCGGATCTCAGCGAAAATAGAATGATGACCACCGCCGACATAGATATCGGGGTCCAAAATATTTGTGTAAGGGCACTGCATAAGTCGATCTGCCTAATCATTATGAGGCCTCGATATTGCCGACAGTGCCTAAATGTTACAAGCACATCAGGCAAAGGTTCTTGAAGTAGACTGATAGTTTAGGCTTGCTTGAGCTTCAGAGTAGAGTTCACGAGGGACGACGACCAAAGGGGTCAGAGCCCTTTTCCGCTATTCGCTGGCCGCCCTCTCCTCGCATGCGCAACCTTGCACTGCAAACGTTGCTGCACCTTCTCATTAAACCTATCGCTACCTAGGGGCGTGCCGGATTGCCAAGCTTCGAGAATCAGTTTGATATGCTTCCTCGATCGTCCCCTCAAACAAATCACAATAGGCTTGGTGCCCCTCTTCGGGGGTGCTACCAAGCCTTTCGTATAAAGAATCAAAACGAAGGCATCTATGGCTACGTCATACTTTTTAGCCCTTTCATTTAACCAATACGCATACGTCGCATAGTCCTGAGTTTCAAAAAATATGGGTTCTCGCGAATGTCCTCTCTGGACTATGTGAACAGGTACACCCGGCAAATAATAGCGTGGCTTTCTAGGCATCGTTTCTTCCCTGAAACAATCTGGGCAACGTCAAACTAGCAAAACGTCAATACACAGTCATCCCTGCAGATCAGAAAAGGGCTCTGCCCCCTTTAATTTCAATGAGAGCCGGAAAGCATTACAGGGCTTTTCGAATGCTCCCCAGAAATCCGGAAAGGTCGCATGCGAGACACGAGGTGGCCGTTGCCTTCTGGTAAAAAGCGGACGGTCAAAAACACGTAATCCGATGAAGGACGTAGGTTGTTATAGAGGCGATCATATCACCTCTAGTCAGGTGGCCTAGTCGACTATGCCAGTACATATACAGCCTAACGTCGCAAGAAGGGGAAGTTAAAGCAAGGCTTTAATATTTCTCTCTTGCTTGCCTTGTTATGTGGTTGTATTGGCTTCATCGTATGAGCGATTAAGATCTTACTAAGGTAGATGTTAATTCTCATTAAGAGCAAACATCTCGCTTATCAATTCAGCAGAAAATAACGATTTAGACAGGTACTGTTGGCCTCCATATTTAGCTACGAAAATAACCCCTAAATCGGTTTCAATCAAGCGTTCTATATCTGCCCACAATAACGTTGTTTGTGTATAGGGGTTCTGTGTTCGGATCCCATCTTCATCTATGGTCAATTTAACTTCACTATCAGAACTTTTCCCCCACATCTGTCTTGTTAACCACCAGGCTCGTCGAAATCGAATATGTATCAGCTCCAGTATAGCCAAAGCAATTAACATAATGCCTACGAACTTAGGTTGCTCAGTAAAAACGAGTGCACCCGCACCGGAGGCTAACAATAACGCAGAAAATAGAAAATTTGGCTTAGTATTTTTCCCGTAGGGTAAAGACTGATCAAAACACTCAGCAAGGTAATCTCGAGACAATGTAAACTGAGTATTATAAGGCTGCATAGAAACCACTTATTGTGTTTAGTTAATTCGTAATAGCTCTATAGTTAGTGCATGAGCAATTCTTTGAGCGTTACATAACGCCGCGGTTTGGAGCGCCTGAGCGAAACTGCTGCATAGTTGACCCTAGGGTGGTAAGTGACGCATAACGCTTTGCTAAACGGAAAGCGCTAGCGAGTCCAGTTGCGGCCAGTTTCTTTTTGTTAAAACGATGTTTGAGAACTTTTTATAATGCACTTATCCCACCTCAGCACGCATCGCCTGAGAGCTTACTTAGCGTAGCGATCACTTCCGGCGTGGCGCGGAGGCGAAAAAATGCACCTGCGTCACCGGCGCGCTCTTCAAGCACATCGCAGGTGGCAAAAATATTGCCGCGCAAATCCTGTGCCGACCAGGGTAAAAAAATCTCGGATTCAATCAGGTCCTTTTGAAAAAACCTCACAATCGCTTGATGCATCTCTGCTATATCGTCCTCACGACGCGCACTAATAACAATACAGCCGGGGTATTTGGCTTGCAGCTCTGCTGTACGCTCTTCTTGTCCGACTGCGTCGTCCAGATAGTCAATTTTATTGAACACCCGAATGCGCGGCACACTATCGGCACCAATCTCGGCCAATACTTTATCGGTTACTTCAAGCTGCGCTTCAAAGCCGGGGTCGCCAGCGTCAATAATGTGTAACAACAGTGATGCGCCAAGGGCCTCGTCCAACGTTGACTTGAACGAGGCAACCAAACCATGGGGTAAATTTTTAATAAAACCAACCGTGTCAGTCACTAATACTTTCGGCACACTTTCTGGGTACAAGGTGCGTACCTTAGTGTCTAGCGTGGCAAACAGTTTATTGGCCACTAGCACTTCCTTGCCAGTCAAGGCGCACATCAGGGTAGATTTGCCCGCGTTGGTATAACCGACCAGTGCTACCTGGGCTAACTCCGATTGACCCTGACGTCGTGATCGCTGGGTATCGCGATTTGCCTCCATGGCATCAATTTCCTTCTGTAGCTCAGCAATACGATCGCGAACCTTACGACTGTCCGTTTGGCTGCGTGACTGCCCTGTACCGCGCCCACCGGTGCCGCTGCGCTGCCGTCCTGACGGTCCGGCGCGCTTGGCGGCTTCACGCAAGCGCGGCGCCATATAGGTAAGGCGCGCAATCTCAACTTGTACCCTAGCAGCGTGTGAGCTGGCGTTGCGATGAAAAATCTCAAGAATGACCACTGTGCGATCCATCACCTCACAACCGACTTCCATTTCCAAATTGAGTGCCTGGGATGGCGAGATTTCATGGTCGACTAGAATAAACTCCACTGAATCACTAGCATTCAGAGGATCAGCCTGCGACGACGGCTCTGAGTCGGCTTGTTGATTTTGTAGGAATTGTTTTATTTCCTCCCGTTTACCGACGCCTACATAGGCCGTCGAGTCGAAAGACGAACGCTTTTGGGTAAATTGACCGACCAACTCTAGCCCTAACGTCTTTGCCAGGTCAGCCAATTCCTCCAACGAGGATTCGAATTCAACATCGCTAACACTGTCTAATTGCACGGCGACGATCAGCGCACGTGGCAGAGATATTTTTTCGGGGTTTAACATTGGGGGATTTCTCATGGAATTAGGGCGCGGACTTTTAAAAATAGCGTCACACGAAGTTAAGTGTACACAACATCTTAGACGAGTGCCTAAGTGTAGGCGTGCTTTCTACGTTTAGTCACTGGACATCTCGCATGGGACCGAAATCTAACTATAGATGATGTCTACTTTTCGTGGGTAACACGGCGATATAACGCCCGGCACAAGGGCAGACAAATAAGCGCAGCGTTTTGGCTGTCCCAGCGACCAACGGGAGCGACTGCTGCCGCTTGTTAAATTTTTTGCCCCAGCTTCTTTTGCAAATAAAACCGTTCATACTTACCTAAATACCCAGATAACTTACCAGTAACGGAGTACCCAAGCTTTTCGTAAAAGCCTAAAGCCTGAAAACTAAATGTATCCAGAGTTGACCCGATACAACCTCGGTTTATTGCTTCATCTTCTCCCGCAAGCATGATTTGAGTACCGACATCCTTTCCCCTCTCGGACTCATTCACCCATAAGTACTCTATATGAAGCCAATCCCAGAATGATTTACCTGTAAGTCCGCCTACAATCTCGCCATTATCGTTCCTGCAATAAATAGAAAGTAACTTAAATTCGGTCGGCGCGAATGCCGAGTTATACTCCCGCGTCTTTGAGATGATAAGCTGATCATCTTCCTCGTTGGGATTGCTTGTAATTTCTAGCCTCATAGCTCAACCACATTTAACGCTAAGCTTTAGCGGTCGCCTTGGAGCGCCTTGTTATGTCATATTAAGAAAGTTGTGACCTCACACATAGATCCAACTTATTTTATACAGCCTTTAAGAGTTTCAATAATGTCATATTCTGGGGTGAAGCCAAGCTCTCTTATTCGCTCATCATCAAATAATGTTTGAGTGCACATGACTGATACAGAAAATGGCGTGAGCTGTAAATCGTAGCTATAGGGTATTATTTTTTCTAATAGCCATGCAATAGTTTTCCCCAGCATCGAAGGCACACATATCAATCTTGATTCTCTGCTCTTAATGGTGCCTAAGGTTTTATTGATTTCCTTCCATGTAGTATCGTATCCGCTGATTAAATAGGTATTACCAGCGGCTGGCGAGCACTCTCCCAATAAAACCATGGCGCGACCCAAGTCACGGGTATCGATACAAGAAAATTTATTCTCACCATTACCAAATATTACCATCAGACCTTTTTTATGGAGTTTAAAGATTTCAATCATAGTGCTATTGCGATTACCTATAGTGTTTACTGGTCTTGCAATAACTAACTCAATACCAGTTGCATCAGCTACCTTCTTAACAGCCACTTCGCGCTCTTGTGCAACTTGATTAAAAAGATAGGTTGCCTGACAGTTATGCTGTTCATCGATGGCTGTTTTGGGTCTAGAAAAACCATACACCTGCACGGTACTCAATTGAACAAAGCGCTTAGCTTTGGCAGTTGAGGCCGATTTAATGATTCGCTCAGTGAGCAGGACCTCAACCGCTCGATGGGATTCTATAGACTGATGAAGCTTAACATTAGCCAGACAGTTATAGACCGCCTCATGACCCTTGATAGCATCTACGATCATTTCATCAAGGTTGAAATCAATTTCTTTAATATCGGCGCCAATACTCTGAAGAAATGATTGATCAGTAATTTTTCGTACAACTGCAGTGACCGTATGACCTGCGAGCAATAGCTGTTCACAAACATGACTGCCTATAAAACCAGAACCACCAAACACAATTACTTTCATTTCGCACTTCCCATCTTCCCATCTTGTCATCTTGTCATCTTGTCATCTTGTCATCTTGTCATCTTGTCATCGTCAAATTGGGGACATAACGCCGCCAGCACGCGCGGCTTTTTAGCAGGCCAAGCCGGAGCGAAATTCCGTCGCCGTGACTGGCCTTGTTATGCATTTATTTGTGAGCGATTGACTTGTCTGTAAATAGGTAATCTTTTAATTCTTTATCAAACCTGGGGTCTTGCCTTCTGATCCATTCCAGCACCATCGCTGCATGCTCTTTTTCTTCATCACGATTATGCGCAAGAATTGCTTTCAACTCGTCATTTTTACAGGCATCAACTCTTTGGTTGTACCAGTCCACCGCTTCAAGTTCTTCCATAAGGGATGTGATAGCTCTGTGCATATCTCTTGTTTCATCCGACAGCTCATTTATTGGCTCGTGGTAACCTTCATTTGACATTTTTATCTCCTCGATAGATGAAAATTAGATTGTGATGCATAACGCTCAGCACAACGGTGGAGTAATTTGGCGCGGCTTTTTGCGTTTCTTTGCAAAAACCACGACACATTACGGAATCCATTGGTTGCTTCTTGTTAGCACTATGGTAATTCTGCTCTTCTAGTAAATTTAATGCCAATTCTCATCTGAGTCTTCCACAAGTTCTTTAAATACATCTTCTGAACCTCTATATTCGGCAATTCAACTGTCCTTTATTATGCGAGATGCGAATTCAACACTAACGGTTTATTATGACGACTCAGGCAATATATCACTTTGGCCCCCTTATCAATGAGTGGGCTTCAACGTTGATTGAAAAATTCTAGGGAATTCAATGATTTGGAGTCGTCCTGGAAGACATTCGCCTTCTTATTTCACCCCATTCAGGTCGCTTCCTAGACCAATTACGCTTACACATCCACCAAAATGGTCTGGCTTACCGAACAGAGCAAACTTATCTGCATTGGATTAAACGGTTTCACGGGCAAAAACACCCGAAAGACCTTGATATGACTAGCGTTGAGGTGTTTTTAAGTCACTTAGCAAAGGAGCGGACATGCTCAGTGAATACACAGCGGATTGCACTCAATGCGCTAGTTTATCTCTATAAGCGCTTTATGGGGCTTGATATTGGCGATCTCGCCTTTAAACCTGCTCAGGTCGCTAGGCGTTTACCCGTTGTGTATAGCAGGGAAGAAATCACCGCAATCCTTTCCAATCTTCGAGGTGTTCACCGATTACTAGTAGAGCTGATGTACGGCTCTGGCCTAAGAAAGGCGGAACTGCTCTCGCTTCGGATTAAAGATATCGATTTCGGCAGTAACAATATTTTTGTTCGCGGTGGAAAGGGAAATAAGGATCGCACTACGATGCTACCGCAACGGTTAATTCCCAGCTTGAAACAGCAAATAGCGCACGTCGAACGATTACACACTCAGGACACGACTGACGACTATGGTGATGTCTATTTACCTGACGCGTTAAATAGGAAGTATCCTTCTACGGCAAAAGATACAGCGTGGCAATTTTTATTCCCTTCCACGAGAATTGAGAAAGACCCAAGATCTAGCGTTCTTCGAAGACACCATTTGCACCCATCTGCATTATCTAAGCAAATTCGACAAGCTGTTCGTTCAGCGGGCGTCCATAAGCCCGCAAAGTCTCATGGCTTTAGGCATAGCTTCGCAACACATCTAATCGAATCGGGATATGATTTGCGCACAATCCAAGAGTTGCTGGGGCATTCAGATATAAGCACAACAGAAATATATACCTACGTGGTAAATCGCGGTGGGAAAGGCGTTATGAGCCCGGCTGATAGTCTATTATCTTGACTGGTTAAGTTTGATGATCAGATAAGTCAGCGACTGTCCGCTAATGTGGGTGGATTCAACGGATAAATACCCACTTTTGTTTAATGCCTTGATATATCCCGCAGAGCTTATTTTTAAACATAACCACACATCTTTGTTTTTATTGATTTTTCTTATTGCTTCACGTCTATGCCTTTGGAGAAATATATCAAGTTGATCAACTATTACCTAAACGCCCGCTCCAGCCTGTACGTTTTCAAAAAAGGCCGCGCACCCAAATAGGCAGACGGCCTTAAAACCCAACTTCACGATAAGTAAACTGGCACCCTACCCCGCCAGCTTCTGCTCCACAGCCTGCACAGCGCCCCGACACCGCCCCACCACCGAAAACAGCGCTTGCAACATGGCCGAGGTGGTATCTTCACCCAGCGATGCTGCTGATGTGGTTTCACCGCCAATGGTTGCACGGATGCACGCCAAGGCATTGGCGCTGGTGCCGGCCTCTACGGCGAACTCGTTGTATTCATCTATATCAATTCTCACGCCCTGCTCGGCAGCAACAGCCTGCACGATGGCCTCAAGTACACCCTGACCCACGCCTTGGTAATCTCGGCCATTGCTGACGGAAGCCGTGGCGGATATGCCGCTGTCACTGCGATGCAGATCGTAATTTTTTAGCGTCCATCCTTTTGGCACGGCAAGGTAATGCTCTTCAAACAGACGACGAATGCTGAGCGAGTCTATTTCTCCGCCTTGATCTTCGGCCTGCTTTTGCACCAGACGCGAGAACTCCTGCTGCAACCAACGCGGTAGATCGATGTTGTAATCGCGCTCCAATACGTGAGCAACGCCACCTTTGCCGGATTGGCTATTGATACGCACAACGTCTTCGTAGCGCCTGCCGATGTCGCTGGGGTCTATCGGCAGATAAGCCACATTCCACACTTCGCCATCTACACGTTTAGCCAAACATTTATTGATGGCGTCTTGATGGCTACCGGAGAAAGCCGTAAACACCAGCTCGCCGACATAAGGGTGGCGGGGGTGCGTGCTTATTTCCGTGCACTCCTCAACCACATCACTAATCTCCGCCATATTTTCAAAATTCAATTGCGGGTCGATACCCTGCGTGTACAAATTCATGGCCATGGTAATTAAATCCATATTCCCGGTGCGCTCACCGTTGCCCATGAGCGTGCCTTCAATTCGGTCGGCGCCTGCCATCACGCCCAGCTCGGCGGCCGCTACAGCGCAACCACGGTCATTGTGGGTGTGCAAACAAATGGTGATATGTTCGCGGTGCTTGATGCCTTCGCACACCCATTCGACTTGATCGGCAAACACATTGGGGCTGGACACTTCGACCGTAGCGGGCAAGTTCACAATCATTTGCTGGCCAGTTTCCGGTTGCCAAACGGCGCTGACCGCATCAATCACTTCGATGGCGTAGTCCACTTCGGTACCGGTGAAACTTTCCGGTGAATACTGAAACACCCACTCGGTTTCGGGGTAGTTTGCTGCTTGATCTTTGACCAGCTGCGCTCCCCTAATCGCAACCTGCTTAATGCCCTCGCGGTCCATGCCAAAGACTTGCTCGCGCTGAACCACGGAAGTTGAGTTGTACACATGAACAATGGCGCGGCGAGCGCCTTTGAGTGCTTCAAAACTGCGTTCAATTAATTCCGGGCGGGCTTGGGTCAGCACCTGAATAGTGACGTCGTCGGGAATTAGATTTTCTTCAATGAGTTTGCGGCAGAAATCAAAATCAGGCTGACTGGCCGAAGGAAAGCCAATTTCGATTTCTTTGCAGCCAACTTTCACCAGCAGATCAAACATGCGCTGCTTTTGCGCAGGGTTCATGGGTTTGACCAGCGCTTGATTGCCATCGCGCAAATCGACTGCACACCAACGCGGTGCCTGATCAATACGCTTGTTGGGCCACTGCCTGTTGGGCTTATTGGCCACGTCGAAGCGGCGGTATTTGTGATGGTCGAAGCTCATGATGTTTTGTTCCTACTGTGTTTCTATTGAATGTGCGGGTATTGAAAGTGCGGTCTTGAGGCTTATAGCTTGGCTTGAGGGTTCGCTAGCAGGGCCAGCTTCCAACGCAATTTATTGCTGGGGCGAGTCCTGCTCGCGAATGGTGCTTCGGCATGTTCCTGCTCGCAGGGCTTGTGGCCTCTTGAGCCTGCAGTGGCGATGTTTGCGCCGCTACAGCTGCCTCCTCACACTGGAACCCAGTTTACGCGGGCAGGCGCGCAATTTTCTTGCTTATTCGCCACTAAAATAGTATTTATTGGTTACTATTTTCAATATAAATAACTTTATTGGTTTTATATGCCCACAAAAGAAAAACTCTTGGTAAAACTGGACAGAATCGACCGTAAGATTCTGGAAATCTTGCAGGAACGGGGGGAGCTGAGTAACAACGACCTCGCCGATTGTGTGGGGCTATCGCCCTCACCCTGCTTACGCCGAGTACGCTTGCTCGAAGAAGCGGGCATTATTCTACGGCGCACCACCCTGCTGGATGCAAAAAAGCTGGGGTTGTCGCTCACCGCGCTGGTGCAAATAGGGATGGATAGACACACTCCAGATCGCTTTGAGACCTTTGAAAAGGAGATTAGCAGCTACCCTGAAGTGCAGCTTTGCTACTTGATTACCGGTCAAGACGCCGATTATCTCTTGCAGGTGATCGTGCCGGATATGGACGGCTATCAGTCATTGCTGCTGGAGCGCATTACCCGCATTCCGGGCGTTACCGGCGTGCACTCCAGCTTTGTGATGCGCAAGATTGTTGACCGGCAGGCGCTACCGCTGACCTATCTATAGCGAACTTCGATCTGTAGCGAGCCTCTAGTTGAGATCGAGCTCTTTATCTATGCCCTAGCATCGGCAATACTCGCATAAATTATGCAAGTAAATGGCTCACTTTCGTGACTACAGACCTAAACAAGCAAGACATCACCATACTCAATATCCTGCAAAAGGACGCCAGCAAAACCTCCACCGAGATCGCCGACACTCTGAACATGTCGCAGTCGCCCTGTTGGCGGCGGATAAACCGCATTGAGCAGGACGGCTTTATTCGCAAGCGGGTGGCCATACTCGACCGGGAAAAACTCGGTATGGAACTGGTGGTGTTTACGACCGTCAATCTGTCTATTCTGGGCCGACAATATCTGGAAGATTTCGAACAGGCTGTGGCCGTATTGCCCGAGGTGGTTGAGTGCTACACCATGACCGGCATCTGGGATTACATGCTCAAGATTGTCACCAAAGATATTCGTCACTACGAAGTGTTCGTGCGCGAACGCTTGTTAACTCTACCTATGGTCGGCGAAACCCACTCGCATATCGCCGTGACTGAAATTAAAAACACCACGGAACTCCCGCTGGACACGCAGCTGTAAACCTCAAGCCACCACCGCACCGCGAGGCGGAGTTGGTTGGTGCAGAAACAAGGCTTCGGCCATCACCTCGGCAACAGCATGGGTTGAGCGTTGCTCGTGTTCCGACTGCTGAAAGATGTTGGCCAGCACTCCACTAATTCGCTCAACATGGCGCTCACACGCTTTAGCGCTACCGCTGCACTGCTGGTAATACACATCGATAATGCCACCCGCATTGATCACAAAGTCAGGGGCGTACAAGATGCCGCGCTTGCGCAGGGTGTCGCCTTGTTCGGCAGACTCCAACTGGTTGTTCGCTGCGCCAGCGACTATCGCAGCGCGAACTTTCTCAACACTCTCTTCGTTAATGACGCCACCCATCGCGCAGGGTGCCACTATGTCCACATCCATCGACAGCACGCGGTTTGCTGGCACCGGCTTTGCTCCTAGCGCTTCGGCGCGCTTAAGATTGGCCGCGCTGACATCCGCAACATACACCACCGCGTCCTCCTGAATGAGGCGGGCCGCAAGGTGCCGTCCGACCGCGCCTACGCCCTGAATGGCTACGCGCACGCCTTTCAAAGAATCTTTGCCGCGCTGGTGTAGCAGCGCCGCCTGCATGCCGCAGTACACGCCATAGGCTGTATAGGGCGAGGGATCACCACCAAAGCGGCGTTTTTTGGCAAGGCCAGAAACATGTTGGGTTTTTTCGTGAATAACGGACATATCTGCAACGGTCGTACCGGAGTCTTCCGCGCAGACATAGCGGCCACCCAGGCTTTCGATGAACTCGCCCATCGCCAGTAGCAGGTCCCTACTTTTGTGCTTAGCCGGATCACCCATAATGACAGCTTTGCCACCGCCCAAAGGCAAGTCGGCGAGCGCCGATTTGTAGGTCATACCCCGCGACAGCCGCAGCACATCGTTTAGCGCGGCTTCATCACTGACATAATCAAACATACGACAGCCGCCGGTGGCAGGCCCAAGAACGGTATTGTGAATGGCAATAATCGCTCTCAGCTTTGAGCTGGCATCGTTGTGAAAAACAAGCAACTCATGCTGATCAAATGACGGCGCTGAAAAAACACTCATTTACTACTCCAGCCATTAAAAATCTGTTGGCTAAGCCGCTGATTCAATTTCTACAAATTGCAGGGCATCGCCGCGAAACGTTTTCAAAAGATGTTCACGCCGCAATTGGTACTGGGCTATAGCCGCTTCTTTTATGTAACCAAAACCGCGAATCTTCTCTACCAGGCCAACCAGTTCGATGGCGACAGGCAGATTGTCGACGCTCAGATTTTTCAGCAGTTCGTCCAAATCGGATTGAAACTGCGCAAGTATCGCGCGCTCCTGACGGCGTTCGCTTGCATAGCCAAAGATATCCCAGCGGGTAGCGCGCAGCCCTTTGAATTTTGCCAGTACAGAGAACAGCGGCATCATCCACGCTGAAAATTGCATTTTTTTCGCCTGCCCGGTGTCCGGGTCTTTCTTCGACAATAGCGGCGGCGCCATATGAAACTGCAGTTTGAAATCCCCCTCGAAGGTCTCACGCAGCTGCTTCATAAACTCGCCATCGCTGTAAAGCCGCGCGACTTCGTACTCATCTTTGTAGGCCATCAGTTTGTGCAAGGCTTCGGCAACTGTTCTTGTTAAGGCATAGTCACCATGCCCTTCGCACGCGGCCTCAGCGCCACGTACTCGCTCAACGAGCGCTCGATAATGATCGGCGTAAGACACATTTTGGTATTTCACAAGATGCTGATGGCGGAAATTGATAATGTCATCCAGCTCGGACAAAGGCTGCCAGTGAGAGGCAGGCGTTCCAGAAATTTGGCGTACCGTCTGCGCATCGACAACACAGCGTCGGCCCCATAAAAATGCCTGCGTATTAAACTCAACCGCCACGGCATTTAGCTCTATAGCCTGATCAATGGCGTCCGCCGACACCGGGATATAGCCTTTCTGAAAAGCATAGCCCAGCATAAAAAAGTTGGTGGCCACTGCGTCACCCAGCAGGTGGGTGGCAATATGAGTCGCCTCCACAAAATCGACCTTGTCCTTGCCAACCTCGTCCTCAATAATGCGTTTCATCGAATCCATGGGGAACTGAACATCGGGGTTATAAACAAACTCCGCTGTCGGTGTCTCGCTGTCGTTAATCACCGCGTAGCTGCGTTCGATATTGACCTTAGCAATAGCTTCGTCGCTGGTGCTAACCACGAGATCGCAACCCAACAGCAAGTCGGCGTCGCCCGCCGGAATACGCACGGCATTGATATCTTCCTGCCGTTTAGCTACGCGCAGATGGCTAACAACAGGGCCAAACTTTTGTGCGAGCCCAGTCTGATTCATGGTCGCACAACCCTTGCCCTCGATATGAGCCGCCATGGCCAACACCGCGGTGACGGTCAACACGCCGGTGCCGCCAACGCCCGTAACGACAATATTCCAAGGGCGATCAAGCTTCGGAAGTACCGGCTCAGGCAGGGTGGCAAAGTCGGTGATGTTTTGAGTCGAATTATTTTTTTTCAGGCTGCCGCCAATCACCGACACAAAGCTGGGGCAAAAACCAGACACACAGGAGTAATCTTTGTTACAGGCGCTCTGGTCTATTTCACGCTTACGGCCTAACTCCGTTTCTTTGGGAAGCACCGACAGGCAGTTGGATTTTTTACCGCAATCACCGCAACCTTCGCAGACTGCAGCATTGATGAAAATACGGCGATTCGGGTCTTCCAATAAACCCTTTTTGCGGCGCCTGCGCTTTTCTGCCGCGCAGGTTTGTTCATAAATCAAAATGGTGGTGCCGGACATTTCCCGCAATTCTTTTTGAATCGCCATCAGTCGATCGCGATGGTCTAAGGTGAGCCCATCACCCAGTACAAACTGAAATTTATCGGGGTGATCGGAAACAACTGCAATGCGTTTGACACCTTCGCCGCGCAATTGCTGAATAATTTTTTCAACACTTAAACTGCCGTCGACAGGCTGGCCACCGGTCATCGCGACGGCGTCGTTGTACAAAATTTTGTAGGTGATATTGACCCCGGATGCGACGGCCTGGCGAATGGCCAGCGATCCGGAATGGAAGTAGGTGCCGTCGCCCAAATTCTGAAACATATGTGGCGTATCGGTGAACGCGGCCTGCCCGACCCAGCTCACGCCTTCGCCCCCCATTTGCGTGAAGGTTTTGGCCGGCCGGCTTTCCATAAAGGTGCCCATGTAATGACAGCCAATACCGCCCAGCGCCGTGCTGCCCTCCGGGGCCTGCGTTGAGATGTTGTGCGGGCAGCCAGAACAGTAATGCGGCTTGCGGTCTATTTTGTTGCGCTTGCTGGCTAACGACTGCTCTTTATGGGCGTAGAAATTCAGCCGCTTTTCAATTTCTTCACTTTGGTAGAAACGGCGAATACGTGAGGCAATCGCTCTTGCGACCATGGCCGGCGTTAACTCGCTTAAATTGGGTAACAAGTCATGTCCATGTTCATCAAATTCACCAATAACACGCGGTCGTTTTTCAACCGACCAGTTGTAAAGCTGGCCCGTTAGCTGATCTTCGATAATGGAGCGCTTTTCCTCCACCACCAAAATTTCTTCCAGACCGTCGGCAAAGGCATGGGTGTTTACCGGCTCTAGTGGCCAGGGCATGCCGACTTTAAAGACCCGCAGGCCAATCTCGGCGGCCTTGTTTTTATCGATACCCAAATCTTCCAAGGCCTGCAACACATCGAGATAGGCCTTACCACTGGCAATAATGCCCAGGCGCGGATTCGCGCTGTCCAGCACGACATAGTTGAGATTATTAACCCGGGCAAATTCGCGGGCCGCGTAGATTTTGAACTTATTTAATCGTCGCTCTTGATCAAGCGGATTGTCAGGCCAGCGTACGTGTACGCCGTCGGGCGGCAATTCGAAACTGTCGGGAATAATGATGTTAATGCGGTGAGGGTCTATTTCAGCCGAAATAGCCGAATCCATATTTTCGGTGATGGCTTTCAAACCGACCCACGTTCCGCAGTAGCGCGACAGCTCCCAACCGTAAATGCCAAGATCCAGCACTTCCTGGACATTGGCCGGCGCCAGCACCGGAATGGAAGCGCCCATAAACATATGTTCTGACTGGTGCGGTAACGTCGATGATTTTGCCGCGTGATCATCGCCCGCCACCGCCAGCACACCGCCGTACTGTGAGGTACCGACGGCGTTCGCATGTTTAATAACGTCCATGCTGCGATCTACCCCCGGCCCCTTGCCGTACCACATGCCAAACACACCGTCGTATTTCGCACCGGGAAACAAGCCCACTTCCTGACTGCCACGCACGGCCGTGGCGGCAAGGTCTTCGTTAACGCCGGGCAGGAATTTGATATGGTGCTGGTCCAGATACTTCTGTGCCTTCCACATCGCTTGATCGAGCCCGCCCAATGGCGAGCCCCTATAGCCGGAAATAAAACCAGCCGTGTTCAAGCCCCGCTCAAGGTCGCGCTGGCGCTGCAAGATAGGCAGGCGCACCAAAGCCTCAATGCCGTTGAGATAGGCACGGGTAGTATTCAGTGCGTACTTATCGTCCAGCGAAATTTTTCGACGTGTCATGGCCTGCCCTGTTAATGCTCAATTATCTACAAGCATAGTAGACCCTAAGCCAGACAGTTTTTATTTTATATAGACGAACAATTGCCAATATAAGGTCTAATATAGACCTTATATATAGATATAATGAATATATATAGCATTTTGATTAGACGGTACCACCCCCCAAGTCCCCGACTCGCCTCGCAATACCATCAAATAAGGACTCAGCTAATTGACGGCAGCGGGAACTTGCCTTAAAAAGGCCGACCCCTTCATGCAGTACACATTATGGTGTGGATTTCTTTCGACGTTTTTCGCTCTCTGGGCTTCGCAGACACTCTGCAGGTAAAGCCGGAGCAGGTCTTTCAATACAAAGCTGAAATCAGTAAGGCGCAGTGGGTTTTATTTCCCCCGTACTGGCAACTGAATGCGCTTCAGTACGGATTAAAGGCACGGATATTTCCCAGCGAAGCCAGCTACCGTCTCGGCCATAACAAGGTTGAAATGACGAGAGCCTTCGAGCTCGTTGCGCCGCACAATACGCCAGACACTTGGATATTGGCCAACACGCCCAGCAACGCCGAACGACTATGGCAGGACATGATTACGCCCTTTGTTGCCAAACTGCCCAAGGCCTCACAAGGCGATGGTGTTTGGCTGATAGACTCGCGGCAAGAATGGCTGGATTATGTGGCCCTCGGCGACACGCTCTATGTACAGGAATATCTGCCCATTGATCGCGACATCCGAATTATCGTTATCGGCGATAAAGTGCTCGCGGCCTACTGGCGTCAGCAAGCCGCGCGCGGCTTTTACAATAATGTCGCCAAGGGCGGCTTGGCCGACCACAGCCCGGTGCCGCAGGCAGCGATAGCGCTCGCACTAGAACTCGCACAGTCACTAGATGTTAACCACGCCGGTTTCGATATTGCTATGGTCGGCGACAGACCTTTCGTGCTGGAGTTCAACCGGCTATTTGGAAATCAGGGCATCAGCGGTGGCGACGCCTCTATACGCGACGCAATTTTCGACTATCTCCAGCGCGAAGGCGCGCCGGCTACACCAAACTTTCCCTCAGGTCCGGAGAAAACGAGAAGGCGCTTACGGCGAGTCGCATGAGGGTCACTCACCTCAAGGTCAGTCATCGACAAGAATTTTTACAAGCCTGCGTACGACTGGGGAAATCAATAGGGTGACCGGAAAGGCCACCGTAAATGCAAACAGCCAAGCTTTCAGCCAGATCGACACAATGTTGCTCACTAGGCCCACATTAAAAATCGAAATCACCAGTGACATGAGCATAGACATCAACAAGGCCATAAAAAAGGCGAAAATAAGGTGGCTGTATTTGCTCGGAACACTGCCCCAAAGTTTAGAAAATTTCAATTCGCTATCTCTATTGCATTAAAGAGTACACCGCACAATCACTCGGATTTATGCGGCGAACTCGAAGAAGATCACTGCACTCAGCCCGGCGCTATCTTTAAGGGCGAATCCACTCCTTCCGGCTCATGCTCCTCTGCCAGCCAAAGATAGACGCAAGGCAACACCAGTAGTGTAAAGAACGTGCCAATGATCATGCCTGCCACCAAAATAATACCGATGCTATTACGCGCCTCGGCACCGGGGCCGCTAACCAACACCAGCGGCAAATGCCCCAAGACAGTTGCCGCAGTTGTCATCAAAACCGGACGCAAGCGCGTTTCGGCGGCAATGCAAATGGCTTCGCGTTTGCGGGCACCCTGCTTTTGCGCCTGATTGGCAAACTCGACAATTAAAATTCCGTTTTTAGCGACCAGACCAACCAAAGTAATGAACCCTATCTGCGAATAGATGTTGATACTCGTCCAGCTTAAAAAGGGGAACAACAAGGCCCCGGCAATCGCCAAAGGCACGGAGCCCAGCAGTACCACCAATGGGTCTCGCAAGCTGTTGAACTGCACCGCAAGCATCAGGTAGACCAGCACCAGCGCTATGCCGAGCACACCCATCATGGTGTTACCCTCTTTGCGTATTTGTCGCGACTCGCCGGCATAGTCAATAGAGTAGCGCGGGGGCAAAACCTCTGCCGCCGCTTTCTCCAAAGCCGCCAGACCCTGCTCTTTCGTGGTGCCAGGTAAAACGCCACCGTAAAGGCGGAACGAGCGTTTCTGGTCAAACTTGCCAAGCACCCGCGGCGATACTTCGTACGCCAGACTCGCTATCGATGACAGCCGTATCAGATCGCCCTCGGGCGTTTGCAGCATTAAATCGAGAATGGTTTCGGCATCGTGACGATCGGCGTTTTGCACCATGGGGATTACGCGGTAAGCGCGGCCCTTGGCATCAAAGCGGTTGGCGTAGTTGCCCGACAGCATGGTGGCAATCTGATCGTTAACCGATTGCATGGTCATGCCGAGGTCTGCCACTCGATCGCGATCGATATTAAGTCGCACTTCTGGCAAATCGATTTTCAGATCAGTTTCCGCAAACATGAATTTTCCGCTGGCAAAAGCGCTCTGCACCATTTTGCTGGCGTACTGCTTCATATCTGGATAGCTGTCTGGTGATTGCACCACCATTTCAACGTCGAACTGACCTGCCGTTGGCAAGGACGACGGCAAGATCGGAAAAGCCGTAACGCCTTTGACCTGTGACAAGGCAACGTAAGCCCGGGGTAAGATGTCCTGCACGCTGTAGTCGCGCTGATTGGTATCTATAAAGCTCATACCACCAAAGCCACCACCGGCCAGCACTATTTGCCACATCAAGGTTGTGCCGGGCAGTTCTAACAGCCCGTCAACCACGTCATGCATTTGGCGGTTGGTATAGTCCAGTGATGCCTCGGGCGGTGCTTCAACAACCACACTCAATGACGCTTCGTCTTCGACCGGAGCCAGCTCTTTCTGGGAAAACATCAGAAAGGGCACAGCGAGCAGACTGAATATCAAGCCCATCACTAATATTTGCTTCTGCCACAAAAATATTTCGTTCAAGGCATTGGCATAGCTTTCGTGCAAGCGATCAAAACGATCATTCACCCACTGGGTGATACGGCCTTCATGCCCGCCCTCGGGCGTCACTCTGGCGCTCATAATGGGCGCAAGGGTAACCGCAACAATGCCGGAAATCATGACGGCTATTGCCAGAGTGAAAGCAAACTCTTTGAACAGAACGCCACTCAAGCCAGACAAAAATCCAATGGGGGCATACACCGCCGCCAAGGTCAGTGTCATTGTCACAATAGGAGCGAATAATTCCCGGCTGCTAACCAAAGCAGCCTGTCGGCGCGACAAGCCTTCACGCATATGCCGCGCAACGTTTTCCACAACGACGATGGAGTCGTCCACCACCAGCCCCACCGACAAAACGATGGCCAGCGTGGTAAGCAGGTTAAGCGAAAAGCCCATAAGCGACATGCACGCCAAGGCACCCAGAATTGAAATAGGAATGGTCAACAAAGGCACCAGCGCGGTTCGAAATGAACCCATCAGCGCCAGTACAACCAATCCTACAAGTAATATAGTTTCGGCGAGCGTGATAAAAATTCCACGCAATGCGTCGCGCATGTACACCGTGCCATCGTAACCATCTGCAATGTGAATGCCCGCGGGCAAATTGCTGTTAATGTCTTCCAGTACCGGATACAGCGCATCACCGATGGCAATTTCATTGGCCCCCGGTAGTGGCCACACCGAGATAAAGACATTGCTGCGTTGGTTGTAGCGCGCGTTAACTACGCCCTCTTCTTCACCCAATTCGATACGCGCTATATCACCTAAGCGCAGCATGGCACCGCGCTCTTTGCGCAGTACTAATTGTTTGAAATCTTCGGGGGTTTGCAGGGTGGTGTTGGCGAGCAAATTAATGCGCTGCCAATCGTTCTCCGTATGGCCTACCGTTGCAATAACATTATTGTTCCGCAGCGCCGACAACACATCCGACGAACTCATACCGAAAGAAGACAGTCGCGTAGGGTCTAGCCAGATGCGCATGGCCGGATCACGCCCGCCTTCCAAATCGACCCGTTGCACGCCGTCGATGGCGGCAATCAGCGGGTTAACTTCGCGCTTTAGGTAATCAGTTACTTCCGCTCGACCTAGGTGATCGGCCACCACATCTAGGTAGAATAGCGCTTGCGGCCGGTCGGCGCGCTGCACTTCTACCGCAGGGTCTTCAGCACCTTGTGGCAATTCGAAGCGGATTTGACTGAGACGCGTCGACAACTCTGCCAGTGCCGAGGTGGTGCTGTGATTTAATTGCAACCACACCTTGACGGTACTAACACCGGCCGTTGTTGTGGAATCCACATAATCGACACCGGGTATTGTAGACGCTGCGCGTTCAATGGGCTCTGTTACAAAGCCCTGCACCACGTCAGCAGATGCGCCCACATATACGGTACTGATCACCAGCGTGGCGCTTTCTATGCGAGGAAACTGCAAGACCGGAATACTTTGCGTGGCCCGCAGCCCGGCAAACACCAGCACGACGCAAACAACTAAAGCCAGTATCGGGCGTATAACAAAAGCATCCATCACCGAAGGTTTTTCGCCGGGAGTCATGACTGCGGCTCCTTAGCACTAGACTTGTCCCCGACATTGATTTGTCGAACTGACACTTTGGCATTGTCGCGTAACTTGAACGCGCCCTTCGCGGCGATGCGATCGCCCGAATTCAGACCCGACAAAATAGCGACCTCATTCTTGCGACGGCTACCCACTTCAACCGGCTGCCGGTGCGCACGCAAGTCGCCGGTGTCAGGATCTTCGCTCAGCACATAGACAAAGTTACCTAGTTGATCGACTCTCAGGGCGGTGTCGGGGATAAGCGCTGCTGACACTGCTTCGCCGGCTGACACCTGCAGATCCACCACGGAGTTCGGCAACAGACTGTGCCCGCTCGCAGAAAACTGCGCACGGTAGCGTAAATGTCTGGAGTTATTAGACAACTCTCCTTCACGTGCAATAACTTCTGCTGTCAGGTGCCCGGATGAGGCGAGCAAGGTAATCGTGTCACCCACCTTCAACAAGGTAGCGGCCTGGGGCAATTCGAAATCCAACCATAAATAAGATGTAAAACCCACTAGAGTGGTAATTGAAGACTGGGCAGGAAGTAGCTGACCCGGCTCTAGACGGTGTATGCCCGCACGCGCGGCAAAGGGCGCGGTGATGCTCTTCTTGTCGATTTGCACTTTAACCTGCGTCAGCTCGGCCGCGAGCGTATCAAATTCGGCTTTTGATTCCTCCAGCATTTGCTCGCTGATACGCTGCTGTTTATACAGCTTCTGGTTGCGCTCGTAGGTTCGCGCAGCCAGTTGTTGCCGCGCCTGCAAGGCACGCAATCGCGCATTGTCTTCACGCACGTCCAATTGCAGCAACAACTGCCCCTTTTCTACCTGTTCACCAGAGTTAAAACCGACCGCCGCAATAATGCCACCCAACTCATTGCGCAAATCCAATCGCTGGGGCGCGATAACTTCAGCAAACACTTTTTGCATAGCTTGATAACTGCCGCTCTCAACCACATGCACTTCCACCGCCGCCGAAGGCTCCGGAAAAGACTGCCCGAAGGCTATCGCCGCCATGATTTCCTGCGCTTTAAAAACCGCCAGACCCCCAATGACCAGCACCATTATCAGGATGCTGATAAGCCAACATTTTGATGAAGCTGATTTCATCGGTAAACTCTCCAAAATAATTTCAATTTCTTAGCGATAGCCCATCGCCACCAAGGTGGCACAGGCTTTATCAATACCGATGCGCGTTAGCGGTGCCTGCCACTGATAGGTACTGAGCAGGCGCTGGGTGCAAACAACCGGGTAGTCGTCGGGTTGCAGCGGGTACTGCAAAATTTGTTCCTGCCGCCCACCGCCACGCACATGCCGCATGAGTGCAATATGTTGAAAGCCTGCACACATCGACCAACAACCCATGCTGAGCGTGTTCAATTCGTCCTCATCCGCAATCGCCAGTTCACCATTGCCGGCAGCGGCGTGGAAAAAATCACTGAACATCAAGTCGATGCTTTCAGCTGCGTCGCGCAGTTGCGCCAACCACTGGCTTGATGCCCGCCCCAAGATAGCCTCACTACTGATCAAGGTGTTCAGGTGCCCGTCGAAGCTAAACAGCAGGGTTTTCTGGGGATCGAGCAAACTCAGGGCAATAATACGTTGCGGCGAACTCAGGTCGGCCCCAAGTATTTCCCCGGAGACACGACGGGTATGTCGTGTCAGCCGGGTTGCCAGCGCCACCAACAAGTCTTCCTTGCTTTGTACATGTTTGTATAACGAGCCCACCGACAGCTCTGCGCGCTTGGCGATGGACCCTATGGTAAAGCCTAATAAAGAGCTCTCTTCGATACAGGCAACGGCCGCATCAAGCACTATTTCTTGCTCTTCTTCGGGGGTATAACGGGGCGCGGGAGGCATAATCGAGGTCTATTCGAATGATATTCGAACGTAATTCTACGCTAGGCGGCGAAGTCTGGCAACTATGTATTTTGCACAAGGCTTGTGCCGATACTTCGCAAGAGGGGTGATTGGCAGCGCCCTGCAGTTCCAAAAAAATAGACTAAGGTCGGCCCGAATAAGCCGCAGGCGTTTCGGGCGTCGCGGTGCCTGAATAGCCGCAACGCGTCGCGGGCAACGCTGACGCCTGCGGCTTATTCAGGCCTACAACTTCACCGGATCGTCAAACGGTAACAGCCTCCCTATCAAAACCGGGAAGTTTCTCGCGTACTACGGGTGTTCGATACCCGCAGAGGAATTAGCCAAAACGGGTATTCGCCGGATAACGACCGTGCCAGCCAGCTTGTCATGCCAAGCCTGCTTACGACTGTCGAAAGCAACCCACAAAAACCCCAAACACAGCGGTAGCGACGACAGGATATAAGCAAAGTAGCGCAATACCAATTGCCCCACACTCATGGCTTCATGTGTGGTGGCGTCGACTACTTCGGCCTTGAATAGCATTTTGCCCGGTGTGGCGCGATATTTCCGCCACAAGAAAATAACGGCAATCGTCGGCAGTACGTAGGAGATAACAATGTAGGCGGTATCTGTTGCCATATCGGCCGTGGCAATCGGCGTATTCACATCGTAAACCAATAATAGTATCGGCCAGGTCACGACCACCAGCACAATCGTATCGATCAGCATCGCAATGGCACGCGCCCAGAAACCCACGTACTCGAAAGACTGATCGCTCGCGCTCATGCTACTGCCCTCCAGCCTTTTTCAGGATACGCAGGGGAAGCCTGCGCATAATGTGCCCCAGTATCCACCACGTTATACCAGGCACATAGGCTTTAGGTTTTTCGCGCTCTATAGCTTTTACGATTGAGCGCGTACCCGATTCCAGATCTGCCCGAAACATCACTTTCTTCATATCGCGGTTGATGTCAGTGAGGATATAGCCGGGAAAAATAGTCGTGCAATTTATGGGGGAATCTAGCAACTCCATTTGCAGACCTTCCATCAACACGGCGACACCGGCCTTGGTGGCGGAATAGACCATGGTCGTCCCGCTCATGCCACGCAATCCAGCCATAGACGATATGGCGACTAAATGCCCCGCGTTTTGTTTGCGAAAAATGGCCATTGCTGCATCACACTGTGCGATGGCCGCGACAAAATTGGTTTCCGCCGTTTTCCTGTTAGCGTGGAAATAACCCTTGCCCAGTGCCTGCCCTTTGCCCATACCCGCGTTAACAATAACGCGATCAAGCACACCAAAATGACTATGAACCTCGTTGAAAACACGCTCAACCGCATCATAGTCCAACACGTCCAAGGGCTTAATCAGCACGTCGATGCTGCCATCGATCTCCAGTAGTTCGGCCTTAAGAGCTTGCAGCTGGTCCTCGCGGCGAGCGCACAATGCAAGGTTCCTGCCCTTTGCGGCAAATTGTTTTGCCATCTCATATCCGAGGCCTGAGCTGGCGCCCGTAATTAAAATATTTTTTCTCACTGACGACGCTCCAAGGCGGTTTTGCTAAAGTCTTGCTCGCTCATGCCGGTACGAAATGCTTCTTTACGCCAGCGAATTTCTGTTTCAGCGCCGCTAACCATATTTCGCATTGTCGCCTGTTCGGCCCGCCAGAATTTATCCAGATATCGCTGGTAATTACTCATGGTCATGGTTTTAACGTGTTTGCCCGTGCGCTTGTCGTAAAACTCAATCCGCCATGCTCTCAGCTCTTCCACATCCATATAATAAATAAATTTTTCATAACCTGAATATTTGTCTTTCGGACGAACCTCAATGACGTGGCATTGCAATTCGTCACAGGCTTCCTGACGAAGGTAGATATAGTCATTCTCCTCCAGCGCGAAAGCAGCCATATCTTCAAAGGTGAACTCGCTACCCATAAAGCGACCGTTACGGCGCTTTGAGCTAATACGTTTTACCTTATTTTGCGAGGGCAGATAAATCCACTGGTCGTCCGGGTTCAGCGGGTAACTGTGAGTAAGAAACACGGTGCCGCGCACGTCCAGCGGCTCGTCAAACACCATCAGGCTTTTATCTTCACCGCTAGCGCCTTCCAAAGCCTGGGTACGCAGTTCGCGAACAATCTCTCGGCCATCTCCCCGGCGGATAATCATCTGCATTTCAGAGCGGTTGTCGACCCAGCCCTCATCGCGCTGTTCCGATTCCGCCATAAGCCGGTAGGCTTTGTTAGTTGCATCTGCGGCTACATTGTCTGCAACACCGTCTGCCAAGAGCAACTGCGGAGCTAGCAGTGTCGACGCCAGCAGCGCAAAACCGCGCAGTGCGCCATAAGCCATTTTATTTTCCACCCCTACCTCACCTTATTTAGTATCAGAAAAAGCGCGTTAGCTCGATACTCACATAGTCTTCGTCAAATAAGAAGCCAAGTTGCTGATCGGCCAGCTGCGAAGGTCCATCGAACCAGCGCAGGTCGGCACTGACTCGCCACACACTGCCGAAACGCTGGGAATATTCGGCCACCGCCAAGTACTCGCCACTGTCGGCATCGGTAATCACGCCGGCCAACAACTCAGTGCCGTCCAGATCGTTCAGGCTCCAACGTAGCGCTATAAACACATCATTGTTCAAGGTAGCGCGCTGGCCTCGATCATCAAAAAGATACTCGATTAAAACCCCAAGATCGTGACCGCCATAGGTGATGCCAGAATAGGTGTATTCGAAACCGCCCGCCGCCGAACTATAACGGCCACCAAAACCTGAACGTGTAGCCCCTTCAAATTTCCACAACCAGTCACCGGCCGCATATTGCAGCTCCAGTCCACTCTGGTCGATTACAGGGTAAAAGGGCCGCAATTTCCCACTAACGAAATTGAACAGCGGCTCTCGGCTGGTGCCGCTAAAATGGGTCAGCGCCAGCTCCCATTCACCTAACTGGGCACTGAAACGCACTGCCGCATCAGTGCGCAGATTTTCTGCCCCAGACTCGTAGTCTGCGGATTCGGTATCGTAGGGCAGGGGCAAACGAAGTCGGCCGTCGTCGCCCGGCAACATGCGTTCGCGAAAGCCCGGCAGTGCGTATATCTCGATACTGCCCCAATCCTGATACCACACAAGATTCAGCATGGGCTGACCTAATTTGTCTTCACCGTCGACGTCGCTGGTGGCATCTATTTGATTGAGAATGTCAATCAAATGCGCAGACTCGACCACCTGCCAGGTTTCGGTTCGTACACCGCTGCGCAATTCCCAGCCCTCACCGATATGGCTCCAACTCAGAGATTGAAAATCAAACAGATTGCGTTCGCTATCTCGATTACTCAATCGGGCGCGCGGTGCGACCACCAAAATATCACGCCCCTCATTCCAATCCTGCCGGTAGTTAGCCTCCCACAGTAGCGAGCTGTCGTTGCTGACCTGCCCTTGGCTGCCTTTTTCCGAAAATTGCCGGTACTCCAAGGTCACTTCCTGCCGCCATTCACTGGCAATGACGATTGAGAAGCTGCATGCAAGTACTACGATGAGTAGGCCTAAATTACGCACGTGGTGCCACCACGCCGGGAAAACGCTTGTCTATCCATACCAGCATGGCCGGCAAGAAAAACAAATCAGCTAGCAAGGCACCGGCGACACAAATAAAGGCCAGACCATAGAACAACTCATTCATTTTCAAGTTGGCAAAAATGACGGGGATAAGAAAGCCAACGCACAGCATAATACTGGTGATGATAATAGCGCGACCGACCAAGCTGTAGGTTTGCTCAATCGCCTGTTCAGGGCTTAAGGAAGTCTCTCGGCGTACTCGCCGATAACTCACTACAAAGTGAATGGTGTCATCCACCACAATGCCCAAGGCGATGGTAAACACCAGCGCACCACCCATATTGATCTCGCCAATAAAGAGCCCGCACAAACCGAAGGCCAGCACCGCGGGCATCAAATTGGGAATCATACACAGCACACCTAAGATCACTGAACGAAAAGTGATGATCATAGTAAGGCATACGAACAGCGATACGATGATGCAGCCTATTAGCATGCTACGAATATTTTCCTGCCCGATATAGGCAAACATTAGGAAAGGGCTGGCGGCTTCTGCGCTGACGATCGCCGTTTGTTGCTCAAGAAAGCTCATAGCCCTCGCGCTGAAATCAATGCCTTCGACGCTACTGATCGACTTGAGATAGGCCGTGACGCGCAAAGCGCTTTTATCAAGATTAACGCTATCTTGTAAGTCTAGGCCCGGAGGTACGCTGGATTCATAAACCAATACGTACTCAGCGGTGGCGCGCGGATCATCCGGAATGCGATACCACTCCTCTTGATCTCCGTGCATGGACTTGCTTAAGCGCTTCACTATCCTCGAAAAACTGGCTACATGTAGCACTTCCGGTTGCGCTTCCAACCAAGTAACAAAGGCTTCGGTCTGCTTAAGATATGCTGGCTCAGTAACACTGTTGGCGCCCTCTCCGCGCAGGGAGTACTCAATAAAGGCATAGCCGGCCAGGTGCTTTTCCGCAAAGGCTGCCGACTGCCGAATGGGTGCGTCTTCATAAAATGCCTCCATCAAATCGTCGTCGGCGACATTGGTAAACGCCAGTGGCAGCAGCACCGCAACGAATAGAAACCCCGTTGGCATATACCAGCGACTGGCACGCGGGAAAATCGCTTGCAGCCACTCGACCATGGCTGTTACCGGCGCGCGGCGCTGAGCTTTACCCGGAAACAGCAGCACGATTGCCGGTAGCAAGGTTAAGCTGAGTAGCAGCGCGATCCACACTGAGATTGCGGTGACGGTGCCAAATTCACGAAACGGTGGCGAGGCGCTGAAGTTCATGGCGCCAAAACCAATCGACGTTGTGAGTGTGGTCAAAAATAAGGCTTCGAGATTTTTGTCGATACTTGCGCGCATGGCATCAAATTTATTGTCGCCCGAGGCAAGCCGGCTGAAATAGGCCGACAGCACGTGTACGCAATCGAGCATGGAAAGCATCACCACAACATATAGGCTAGACACGTTGATGGCATTGAAGCTGTCGTACAAGAGCGTCGTTAAGCCCGCTGCTGCTGCAACGGTTGCCAGCATCACCGCAACGCTGCCCAGCGTGGCTGCTATCGAGCGCAGTAGCACTGCCATCAGCAAGAGCAAGGCCAATAACATGCGAAATTCAACCTTGGCGGCATCGTCAGTCGCGGTTTCCTCTAGTGCATAGTCAACGGCTACCTGGCCGTTAATCCGCAACTTCAGATCAGGATGACGGCTTTCAAATTCGGCTGCCAGGGCACGCGCCTTCAGCATCAGTTCTGTTTTTGCACTCACCGACTCTTCAGCGGCATCGAGGTCAACATAGGCCGCGACCATTGTCACTCGACCATCATCGGATATCAGAATGCCGCGCAATTCCGATTCGGCCATGACGATATCGCGAATGCGCGCTGTATCGGCTTCGCTATAATCCAAGGGCTGATCAATAAGGTCTTCCACCCACAAATCATCGCCCTCGGCCGAGGTATGCTGATAATTACTTAGCGAGTTAACACGCAACACATAAGGCAGTCGCCAAGCATCATTGGTGAGCTCCTGCAAGGACGCCAGTCGCTTGGCAGAAAACAAATCGCCATCTAGAGATTCAACCAAAAACAGTAGCGTTTGTGACTTGGTGAATTCGCGCTCGATACTCTCGTGCGCTAGTAGCTGCGGGTCATCATCGTCGAAAAAAACGCGGTAATCGGTATCGAAGCTAGGCTCATCAGTACCCGTCACCAACCAGCCGCATAGTGCCAGAACAAGCACGGATGTTAGGAAACGCCATTTGAGAAGTGAGGCTGAAAAGCTCTGTTTCATGATTATTGGGTCCAATTCACGGTCTATTTTTTATTGTGCTGCGCAGTAAGACACCCGAATTCGAGCTAGGAGTCAAATGCTGATAGCGAGCGCGCAGCGATGTGAGCGGGCGGACTAACAAGGCAAACCCTAACGCTTCTAATTGGCGTTCACCTGAAACCAATCCGTAAAGGCTTGTGCAAGGAAACGGGTAAAACAGGTCAAACGCGTATTGCTGCGCATGTCGGGATGCCTCAGCAGCCAAATCCCTGTGTCGAAATTCTTTGCTGGCTGCGCAAGTTCAGTCAAGGCCAGCCCCGCCTCCACAGGAAGTAGAGCGACGCCCAAACCCGCCTGCGCCATAGCCGCAGCCGCGCGCAAGGTGCCGGCACGCGCAGTAACCCGAAATCGCGGTAACTGCTTGTCAAGCCATTGGCAGGCGGGTATTTCCAACAGGCGCCCCTCGGGCGCGATCACCGGAAGGGTTGGAAATGCACTATCAGGCAGTTGTGAAAGTCCGGCAAATTCACCATCGCATAGATCTGGTTGCCCGTAAAAGCGCCAACCGAACTGGCCCAGTCGACGCCCAATCAGATAGTCCGGCGGCTTGTTAGTTGCCCGCAGCGCGACGTCGGCCTCGCGGCGGGCAAGGTCCAAATGCTCTTGGTCTGCCCGTAATTCAATGGTCACCTGCGGATACTCCCGGCAAAAATCAGCAATCAGACCGGGCACTATCCAGTCGAGAAAGGTATCGGGGCAGGTCAGTCGAATAGAGCCTTCCAGCAAGCTATCTTTGCCTGCGACATGGCGTTCAACATCATCCATTACATTGGCCACTTGCTGTATACGCGTAAAGAGTTGCTCGCCGGTGTCTGTTAATTGATAGCGATTGTCCACGCGGTCAAATAGCCGAGCCTGCAAGCGCTCCTCCAACTGATTGATCCGCCGAAATACCGTGGAATGATTCACGCTGAGCGAGCGACTGGCTGCACTGAGTGAGCCACCCTCGGCGACCGAATGAAAAAAACGCATGTCATCCCAATCTTTCACAATGATTCCCCCAGTGGCGGCACAACCGCCATCTCGCCACAAATGCATTTATGCAAACTGTAAGTGCATTTATATCGTATTTTGCTCTATTTGTGCAAAGAGGAAACTGCGAACGCTACAGCAAATGAGGCCGAGTCAGAATTTCCACGAACCAGGGCAGCCGACTATAGCCAACCAACCTATTAATGGAGATTCACCCATGAACCACCAAACTCAAGAACTTGGAAGCGCGCGACAACACTCCGCAAGTTCAAACTGTCTGACCCCTCCCGTCCGGTCTTTTAACGCCGATGCGCCCATACCTCGGCGTTTTTTGTTTTAGCCAAAATCTGCTTATCAGACGTTGCCGAGCCGCTTATGTTTACGCCCCATGATCTCAACCTAATATTCGATTCCCGCATCCCGCTCGCGGTACTGGAAACCTTCGAAGAAAAACGCGCTCTACAATTGCTCACCCGCGTGGCAATAAAGCGCGCCTGCTCATTGCATTGCTGGCCCGTTACCGAAGGTATTAACCACCTGGGATTTGGATAGCAGATTAAG
>JBLHMO010000013.1:0-33625 GCA_047622145.1 Paracoccaceae bacterium | reverse complement strand
CGCCACCCAGAAGAAAATAATGTCAAAGCCAGTGACCAGAACATCTGTTGGGTGGAAGGTTTTAAGGCGCTCGGTAATTTCAGGCCAGCCCAAGGTGCCGAAGGTCCACAGCGCCGAGCTAAACCAAGAGTCGAGGACATCGTTGTCCTGTTTCAGTTCCAGATCGGTTGCGAGCGAGTATTTGCTGCGCGCTTCTGCTTCATCGCGGGCGACGTAGATATTGCCTTCGTTGTCATACCAGGCGGGAATGCGGTGGCCCCACCACAGTTGGCGGGAGATACACCAGTCCTGAATGTCACGCATCCATGAAAAGTACATATTCTCGTATTGCTTGGGGACAAACTCTATGCGCCCGTCTTCCACCGCCTCAATAGCCGGTTTCGCCAGCGTTTTGGCATCGACAAACCACTGGTCGGTGAGCATGGGTTCGATGGCTAGGCCGGAGCGATCACCGCGCGGTACTTTCAGTGCGTGGTCATCAATCTTTTCCAGCAGTCCAGCTTTTTCAAAAGCGATGACAATCGCTGCGCGCGCGTTATAGCGATCCAGCCCCGCGTATTCCGTGGGCAGGCTGGGGTCTATGTCGGTATTCTCGGAGCCGTCGCTGTTGAATATTTCGGCGCTGCTGCGAATGGCGGCGTTTTCGGTCAGGACATTGATCATCGGCAGCGAATGGCGCTGGCCGATCGCGTAGTCATTGAAGTCGTGCGCAGGCGTGGTTTTGACGCAGCCGGTGCCGAAATCGCGATCGACATGATCGTCGGCGACAATCGGGATGAGGCGGTTGACGAGTGGTAGCTGGACGAATTTTCCAATCAGGCTGAGGTAGCGTTCGTCTTTTGGGTTTACCGCAACCGCGGTATCGCCGAGCATGGTTTCCGGCCGGGTGGTGGCCACGACCAGGTAGTCTTTGCCATCGGCAGTGCGAGCGCCGTCGGCCAGCGGGTAGCGGAACTGCCACATATGCCCTTGCTCATCGTGATTCTCGACTTCGAGATCGGAGATGGCGGTATGTAACTTAGGGTCCCAGTTGACGAGGCGCTTGCCGCGGTAAATCAGTTTTTCGTCATAGAGCCGAACAAAGACTTCTTGCACGGCCTTGTAAAAGCCGTCGTCCATGGTGAAGCGTTCGTGTTCCCAGTCTACCGAGGCACCCAAGCGTCGTAATTGACGGGTGATGGTGTCACCCGATTCTGCCTTCCACTCCCAAATTTTTTCAAGAAACTGGTCGCGCCCCAGCTCATGGCGAGTTTTGTCCTCCTCCACTGCGAGTTTTCGTTCGACTACCATTTGCGTAGCGATGCCGGCGTGATCGGTGCCTACTTGCCAAAGCGTATTGCGGCCCTTCATGCGTTGGTATCGGGTTAGCGCATCCATAATGGAATCCTGAAACGCATGGCCCATATGCAGGCTGCCGGTGACGTTCGGCGGCGGAATCATGATGCAATAGGAGTCACCCTCGCCAGAGGGGCGAAAATAGCCTTTTTCTTCCCATTGCTGATACCAATGAGCTTCGAGTTTCGCGGGCTGAAATGTCTTGTCCATAAATCCAATTCGTTACAACAAAGGAGAGCTGCGACCAAGCAGTGTTATATAGGGCCGGTCGCGCGGGTGGCGGATAATTATACTGGAATTGCCTGGTGGGGCTACCCAAGCTTAGACAATCTTGTGCGTTTTCAGCGGGTAGCCGCGATCTTTGTAAAAGCGGTAGCGGCCGCGACTGGGCAGCAACCATCTTTGTTCCTGACAAACGATCTCGGCCACGCGTTGAAAGCGACTGAAAAAGTCGGGAATTTCTGCTGCCAGATTGATCAGCAGCTCGGCGGCTTCCGGAGCACTGCTGTCGCTGCCAATCACAACCCTGGTTTTAGCCTCAGGTGCTTTTAGCGCGTGAGGCACAAAACTTTCAGCACTGAAGGACCACAGCAAGTCGTCGAGTTCGGCTGCCTGCTCGGCTGAGCGGCAGTGAATATAGATTCCCATACCGCTTTTTAAGGCTTTTTCCGCCAGCCTGCAGCAGTACTGCAGGGCATCGGCTGGCTTTACGGAATCGAGAATGTAAAAATCGACCTTGGTCATGCTCGTAATCAGGCCTTGCCGCAGTCAATGAGATATTGGGTAAGCAGCCCCACCGGACGCCCGGTAGCGCCTTTGGGGCCGGCAGACAGCCACGCGGTACCGGCAATGTCCAGATGCGCCCAAGTCATGTTTTTGGTGAAGCGCGATAAAAAGCAGGCGGCGGTGACGCTGCCCGCTTCGGGGCCGCCGATATTGGCAATATCGGCAAAGGGAGTGTCCAGCTGATTCTGGTAGTCATCCCACAAGGGCATGTGCCAGGCCCGGTCGGACGCTTTGTTGCCGGCGTCGAGCAGGCGTTGGGCAAAGGCGTCATCATTGCTGTAGAGCCCGCTGGCGTGCCTGCCCAGGGCAACCACGCAGGCGCCCGTTAAGGTGGCAATATCAATGACCGTGGCGGGCTTGAAGCGCTCGGCGTAGGTCAGGGCGTCGCAAAGCACTAAGCGGCCTTCGGCGTCAGTATTGAGGATTTCGATGGTCTGCCCCGACATGCTGGTGACCACATCGCCGGGTTTGGTGGCGCTGCCATTGAGCAGGTTTTCCGAGGCGGCGATAATGGCCACGACGTTGATAGGCAGGTTGAGCTCGGTCACGACGTTCATGGTGCCCATGACGCTGGCCGCACCGCACATATCAAACTTCATTTCATCCATTTTGGCGCCGGCTTTGATACTGATGCCACCGCTGTCAAAGGTGATACCTTTGCCCACAAGCACCTGTGGTTTAACGGATTTCGCGCCGCCGCTATATTCCATCACAATCAATTTGGCGGACTGATCGCTGCCTGCACTCACTGAAAGTAGTGAGCCCATGCCCAGTTCACGCATCTGTTTTTCTTCAAGCACAGAGACCTTTAGCTTGGCATGTGCGCGCCCCAGTGCTTTGGCCTCTTTGGCTAAAAAGCTGGGCGTGCAGTAGTTGCCGGGCAAGTTGCCGAGCTGGCGCGCCACATTGATACCGCGACCCACCGCTTGACCTTCTATAACGGCGGCGCGCGTTGTTGCATTGCTGGCGACGAGGATCGTGATTTTTTGTAGCTTAGGTTCGGGCTTTTTGCTCACTGAGGTGCTGTATTGATATTGGCTGGTTTCGGCCAATCGAGCTGCACCGCTGAGCACTCGCGTTATCCCTAACGATGCGATAAGCCTCTCGCTTGGGAGTAGGCTGGCGTTGGTGACTTTATGCTGCTTTAGGGCATTGAACATTGTCGTCAATGCCTTGTCATAGCTGCGGTCGTTGAGAGATTCGGCTTTACCCAGTCCAACCAGGAGCAGTCGCTGTGCACTAATGTCCTGGCATACCGGCAGTAGCAGGGTCTGGGCTGCGCTGCCTTTAAAATCGCCACGAGCGCCCAATGCTGCAATAAGCGGGGATAGAGTTTTGTCAGTCAGAGTCGGTGTCTTACCCGCCTCGTCGCTTGTCAGCATGACTATCAGGCAGTCTGACTTCTGGCTACTGGCTTGGGTGGTGGCTTTCAGGCTGATTTGCATGTTGGGTCTCGCGCAGTCGGGGCAAAGTAAGGATAATGATGGCACACAGGCCGGAGGCCCCACAGTGTACTGGCTGCCTCTTGCTCTGAAAAGAGCAGCCCCCGACCGATTGATCACCATCAGGAAAGCGAATTGATTCTTTATCGCTACATCGCCAGCGAATTACTCAAGTCCATGTTTGCCGTTACGTTTACGCTGCTGGTCATTATCATGAGCGGCCGTCTGGTGAAATATCTGGCTGACGTTGCCTCGGGTGATCTTGCGCCTGATTTTCTGTTTCTCATCATGTTGTATCGCTTGCCGAATTTTCTCGAAGTCATTGTGCCGCTTGGTATGTTTATCGGCATATTACTGAGTTACGGCAGGTTGTATGTAGACTCTGAAATCGCCGTGATGAACGCGTGTGGCGTCAGCAGGTTTCAGTTGCTGTCATTGGCAGCGCTGCCCATAGCGCTGGTTACCTTGTTTGTCGGAGTACTTAGCACGGTGTTAAGTCCTGCCGGCATTCGCGCCTATGAAGCACTGTTGGTCGAAAGCAAGGCGTCCGATGGTTTGAAGGCGGCCGTTGAGGGGCGCTTCCGGCTTGATCAGAAAAGTGGCCGGGTAACGTATATCGAAAGCCTAAATCGCAACGACGACGGAATGAACGGCGTTTTCATTGCTCACCCGGTGGATGCTGAGGGAAAACGGATGCTGGTCTCGGTGGTGACCGCCGACACAGGCCTGTTCAAGCGCGATGAAGCTTCGGGCCAGCGTTATCTGCTATTGAACAATGGCGTGCGCTACTTGGGCGAGCCCGGTGAACTCGACTATCAGGTTGCGCGTTTTGAACGCTACGGCCAGTGGCTGCCCGAAGAACAGATCTCTCGTGGCCGCAAGGCGGCCGACGGAAAAAGCACCTGGGAATTGTTCGGGTCTGATTCTGCTGAAGACCGGGCGGCTTTGCAGTGGCGATTCTCGCTGGCACTGCTAGTCCCCATTGTTGCGCTGATTGCGGTTGCGTTGAGCAAAACGGATCACCGTAGTGGTCGCTACGTGAAAATGTTTCCGGCCTTTATGCTGTACATGGTTTATTTGGTTGCATTGAATTCCGGGCGCGAAGCACTGGTTAGCGGCGGTTTGCCGTTGACGCCCGGTCTGTGGCTGATTCACGGCTGCTTTCTGGTATTGGGCATACTGCTCTTGCTGGGCTCAGATTGGTTGCGGCGGTTGCGGGCGAGATTGAGCTGATGCAAAAACTAGATGGTTATATTGGTCGAACGGTTACCTCAGCCATTATTCTGGTGCTACTGGTCATCGTCGGCATCGATCTGCTGACGACTCTGATTGATGAATTGGATGATGTCGACGGCAATTACAATTTCCTTCAGGTTGCCCGCTATGTATTGCTGACCACTCCCAGTAGCATCTACGAGTATTTACCTTTTGCTGCGCTGGTAGGTTGTTTGGCGGGTCTGGGTTCACTGGCGGGAACCAGTGAGCTTGTGGTGATGCGCGCTGCCGGAATTAGCACCGCGAGGCTGGTGTGGGCAGTACTTAAGCCGGCAATTCTACTGACCTTGCTGGGCCTGCTCGTGGCCGAATACATTGCACCGAGATTTCAGCAGATAGCGGAGAGTGGGCGGGCGATGGCCCTGCAAAAAGAAGGCAAGGTTCACTCTGTTTACGGTATGTGGCATCGCGAAGGCAATCGCTATATGCATTTCAATGCGGTTGAGGCGGGCGGCATTTTGCACGGTGTGCTGGTTTATCGCTTTGGTGAAAACCGCGAATTGCAGCAAGTGCTATACGCAGCACGAGCAAGCTATGTCGCCGATCAATGGTTGGCGGAAGACGGCACCGTGTCTTACTTCACGGAGTCCGAGGCCCGCAAGGAAGCATTTTCCCAACGGCGCTGGGAAACCGTATTAACACCTCAATTGCTGAATATCTTGGTGCTGCAACCCGAAGATCTATCCATCAGCGGTATCTGGCGTTATTCGCGCTATTTGCAGGAGCAGGGCGGCAGTGCCGCAGAATACGAATTAGCCTTCTGGAAGAAATTGCTGCAGCCGCTAGCGATGTTGGCCTTGGTGTTGGTGGCAATTTCCTTCGTATTTGGTCCTTTGCGGCAAGTGACCATGGGCTTTCGGGTATTTACCGGCGTAATGGTGGGCGTTGTCTTTCGAACGCTGCAGGATATGCTTGGACCCGCCAGTTTGGTTTTTGGTTTTGAGCCTCTGGTAGCAACGCTAATCCCGATTGTGCTGTGTCTAGCCTTTGGCGTGGGTATGATGATGCGGCGGGTGTGAGCGACGTCAGGCGTCAGACGCTTGACGCTTGACGCTTGACGCTGCTACGTTTTGGCAGTCGCACAACCCTAGTGCGGGAAAGCCGGTCGTGCCAGCTGCGGTTCTCTTTGTCCAGCCATATCGACCAGTAACCTAGCCCCGCGAACGCGAACGAGACGATCGCCGCCACACAGCGGACGATACATTGGCCCCATCCCGGTGTGCCGCCCTCAGCGGTCTGAATCTGAATTCGCCAGGCCTGCATACCTAGAGTCTGACCATTTTTACGCCAGAACACGCAATAAAAACCCATGGCAACAGCCAGCAAATACAGCTGAAACTTCCAGCCGCTGACCAGCGGGTCGGCTTTGTGCATCACCGTGCTGCTGGCTTCCGGAATTGTGGTGTCGATTTGCCCCGTCACAAGCACCGCCAGTAGCGTCGCCATGCACAGCAGGGCAAACAGTAGTAATGCGTCGTAAACCATGGCGGCGAGGCGCGGCACGACGCCGGCAATAGGGAGAGTGGTGAGATTTTCAGTCATAGTACAGTGTTGGTGGTCGAGTTAAGCGCGCATTGTAGCACCTCGCTGCAATTACCATCGCGTAATTGAAATGCGTCGGCGCTGACAGCTGTGGCAGATTAATGGTAATCTCGCACAAAAGCATGGTTGGCGCGGTATCGATTCTGCGGTGGCCTCAATAAGACAAAGCAGGGTTTGAACATGCGGGTTTTGGTCATTGAAGACGACGCCAGTGTGGCGGATTACATCGTAAAGGGTCTCAAGGAAAGCGGTTACAACGTTGACCACGCGGCTGACGGCAAACAGGGGCTGGTGAAAGCGACTACGGAAAATTACGATGTCGCTATTATCGATCGCATGCTGCCGCATGTTGATGGATTGACGATTATTCAAACCTTGCGGGCCTCCAGCGACAGTACCCCGGTATTAATTCTCAGTGCGCTGGGCGATGTTGATGATCGGGTCAAAGGCCTTAAAGCTGGTGGTGATGATTATCTCGTCAAACCTTTTGCTTTTGCGGAGCTACTTGCGCGAATCGAGGCGGTGTTGCGCAGACAGGAATCCACAGCCACGCAGACGCGGCTAAAAGTGGGCGATCTGGGAATGGATCTCTTGGCTCACAAAGTGACCCGGGCTGGCGAAGTGTTTAACCTGCAGCCGCGTGAATACAAATTATTGGAATACCTGATGCGTCACGCAGGTCAGGTGGTGACCCGCACCATGTTGCTGGAAAACGTATGGGATTATCACTTCGACCCGCAAACCAACGTCATCGATGTTCATATCAGCCGGCTTCGTCAGAAAATCGACAAAGGTTTCGATAAGCAATTACTGACTACTGTTCGCGGCGCCGGGTATATGCTGGATGATACTCAATAGAATATTCAACAGCTTCACATTTCGCTTTATGTCCGGCTATGTGGCCGGACTCAGTATTACCGTGTTTCTCGTGCTGGCGGTTATCTACACGCTAATTTCTCGGGACTACTTCGCCCAAGTTCACAACACCATATACGATGAGCTGAATGCTCTTACCGAAACCTATCAGGCCGGGGGCGAGGCTGCCGTCGATGAATTTGTAAAAATACATGGTGGCCCCGACCGCTTAATCCGTTTTTTCTTCCTCGTTGTCGACCAAGACTTTAACCGTATTGCCGGCAACCTGGATGAATGGCCCGAATCTCGGCAGTATCGCGATGGCTGGCTGGGCTTTGACTTGGAGGTTCTGTCTAGCGATTGGGACGAGGTAGGCACTGAATTCGTTGCCCGCTCGCGCAAACTGCCCAGCGGCGAAACGGTTATGGTGGCGCGGCATTATGCCGACGTTATCAACAGCGCCAAGCTCGTCAGCGGTGCCTTGACGCGCTCCATGATCGTGACAATTATATTGGGCACCATTGGTGGAGCCATCGTTGCCGGTCGTATGGTCACGCGTATTGATCATATGAACCAAAGCGTGCGCAGTATAATGTCGGGGGATTTATCCGAGCGTATCGACGTATCGGATTCCTCTGGTGACTTTCGGCGTTTAGCGGAAAACCTCAACCAAATGCTCAATAAAATCGAGCAGCTTATGCTGGGCATGCGGCAGGTTTCCGACAATGTTGCCCATGATCTGCGCACTCCACTCACCCGCTTGCGCAACAAGCTCAGCGAGCTCTATAGCGATACCGGTGAAACCGAACAGATGCAGTCGCTGATCGATGAAGCCGACGGTTTGTTGGCCACCTTCAGTGCTCTGCTTCGAATAGCGCAGGTTGAATCCGGAAATCCACGATCCGGGTTTGCCGAGGTAGATCTGAAGGTCATATTACTGGATGTGATTGAACTCTATGAACCGCTGGCATCAGAGAAGTCCCAGTCAATGGACGTAGATCTTGCTACGGTGCCGTGTTTTCACGGTGACCGCAATCTGCTATTTCAGGCGGTGGCCAATCTGGTTGATAATGCGATCAAGTACACGCCGGAGCAGGGCGCCGTAAGCGTGCGCCTCTGGGAGCAGCAGAGCCTGCTTGTTGTCGATGTTGCTGACTCTGGCCCCGGAGTGTTGCCAGCCGAACGTGAAAAGGTATTGCAGCGTTTTTACCGGGTCGAAGCCAGTCGCAGTGAGCATCCGGGCAATGGTCTGGGTTTGAGTCTGGTCAATGCCGTGGTCAAGTTGCACGGCGGCAGTCTGCAGTTGGCTGAAAATTTTCCAGGCTTGAGGGTGAGTCTGCGGATTCCCTTACGCGCCGGCTGAGGTGATCCCACTATCGCTTTTTATTTAATGCCGTCTACTTAAAAGCAACCCAATTAAAGAAAGGGATTATGCTTTTTCAGCTTGATGTGGTTGGTGTTCGGTGCTGGCGGGGCCTCTTTCTTTTTGGTGCCCAGTATCGCGCCGGGCTCATCGATATCCAGTTTGCTGGTATCCGGATTCAGTTTTTCTCTGGTATCGGGCAGGGTTTCGATATCAGCCCCGGCCGGCGCCAAACTAAAATCCGGCGGTTCTACGGGGGTGGGCTCGGGCGCGCCGCTGCCCGACCAAGGTTTCATCTCATCCAGTGTTAACCTCGAGAGATCCAGTTCCGGGGCAGCGACCTCGGTGCGCTCATCGTCTTTTAGTGCCGGTGTGCCGGGCGGCGCCAGGTCGAGCTCACTGGTGGTTAGGGCAGCTTCGGCTGCCAGAGCCTGAGTAGTGGCTGTCTCGCTAGCCGGAGCTGGCACCGCGGATTCTGCGGCCCGCACAAGGGTCAGCAGGCCGGCTTGGGTGAGAACCGCCTTGAATTTGCGAGCGGTTGCTTCGTCGACATTCTTTTTGATGCTATGGGGTTTGCCATCAACCAGCTTGCTTGCCTGCGCAAGCGGCATCTTGAACAGCGTGGCAAGACGTTCAGCTGCCTGTTCGCTGCTGAGGTCTTCCAGTAGTTTTCCCGAGATGATGATGTCGTACTGACTCATAAAACCTTCTTATTACGACGGTCGATAGTTAACAATTTAGCAGAGATTGTAGAGCAATGTTAAGATTCGGTTTTCTCCACTGTATTATCCACTATGAAGCCCGCAATGGACGCTGATACGCTGCCAACCAAATTTGTTCGTTCCCTGCTGAGTCTGGTGGACGAGCGGGGCTACGATTATCGGGCGATATTGGACCTGTCTGGCATCGATTTTAATCCCATGGATTTGAAATCGCCGGGCTATCAGTCGCAAATTTCCGCCATGCAATACACTCGCCTCTATCAACAGGTTTTGAGCCTGTTGCAAGATGAAACCTTCGGCTTGCTGCAGGGCAGCGGTGTCACCCCCGGCGCCTTTCGCATGATGTGTTATTGCATTTTGGGTTGTGAAAACCTGGGCAGGGCAATTAAACGCGCCTGTGAGTTCTACCGCACCTTTTTTCGCAACGAGGCCCAGATTTCCTTCTACCTGATTGGGGGCTCGGCGTCGGTGGGCTATTCCGGCGCCCGCGACGGTTCGCTGGCAAACACGGTGGTTGAGGCGGCTGATGTGTACGGCTTGTCGGTGTGGCACCGCTTTTACTGCTGGTTGATTGGCACGCCCATTGAGCTTCGCGAGGTGCATTTTGCGCGCCGTGCGCCAGACAACCCCGAGCGTCGAGCTAAATACGAGCGCCTGTTTGAATGCCCGGTACTCTATGCGCAGGAGCGCGACGAAATCCTGTTCGATACGCGTTATCTGGAATACCCCTTGGTGCACACTGAGGACTCGCTGAAAAAGTTTCTTCGAACCGCGCCTTACCCCTTGATGGTGATGTCCAGCTCTCGCGACGATAACAGTCTGGTGGCGCGCGTACGCGCTATGATCGGACACGACTTCAGTCAAGGCTCGCCCAATTTCGAACGTATCACCTCAGCCCTGAATATGTCGGCACCGACACTGCGTCGACGACTGAAGAAAGAAGGCACTAGTTTCCAGATGCTCAAGGACGAATGCCGCCGCGATGCAGCCATTAATTACCTGAGCAATTCCGAGCTCTCCATCAATGCGATTGCTGCTCTGATGGGCTTTACCGACCCCAGTGCCTTTCATCGATGCTTCAAAAAATGGACGAGTATGACCCCCGGCGAATATCGCCTCAGCGAGCGCCGCGAGTCTCCTTGAGCGCGACCTTAAAGGCTAAGCCACTGTTTTAAAAAGGTTTATAAAGCCTTTGCCAGTCGGATTGACCGCAATTGTTATTGTCTTTCCACGCCACGGCGTTAGATTGTGCAGCGCTAATTTGTGCGGCCAGCTAGAGCGGGTCGCTCATTCAATTGACTGCACACAGGAAAGACTATGGCTACCGAAGCATTTATCTACGACGCGATTCGTACGCCGCGGGGTAAGGGTAAGAAAGGCGCCGGCGCGCTTTACGAAGTTAAACCCATTGATCTGGTTACCAATCTGCTGGAAACCCTCAAACAGCGCCTAGACCTAGATACCTCGCAGGTAGAAGACCTGATCATGGCTACCGGTGAGCCGGTCAATGAACAGGGCCAGAATATTGCCAAAGCTGCGCTGGTCTACTCCAGCTGGGATAACGTCACGACTGGCGCCCAGCTCCATCGCTTTTGTGCAGGCGGTCTGGATGCGGTGAATATGGCCGCCGCCAAAGTAGCCGCGGGTTATGAAGACTTGGTTGCAGCGGGCGGTGTTGAGTCCATGTCCCGTGTGGGCATTGGTGCGTCCGGCGGCGCGACGGGCGACCCTTGGGTGGCTATGAAGAGCTACTTTGTTTCCCAAGGTCTGGGTGCCGATATGCTGGCGACACTCGACGGCTTCAGCCGCGAAGATGTTGACGCCTACGCGGTGCGTTCACAGCAGCGCGCAGCCGCAGCCCGGGATAATGGCTACTTCAAGTCGCTGGTACCAGTGAAGGACATGAACGGCGTAACCATTCTTGGTCACGACGAATTTATCCGCCCCAACACTACCATGGAAGGCTTGGCCAAACTCAATCCAGCCTTTCAGATGTTTAACGATTTTGGTCACGGTGGTGTTGCCAGGTTGAAATACCCGCAACTCGAAAACATTAACTGTGTTCACACCCCAGGCAACTCTTCGGGCATCGTCGATGGCGCGGGCTTGGTGCTGATCGGTAACGAGCAGGCCGGTAAAGATCAGGGTCTAACGCCGCGTGCGCGCATTGTCTCGTGTGCACTGGTTGGCACCGAGCCGACCATTATGCTAGCAGGCCCCGGCCCCGCGACCGAAAAGGCCCTCAAAAAAGCGGGTTTGACCGTCGACGATATTGACCTCTTTGAATTGAACGAAGCCTTCGCCTCGGTTGTTCTTCGTTACCAGAAAAATCTGGGCATTCCCGACGAGAAAATCAACGTCAATGGTGGCGCAATTGCGATGGGCCATCCTATCGGTGCGACGGGCGCCATGATTCTCGGCACGCTGCTGGATGAACTCGAGCGTCGTAATCTTAAACGCGGTGTGGTCACCCTGTGCGCCGGCGGCGGCATCGGTATCGCCACAATTATTGAGCGCGTTTAATTCGAGACCCCTGACCCTACCCCTCTCCCCAAGGGAGAGGGGTAGGGTACACAAGGCAAACTGAATTTAGAGAGTAGAGCAATGGGATATATACGTTTAGAAAAAGACAGTGATGGTATTGTCGAACTGATTTTTGATCAGCCGGGCAAAACCGTAAACACCATGGGCATGGAATACGACGAAGCCATGCGCGCAGCAGTTGCCGAGATACAGGCGCTGGTCGCCTCGGGTGGCGTTACCGGTGTCTATGTTCGCAGTGGCAAGCCTAATCAGTTCTTTGCCGGCGGTGACATTAAAGAAATGCTGGAAATGGATCTCAAGGCCAGCGAAGAAAAGAAAACCGAAATGTACAAGGGCCTGATGGCCACAAAAGCACCGCTGCGCACCTTAGAAACTTTGGGCGTGCCGGTTGCTGTTGGTCTCAATGGACCGGCACTGGGTGGTGGTTTTGAAATTGCCCTGTCCTGTCACTACCGCATTGCGATGAATGGCGTGAGCGTTGGCTTGCCCGAAGCTATGATCGGCCTGATGCCGGGCGCAGGCGGTGTCGTGCGTATGACCTATCTCCTGGGCATGCAGGAAGCGATTGGCCTGATCAGTCAGGGCAAGCGCCTGACCGCGGAAAAAGCCCAGAAAAAAGGCTTGATTCACGAGCTGGCTGATTCAGAAGAAGAGCTGGCAGCTAAAGCCAAGGCCTGGATCAAAGCCAACCCTGAAGCCAAACAACCTTGGGATAGCGAAGGCTACACCATGCCCGGCGGCGGACCCTCTGATGAGGCTAATCAAGGGCTGACCTTCTTTGGCCCGTCCAATGTGATGGTGCAAACCAAAAATCTGATGCCTGCGCAGAACGCGATATTTGCCTGCGTGGTCGATGCGGCCCGGGTTGACTTTGATACGGCGCAAAAAATTGAAGGGCGATACTTTCTGCATCTGCTGCTGAGTCAAGTTTCACGCAATATGATGACGGCATTTTTTGTGCAGATGGAAGCCCTCAACAAAGGTGCAAGCCGTCCTAATGGTATCGACAAAACCAGCGTTAAAAAACTGGGGATTATCGGTGCTGGACAGATGGGCGCCGGTATTGCGACGGTCGCCTCTCAAAAAGGTATTGACGTTGTACTGAAAGACATTAGTCTGGACAATGCCAACAAGGGCAAAGCCTACGCTGAAAATTTCTTCAACAAGCGCATCGAGAAAAAGCGCCTGACTGAAGAAGTGAAAAACGAGTGTCTGGCGCGTATTACTGCGACTGACGACTATGCCGCCATGGCCGACTGCGACTTGGTGATTGAGGCGGTCTTTGAAGACCGCAAAGTCAAAGCGGCGGTGACCAAAGACACCGAGGCCGTACTCAAGGCTGACGGCGTTTTTGCCACCAACACCTCAGCACTGCCCATCACTGAGCTGGCAGCAGCCTCTGTTCGGACAGAAAACTTTATCGGTATGCACTTTTTCTCGCCGGCAGAAAAAATGCCGCTGGTTGAAATTATTCGCGGTGCTAAGACGTCTGACGAAACCTTGGCACGTGCCTTTGATCTTGCCCAGCAACTCGGCAAAACGCCGATAGTCGTTAACGACGCCCCTGGCTTTTTCACCACCCGTGTCATCGGTAAAACCATTTCGCAAGGAAGCATCATGGTGGAGGAAGGCATCAATCCGGTGCTGATCGAATCCGCCGCACGCGATAACGGATCACCCATCGGTCCGCTGGGTGCGATTGATGAAATTAGTCAGGAAACCGCATACAAAAACGGCCAGCAAGCCAAGACCGATGCTGAATCTCTGGGTAAAGCGTGGCTGGACAATGCGGCCTCTCGTGTACTCGATCGCATGGTGAATGAGTTCGGTCGAAAGGGTAAGGTTCACGGCGGTGGCTATTATGAATATCCCGAAGGCGGTCAGAAGCATATGTGGCCAGGGCTGAAGGATGCTTTCGCGCGTAAGGGCTACACGGAGATTCCCTACGAGGATATCAAAGACCGTTTGCTTTACTGCCAATGTCTTGAAGCCGTGCGAGCCATGGAAGAGGGCGTGATCGAGAATGTCGGTGACGGCAACATCGGTTCAATTATGGGTATTGGATTTCCGGCACAAACCGGCGGTGCTTATCAGGCTATTAACGCCATTGGCTTACAGGAGTTTATTGGGCGAGCGGAATATCTTCATCAGCACTATGGTGAAGACTTTGCCGTACCACAGCTGTTGCGCGATCGTGCCGCGGCAAATAAATTGTTCTTGTAAAGCGACCAGTAATAGAAAGGGCCAGCAAATGCTGGCCCTTTCTATTTACGCTGTTTTCCCTTCGATTATGGGCATTTCCCGCTCGGTAACCCTCCTATTTTTAGCTGACGCTCAAAGTAGGACTTATGCAGCCATCAATGGTGGGTTCCCATTGTTGGCTTTATGGTGCCGCTCATAATTGTAAAACCAAAGCCACTCGGTTGCATAGTCCTGAACTTGTTCCAAAGCTTCAAACAGATGCTTACTCACCCAGCCATATCGGATCGTGCGATTGGCTCGTTCGATGTAAGCATTCTGTTGAGGTTTGCCTAGCTGGATATATTCGATGCGGATACCATGTATTGAGGCTCATTGAGTAAACTCATGACGGATAAACTCGGGGCCATTATCACAGCGTATAACCCTGGTCGATGGCAATGAAAAGCCAGCTTCAATAGCGATGCTTTCTCGCCGGTAATCATCAATAACATTAAACATCCGATAACTACGGCCATCGACCAAACCTGATCGGGACGCAATGGCTCTTTTAAGGGCTCCGGTTTGTTTCGCTTCAGCCTCCTTCTAGGATTGATTCTGAGGTTTAACGTTAGCTCAGAATAAATACGGTAAACCCGCTTATGGTTCCAGCCAAAGCCTTTCACATTCCTAAAATAATCGAAACAGATGCCGAAGCCACAATCAGAATCCCGCTCATTTAACTGAATTAGCTAATCAGCAATATCTTTGTTTTCTGACGACAAAACAGGCTGATAGCGATAGCAGCTCTCACTGACCTGAAAGGCACTGCAAGCCAGCCGAATATGCGACCACACGTTGAGCCATTTCCTTGCGCTGAGATGGCCGCACCACTTTTTTGCCATGGCCTCCTGAATAATCTCAGCTTTAAGGCGCTCTTCCGCATACATTTTCTTCAGCCGACGATTTTCATCCTCAAGTTCTTTGAGACGGGCCACCATCGAGGCATCTATGTCGCCATGTTTTGCCCTCCACTTGTAAAAGCTCGCTGAGTTCATGCCGTGTTCACGGCAGAGTGGAGTTCCTCATGTGCTCACAGAATAGCGCTGAGTTGTCTACATTACTTGGGGAAGTCCATTCCTGTAAGACCATTGCCCATTGATTTTATAGAACTATCCCAAAAAGATGCCCCCGTTAGGCTGACGCCTAACGGGGTATTAATTTCATGAGCAACACCGGCCACCATGGAGCCGAGGGCGGCCATTTTTTCGGCTTCGACGAGTTCAGATTGCGTATGCTGAAGTTGGTCGAGCGTTTTTTTTCAGTTCGCGGTTGACTTGTTCTATTTTATCGAACTGTTGATTCAATGTATCTTCGTTACGCTTTCGCTCAGAAATATCTTTTACGGCGCCGATAAAGGTTTCGCGTCCGCCAATGAACACCATATTCACGGCGAGTTCCATTGGAAAGTGCTCGCCGTTTTTTCTGAGGCCGGTTACTTCACGGCCAATGCCCTTGGCTTTTTGTGTTGACAGGTAATTCTCAAGGTAGTGATTGTGCTCCTCGCGGTAAGGCAAGGGCATCAGTATGCTGACATTGCAGCCCAAGACTTCGTGTGGAGAATAGCCAAATATTATTTTAACGGACGGGTTAACCGCTTCGATAATCCCCGAACTGTCAATAGTGATAATCGCGTCGGGGACGGTCTCGACGACGGCTTTTATTTGGTATGCCCGCTCAACGAGCGTCTGTTCTGCCGCTTTATTGGCACTGATGTCTGTGCTGATGGGGTGCATTGAAAATAGGACGTCGCTAGCACCGCCATTTTTCCGGCGTCCTTGGGTTTCTATTTCGGGCACAACTCTGCCGCGTTTCAATTTGGCGAAATTTTTGTTGAGGGTATTCATTGCGCTTTCTGGGCAGAGCGTGGCGCAGTGTTCGCCGATGATATCGTCTGATTGAAAGCCATAGAGTTTTTCAGCGCCAAGGTTCCAGCCGGTGATTAAACTGCTATGGCCTACGGTGTATAGGGCTATGGACGGAGAGCTTTGAATCGCCGACAGGGTTTTCTGGTCAAATTCAACGTCACTGGCATCGTTTAAACTGCTGGGAGCGCGATGCATATTGTCGCCCCTTCGCCTTCTTTAGATGATGCCGATATAGTGCCGTCGTGTAGAGCGATGATGCGTTTACATACCGCGAGGCCGATACCGGTGCCCTCAATATTGGCCTCAGTGTTTGTGCGACGAAACGGCAGAAAGATAGTGTCTAAGGCAGCGGGATTGATGCCTAAGCCGTTATCCGAAACGTCGATTTTACAGGTTCTGTCCGTGCACTTTGCTTTAAATTCAATGTGTAATGCTCGCTCTTTGCTGCGGTACTTGCACGCGTTTTCGACAAGATTTTCAATGACATGCTGAAACTTTTCGCGGTCGACATGGAGCACTATGTCCGGATCGATGTCTAGGCTAATGTTAAGTTCTTCGTTGAGGTTAAAGCGCACTTTCTCCAGTGTGTTATCGATCAGCTCGTCGACCATCACCATACTAAAATTCAAGCTGCCTTTACCCAGTTGTGACAAGTCGAGTAACTGGTCGATCATGTCAATTTGGTGTCTACCAGTGGTGCCAATCTGAACAATGAGTTCGCGCGATTTGGCGGGTAGATTGTCCGGTAGATCTTTCAGCAGAACATCGGACATCAGTGCCACTTGGCGCGCAGGGGTTTTTAAATCGTGAGCAACGGCACTGGAGAAGAGTTCTAAATCTTCCAATGCACACTGCAGGCTCTCAATCGTGTGGGCGAGTGCTTCTGACGTTCTATAAGCATCAATGGCCATGTGTACGACTGCACGCAGCCTTTCGCCGGTTAGCTGCGACTTAGGCTCATAATAATTGACTTGATAGTTTTTGGCGGCTATGTGTTCGCCGATCATGCCGGGCTGGCCGGTGCGCATAATAATACGCGTGTGGGGATTGTTCGAACTCAGGCGGACGTAAGTAGCAACCATTAAGCCGTCGTCGTCGGTATCCATCACCACGTCGAGGAGTATGAGGGCGACCTCGGGCTCTGATTTCAGTATCTCAATGGCCTGTCGTCCAGAGTAGGCGTGGAGCAGGCGGGTTTTGCGACCGAGTACGACCTCGTCTTGCAAAACTAGGTTGGTGACGCTGTGAACGTCCTCGTCATCATCGACGACCAGAATAGTCCACTCGCCGTCGAGGGAGGCTTTAGATTCGCTTTCCGCAGCCAAGTGAAGAACGTCTGATTCATCCTGTTTGGGCATCTTGGCATCCGTAGCATGTCTTTCGAGTATGATCTGAAATCACTAAAGGCCAAACATCATCTCAATGCTAGCCGACAACGAAAGATGAGATGGCTCGCTGAAAATCAGGCCGAATTTCATTGTGTCACAGGTAGTTGCGAGGGCAAAGTACCGAATTACGCTTAAGCCACGATGTGGGTACGACCTCCTGCTACGGCTCCCTCGGACATCGGATACTCTGAGCTTAAAGATAGTCTTATTTGATAGATCGCGCCAGTGTAAGAGCGTCGTTCCACACCACTGCTGAGACGGGTTCATTGTTAACGGCATGAGCGCGAGTGCGGCTTATTGACTGCCTGCGCACTGCTCTATAAAGTTCCCGCTGTCACAGCAGGCCACGCAGATTGTTAAAGCGAGGTGTTAAACGGGAAGCCGGCGCACGCGAGTTGTTATCCGCGTAACGCCGGCACTGCCCCCCGCAACGGTAAGTGAGTAAAAACTGCGCCATTCGTCTAGGCGAAAACCACTACGAGTATTCGTGGGAAGGTGCGCAGTGTGCACGGGCTGAATGCCCGGGCACTCACAAGTCCGGAGACCAGTCGGCGATGACCCGCGGTGACGTTGCGGAGGGCAAGGGGAAGCACAGACCCATTTCGCATCAGTCCGGCCCATGTGTTTTTGCTCCCCGCATTTTCCTGCTTCTGGTTTGGTGGGCGTCAGCTAGCTCGCGTATCTCGGGAATTTACTTTGCCGGCGACGCTACTGGGTTTCTTCCGGCTGCAATGTCTTGCGTTTACTATCAGCTCCGCCGGTTTCTACTTTCCATCAGGTAAATTCGCGAACCCCAGTTGGGCCGTAATGCTCGAGCGCAGTCCGCATCATCTGCCGGGCTACTTTATGGCGCGATTCTGGTATGTGTTGCCGTTTGTCGCACTATTTCGTCTGTATTCGCATAGGACTGACGGCAGCCAATGTTGATCTGGAGCGCCATTATTCGACGTTGGTTCGACTAGCTAATGTTCAAGAGGGCTTATCAAGTCGCGCAATTTGACAGCGACTTGCGCATAATTTCCAATTGCCAGCCGCAGGTTAGACGCCTATAACGTGCACCTTAAATAAATGCTTGGGGAATGATCATGTCAAAACGAATACTGTTAACAGGAGCGTTTGGCAATATTGGCACGTATACCATCAATTTTTTGTTGGAACGCGGCTACGAGGTTACCTGCCTTGATCGCAAACTACCGGCTACCCAGAGCGTGGCATCGAGCTTTGGGCAAAAAATACAAGCTGTTTGGGGTGATATCACCCAGCCGGAGGTCTGGGCGGAAGCACTGGCCGGAGTCGATACCGTTATTCACCTGGCAGCGATTATTCCACCGTTGACTGAAACCAATCCTGTGCTGGCCACGCGAGTGAACGTGACGGCGACCGAGAACTTGATTGCGGCAATGGAAAAACAGGGCGTCAAGCGGCTGATTTTTGCATCCAGCGTGGCCGTTTACGGCAAATTGCAGGACCGGCAACCGCCGTTGACCGCGGACAGCCCTTACCGGCCCGATGATCACTACGGTGAAACCAAATTGGCCTGTGAAAAAGCCATTCACGCATCGAGCCTCGATTGGAGCATTTTACGTATCAGCGTAGCGCCGCCGGTGTCGGTTAAATTTATCGGCGGCAGCCATGATTCCGATATGATCTTTGATATTGCCGTCGATACGCGCATCGAGTATGTGCACCCCGCAGACTGCGCCCTGGCCTTTGCCAACACGATCGCCTGCGACGAAGCCATCGGCAAACACCTACTGCTCGGTGGCGGTGAAAGCTGCCAGTGCAGTGGCAAGGAATTCAACGATTCCATTATGGGGGCCTATGGAGTGCCGCCTTTGCCAGACGATATTTTCAAAAAAGGGATGCCGGCATTTTACGGCGATTTTCTGGACACCTCAGAAAGCCAACGACTGCTGCAATTTCAACAACACAGCCTGGTGGAAAGTTTTGCGCAAACGCGCAAAAGTTTTGGTTTTATGTATTACGTAGTTCGTGCGCTAGGGCCTATCATTCGACCGCTGTTGGCGGCGCGCTCGCCCTACCGCTAGCTAAAAAGTTTCCCGCCCTTTTAGGCAGACTGCGCAAGGCAGTCTGCCTTTCCGTGGTCTATCCACTGTTTTATCCCGCTAGGGCAGTGCCGTTTTCGGCCTATACCATCCCATTACAGAGTCATAAAACTTCAATTTAGCGCTGGGTCGAGAATGTTCATAAAATCAATCGATTTTGTGGTACTTCAACGGCTATCGGCGGGCTACCATCAATGCCATTCATTGACGGACAGCGAGCATGGGCACTATGGCAATGACCGGTGGCGCTAGCGGTATTGGCGCAGCAATTCGGACGTTACTGATTGAGGCGGGCCACCGTCTGATCGTGGTCGATATTAAAGATGCGGATATCAATGCTGACCTGTCCGCCCCGGCGGGGCGCGCACAGGCAATCGCTGGCATTCAGGCTGCTGCGCCCGCGGGGCTGGACGGCTTTATTGCCTGCGCCGGGGTGTCCGGCTCGGTGTCCAATAAACCCTTGATTCCCAGTGTTAATTATTTTGGTGCCGTGGAATTGGTCGAAGCCTTAAAACCTGCGCTGTCCCAGTGCGGCGGCGCGGTCGTGCTAATATCTTCCAACTCTGCTCCTATGGAGACCTCCCAGGACTATGTGGAGCTGCTGTTGGCCGGTGATGAGGCGGCGGTGAAAAAGTTGGCGGAAACGACTGATGGGCAGCCCCTGTATAGTGGGTCCAAACAGGCGCTGGCGTGATGGATGCGGCGTAATACCGAAGAATATGCGGGGCAGGGTATTCGTTTGAATGCGGTGGCGCCGGGCTATACCCGTACACCCATGACCGAATCTGTCGCCAAAGATCCGACCTACGCCGATGCCATACAGCAGTTCTGGGAGAGCATTCCGCTGCGCCGGGCTGGTGAACCCGAGGATATCGCCAAAGCGGTTCAGTATTTGCTGAGTGCGGATGCCCGTTTCGTCTGCGGCTCGGTATTGTTGGTAGACGGTGGTCATGATGCGATGCTGCGGCCTGACGCTATTCGCGGATTGATAATAAAAGGGATTGGGGAATCAGAGTGACAGAATTCAATCGCAGACAGCTATTGCGCAGCGCCGGTATTCTCAGCGCAGGAGCCATGATTGCGGGACCAGGTTGCGCGACAACACGATCAATTGGCGACTACAGCCAGTGGGATGCGACCGAAATGGGGCGTCTGGTCCGCAGTGGGCACATCACTCCTACCGAATTGTTGAATGAAGCCTTGGCGCGACTGGCCAAATGGAATCCGCTGTTGAATGCGGTTGTTCTGAATCACGAAGAATTCGCGCGAGCGGAAATAGCCGGTGGCCGAAGTGGCCCGCTGTCCGGTGTGCCGTTTTTGATCAAAGATTTGAATACCTATATTGGCGGCACGGTGACCACCGAAGGCAGTCGCTTCTTCAAGGATGCGGTGGCCGAACAAGACAGCTTTCTGGTAGAGCGCTATCGACAAGCGGGACTGGTTATTTTTGGTAAAACCGCGACGCCCGAATTAGGGAAAAGCACCGTCACTGAAACGCTATTGTGGGGTGAGACACGAAACCCTTGGAATTTGGACTACAACCCCGGTGGTTCCTCCGGCGGTTCGGCGGCCGCGGTCGCTGCCGGAATTGTGCCGGTTGCGCACGGCAATGACGGCGGTGGATCAATCCGTATTCCGGCGTCGATCTGCGGTTTGTTTGGCTTAAAACCCAGCCGATTTCGCACGCCTTTAGGGCCGGACAACGGTGACGGTAGTGGCTTGACCGTGCAGCATGTGATTAGTCGCAGTGTTCGCGACAGCGCCTTGTTGCTGGATGTGAGTCGCGGCCCGGAGTCCGGCGGTTATGGCTCCATACGCGCCCCTAAGCGGCCCTATACCGAGGAGGTCGGCAGACGCCCTGGCAAGTTGCGTATTGGCCTGATGAAGGCGCCGGTTATTCCTGTGCCGGTTCACCCCGAGTGTATTGCTGCGGTAGAAAACGCGGCGGCCTTGTGCGTCTCTCTGGGACATGAAGTGGAGGAAGTAACGCTGCCGATCAATGCCATGGAGGCCTATCTGGCGGCCGGCAGCTTATTGTTTCTCAATAGCAATCTCAGTATTAGCAAACGCGAACAACAGCTTGGCCGCGCAATGACCGAAGGCGATCTCGAGCCAATAAACTGGGCGCGTTATCAGCGCTATAAAAAGGTGAGTGCTCAAGAGCTTAACGCCGCGCGCAGTCTGCAAGTGAAAGTTCACTGGCAGATCGCTGAATTTATGCGCAATTACGACGTGATTCTTTCCCCCACCTTGCCCCTGCCACCCGCCAAAGTCGGCGAAATGGGACCGAAGCAGTCGATTGAGCTTGTCGATAAAAAGGCGTCCATGTACAGCATGTTTACCCTGCTTTACAACTTCACGGGGCAGCCTGCGATGAGCGTGCCGCTGCATTGGAGTGCGGAAGGCTTACCGGTCGGTGTTCAGTTTGCAGGGCGCTATGCTGAGGAAGATCTGCTGTTTCGCCTTGCGGCGCAGTTGGAAGAGGCTCAGCCTTGGGCGCATAGACGGCCCAGTTTCCCCACGAGCGGTTGACTAGCCCGCCAAGCGTGCGCGCGCTTATTTATCGTCAGCTTGGCAGCGAAACTGCTTGGGCGTCATGCCTGTCCAGCCGCGAAAGGAGCGGATAAAGGAGCTAGGTTCGAGAAAGCCCAGCAATTCACCTATTTCGTGAATTTTGAATTGCTCGTCGCGCAGGTAACGGATGGCGAGGTCGCAGCGGTAGCGGTCTTTCAATTCTTGGTAGCTGGTGCCCTCTTTTTGTAGTCGCCGGCGCAGGCTGGAGGTCGACAGATGCAGAATGTCGGCCATGGCTTCAAACGTTGGGGGCGCACCGCTGTGAGTTTTGGCAAACAGCGATTTAATAGCCGCGCCGGTGCTGGCCGGATGGCTGTCTTGCACGATAAGCGTGTACACCGCATTTTCGAGAAATTCGTTGAGTGACTCCGGTGAGTGCACCATGCGAAAGTCGAGTTGCTCGGCGGAGAAAATCAGAGCAGTTTGCTCGTCGTCAAATTCCGGATTGATCTGAAACAATGCCTGTAGGCTGTCGGCGTGTGCCTCGCTTATTGGCGGCGCTGACAAGGTCACTTTATCCAATTCAATATTGCGCCCAATCAACCAGCCCATAAACACATACCAAATACGCAGGCCCGAGGCTTTGGCCACGGTGTCTATATATTGGGTGCGGTCCCACTCGTCGGGGGCGAATGTACGGTTTGCAGCATCACTGTTAATCAGGTAACGAAGCTGGGCCGTTCCTTCACTTTCGATTAACTCTATGCGATGCCCCGTTTGTGGGTACATCATTTGTTCGAAGCGCTCCGCACGGTATAGCGCCTCGCGTAAGTTTGTGCAGGTGATGATGGCGTAGCACATAAATCGAAACATATCGGTGCCGATGCCCGCGCCCCAGGGCAAAGCCATATCCATGCTCTGCATTTCCCGGGCAGCGGTTTCGTAAAGACGTGAATAGCGGTGGCTGGGTAGTAGTTCATTTTTGTCGAGGGCATCGACCTCAGCGCGGTTGAGGCCGGACTGTTTTGCCAACGCGTTTGTATCGAGTCCGATTTTTTCCAAATAATCGAGTAGACGCTGAAATTTTCCGGCCGCTGTTGCATGCTCCCTAGCGATTGAATCCATTAGTGATTTTTTCACCTGTTGATGTAGGTGCCGGTCTCGGCTGGCATTCCAGCAAGGCTTGAACTTAAATGACTGTGAATGTGAGTCATTTTGTGCTGTTGCACTTTATTGTCGCCGCTAATATGAACTCATACGAGTCAGCGCGTCAACCGCGCAGGGAATATCAGACGATGTCGCAAAGTTTCAGTACCCATGTTTGCCGAGAAGCCCTCAGTAACGGGCTCACCAATGCATTTTTTAATGGCGTGATTGCTTGGTATCTGGTCAAGCATCGGGACTTGATACCCGTTTGGGGCGCCGAAGGACTGGCGGTAGATTTCACCGCAACGTCCATCATTCTCGTGTTTATTGTTAGTTTGATTGTGATACCGCTGGCGCGCAGAAAAGTGCGCAAAGGCGATTTTCCTTTTGTCGATTGGCCTGCGGGTGCGCTGCGAAATTTTCTGGGTTTTATGGCGCAACGGCATTTGGCCGTCTGTGCACTGATGTTGGGGCTGCTGTCGGCGCTGTTGTTCGTGCCGCCCATGCTTTTGCTAACGCAGGTGCTGGAAATTTCTACCTTCAGTGCCCAGCATTTTGCCGTGGTCAAAGGCATTTGGGCCGGAATCGTGGCCGCTGCCATGGTTGTCGCCATGCTCAGCATTGTTACCGTAGCAAAGCAGGACGCTGAACCGAGCACTGAAACCAAGTACTGAAGCACAGTAAACGGATGTGAAGACTAAGGATGGATCGATGAGTGAACTACTAAAAGCGAAGACGGCATTGGTCACCGGGGGCGGCTCCGGTATTGGTCGTGCCATTAGTATGACGATGGCACGCGAGGGCGCCAACGTGGCTGTTGCTGATTACAACGAAGATTTTGGTCGCGAGTGCGTCGCGCTGATTGAGCAGGCCGGCGGCACGGCAGTATTTTTGAAAGTCGACGTTACCGACGAAGTGCAGGTTAAGGCTATGATCGACGCTGCGGTGGATGCGTTCGGGCGCTTGGATATCGCCTGCAATAATGCCGCAGTGAGTCGGGGCAGTGGCCCTATTCATCAGTTCACGAAAGCGGTTTTTGAGCAGACCATTGAAATGTGTCTGACCAATACTTGGTTGTGCATGAAGTACGAAATTGAAGCTATGTTGGCCCAAGGCGGTGGCGCAATCGTCAATATCTCGTCCAATGCATCGCTGCGCGGACAGGCATTCAATACTGCTTACGCGACCGCAAAAAGTGGCGTCAATATTCTGACTAAAAGCTCGGCGGCAGAATATGGCGACAAGGGCATCCGGATCAATGCAATCTCGCCGGGTGTTATCCGTACACCGGGCTTGGAAAAATATTTTGAAGAGCAGCCAAAGATCGCTGAGGGCCTGAAAAAGGTCGCCGTCATGAAGCGACTCGGCGAGCCGGAAGAAATTGCCGAAGCGGTGGTGTTCCTCGCGTCCGATCGCGCGTCGTTTATTACCGGTCAGCTGCTGTCGGTCGATGGCGGTGGTGCTGTTCGTGCTTGATGCATACCAGCACCTTCTGAAACCGGGTCGCATCGGCACTCTTGAACTCAAGAACCGCATGGTGGTGTCTGCGATGGGGGTTAATCTCGCAGAGCCAGATGGCCATTGCGGTGAGCAGATACGGGCCTTTCATGCAGAGCAGGCTAAAGGCGGAGCCGGGCTTATTACCTTGGGTGTTGCCGGAGTCGCGTGGCCGCACGGCGGCAACCAGCCCCGCCAGGTAGCCATTTCAGAAGACAAATTTATTCCTGGCCTCAAAGCCATGGCCGAGGCCGTGCACAGTTTTGATTCGAAGCTAATTTCGCAACTGCACTTCGGCGGTTTGGTCGGTGTCGAAGATATGAAGGCGGGTCGCCCCGTATGGATTCCTTCAATACCGGTTTTCAAGCAGAGCGATCTTGATCAAGGCATGTTGCCAGAGGAAATAGCGAGATCAGCAACGTCGCAGAAACTGGACGTAAAACTGCATATTATGACGCCCGACGATATTCAGGTGCTGGTTCAGAAGTTTGCTGACGCTGCCCGCCGTGTGCGTGACGCCGGGCTGGATGGGCTGGAAATACACGCGGGTCACGGCTATATCATTTCGTCTTTTTTGTCGCCATTGAGCAATCAACGCGATGACGCCTACGGCGGATCTTTGGGAAATCGCGCACGGTTGCTGATGGAGATTATCGCTGCTGTGCGAACGGAAGTGGGCCACGATTTTCCTGTGTGGTGCAAACTGGATTCCGGCGAATTCGGACAAGCCGAAGGTATTTCTTTGGACGATGCCAAAGCAACAGCCTTGATGGCACAAGGCGCTGGTTTAGATGCCATCACCGTCAGTGCCTATCACGACAGCTCGCGCGGGGCCTTGCATTCGGAGTCGAATATTCCTCATGTGCCCGAACGCATGGTGGCGAATGCGACAGCGATCAAGCAAGTGCTGCAAGTGCCGGTTATTGCGTCGGGCAGAATTGAGCCGGCGGCCGCCAGTCGCCATATCGGAGCAGGGCATTTTGATTTTTTGGGTATGGGCCGCAAGATGTTGGCCGACCCACATCTGCCGCGAAAAATTGCAGAAAATCGCATCAGTGATATTCGCCCCTGTGTTTACTGCTATTGCTGTGTAAGTCAAATATACCTTGAAGCCGCCGTGAAGTGCGCGGTTAACCCCGACACCGCTGCCGAGTCAGACAAACTGCTGGCACCGGCGCAAGTGCTCAAGCACGTCGCGGTGATTGGTGGCGGCCCCGGAGGCATGGAAGCGGCGCGTCGCTTGTCACTGCGCGGGCACAGAGTCACGCTATTGGAAAAAAGTAATGTGCTTGGTGGCACCTTACAATTTGCCGCCATGGCCTATGAGCCCAATGGCAAGCTATTGGATTGGTTGCGCCGACAGGTTAAGGCTTTGGATATCACTGTTCGCCTCAACACTCCAGTGAGTGCCGGGCAACTCAAGCGCTTGAACGTCGACGAGGTGGTGGTGGCCACCGGTGCCACGCGCACCATGCCAGACCTGCCCGGCAGCGATCAGGATTTTGTTTTTAGCGGCGACGAAATGCGGGCGATGGTGTTAGGAGAAAAGCTCAGCTCGCTCAAAAAAAAAATCAGTACCGGCACTGGCGCGATACTCGCCGTCGGTGCGGTCACCGGGGCAACAAGGCAGCGTAAACTGGTGATTATCGCCAGCCGCTACTGGCTGCCGCTCGGCAAACGCATTGTGATTATTGGTGGTCAGTTAGTAGGCTTGGAATTGGCAGAATTTTTGGCACTGCGTGGACGCGCCGTCACTGTCATTAATGAGTCGAGCCACGCCGGCGCCGGACTGTATCTGGTGCGGCGCATGCGGCTGCTGGAAGAGTTGCGCGAGCATGGTGTGACCCTGATTAACAGCGCCTCGGAAATTACGGTGCTCGACCACGCGGTGAATTACAGAAACTATCGCGGTCAGGTGCGGCAGCTGGCTGCCGACCATGTTGTGGTGGCGAAAGGTGCCGAAGCGGATTTGCAGGTGGCCGATGAGTTGCGCGCGGCAGGCTTGAGTGTGCATACCGTGGGCGATTGTACTGGTGTAGGTTATATCGAAGGCGCAATGCATGACGCCGCTAAGATAGCGGCGTCACTGTAAGCACTGGCACTATAAAACGAGCGTGAAAGCGTTTAGGAAATGGCCTTTACTACGATAAAGAAATCGGCCTCTGAGCGTTTCAGTGTCTGCTCGTCAACGTTGTCGTCAGCAACGGATTCGGCGATGACCGCACGCACTTCCAATCAATCACTCATCTTGACGGTTGCGCGGATACCGGCATGGGCAATGCTGGCGTCGCTGCCAAGGTCCGCCGTGCCATTCATGCCGGACGCATTTTCAAATCGGGCACTGCCGTATTCAGTAAATACTCCCCAGCCACTTTGAATGCACCCAAATCCCACTGATGCAGGTAGTTCACATCAAGATAGTAGCGGTGTTGCCGACCAGCACGCCCGGTAAGTAGGCACTCATGCGATCTACGCCACCCAGAAACCACTGTTGTTGCTGAGGCAGCTGTTCGTCGCTGAGTTGGCCGTTAAAGGCTAGGTTTACGCTGCTGGCTTTGCTAAACGCGTAATTCAACTGCGCCTTGGGTTTAAACACGAGGAACTCTGCGCTACGTTTGCCGACCGCAATTCCAGCACTGGTGTTGTCCGTGCCCAGCGCGCCCTTGTCGCCGCCAAGGCCGCGGCACCGATTTTCCAGTTAAGTACGCTGTCACGCTGCTGCTGGGCTTTATGATACGTGGCTTCCAATTCCAGCGTTGCGTAGCGTTCGTGCTGGACCGTACTTCCGACATTCGAGTCTATCAGGGAGTCGGTCCAGTCCAGTCGCTGTGAGAGCGTGAAGCGATGGTCGATATCGCTGGACACAACCTGATTGCCCGTGACCGCGAGTTGATCGATTTCTGCGTCCAGTTCGACGTCGAGGTTTGCCGAGCTGGCAGTTGGTGCACAGGGTAGTGGCAGGCCGATTGTGGTGGGCAGGATACACGGTTGTCGCTACGCTAAGGACGCAGAAGTCACCGGTATGCTGCGTGTGCCGCGCTTCTACACCGTATAAACTGAAGATGTAAGCCTTGTCCAGTTCCGTCATGTCCAAGCGGTGGTCGCCGGTTAATTTAATTTGATAGTCGCCCAGTTTACGAACGAAAGACAGCGTAGCGGCTGCGTAGGGAGCGAGTTGTTGCACCGCGGTAAGAGCGGGCGGCATTACTGGCGGCAAATCGATAGCCATCATTTCATCCTGATTGAATTGTTTTCGTTCTTCGGGTTATTCTGCGCCAGCCTTCCTAGGCTCGGGCGTGCTAATGCCGTAACGGAAATTTTTTTCTAACTGGACTGGTCTTTAGGGTTATCCTTCTTAATAGTGTCAAACATCGGTCAGTCAAGAGCGGTGAGTTCAACGCGGCAGTTGAGTGAGCGGCCTTAAGGATAGTCATCGCCGGCTTCGGTTTTATTCTCAGCAGCAGACACATTTTTGCCAAAGCCTCGATACGTGAGTTGCTCCGCCTTAATACCATTGGCGACAAAATATTGGTGAATGGCTTCGGCTCTGTGATGTTAAAGGTTCTGATTGTAAGCCTCGCCGCCGTTGCCGTCGGTATGGCCGTCAATCGAAATCAGCGCTTTGGGGTGTTCCGCAATTATGTCGCGCGCTTCTTGTAACAGCGCTACTGAGAACTGCGTAATCTTGATTGAATCAAACTTGAAGTTCACACCGCGCAGTATTAGCGGCGTGTTCGCGGCAAGGTGATAGCCGCTACCGAACACGTCGGTGTTGGCGGGCGTACCTTGGCAATCGTCAACTTCGTCGCAAACACCATCGCATCACCGTCACTGCACTCGGACACCATCGCCAAGTGATCGACCGTGGCAGTGTTGCTACAGCCAAAGCCGTCGCAATCGGCGGAAGGGTCGCCGCTGTTGCCGTTGTTGTCGTTACTCGCGGCAACCGAGCCACCGCCACCCTGGCCCGAATTGTCGCCGCTGATAATGCCCGCGGCCACGCCATCACTCATGTCGCTGTTATTGCTCGACAGTATTGGAATGGCCAGAGTGCCGCCGGTGCCGGAATTGTCGCCATTGATCAGGCTTAGACCGGCGGTGTCCCCATTGCCGGAAGTATCGCCATTCAGTACGCCGACGCCGGCGTTATCGCCATTGCCCGAGCTGTCGCCATTAAGCACAGCGATGCCTGATTTGTCACCGCTGATAACAGCGACACCGACCAGATCGCCGTTGCCGGCATCACTGCCCGAGACAACCGCCATACCGACCAAGCCGCCATTGCCGCTCGCGCCCGGAGTCAGTAGGGCAAGTCCGGCAATTCCGTCTCGGCTTACATTGCCTGAGTGTGCGTCGCCGGCAATGGCGAGCGCAGCGGGCTGGTCAGATGCGCCGGGCAGACCAAACGCGACGTTGTCGCGCAGCCCCTGAGCCGCACGCGAATGAGTGCGATCAAGGCGCCATTTGGGCCTGCGGTATGACGAATGGCATCAACCAGCGCGCTGTCGGGTGTTAATCGGAGTGCTGTGGTGAGTTTATCTAGGCCGCTAGTATCTAACGGTATTACCGTGTCACCCCTTGGGTTCCCGAAGCCCAGCAGCTCGGTTCCATCCAGGCTCAGGCCAAGTCCGCTGTCGGGGGTAAATAAATCCAAACCCAGTAAATCGTTGTCGCCGGTGCCGATTGGATTCAGCACGTCCACCTCAATGCCGCCGCCCGCAGCACCGCCATTAAACAGTGCATTAAGGCCGAAACTGCTGAGTAGGTCGGAGACCGGGTCTGCCAGAGATGTGATGGTTAACAGGCTGATCCCGGCGAAAGCGACTAGTTTTTAAATCGAGTGGGCATGAATATCCCCTAAGTGTACGAACTAACGGTGCCTCACAGCTGAGGTCTATTTTGTGTGGGGATATATTCTGCAGGGGGCGTGTTTCAATGCAGCCAAATACGCTCTAATAAAATTTCGTGTATCCACTGGGCGCATTCCAGTGCGCTTTTTCTAAAAATCGGCCCACAACACATTGGAACAGCTGGCCAGCTTTAGTGTCGGAATTAATGACGCGATTATTGAAATGTGTGACATTAAGTAAGCCATAACTGTAACGTAGTTATCAGTATTAGATGAAGGCTTGGAAAGAGGTGGTGTGTTCTTTAATTATGGCGCGCGAACTACACCCTTATTTTTTTAATTACTATATAAAGACTGAAATAAATCGTTATAAGGATAGAATGGGGAATTGAACGCTTACAAAATAGCAAACAATATTACGGTGTGATGCAGCTGTGATCTTACGCTGGGCTGCTCATGGCAGTAGGTGTGGCGGTGATTTCGACGGTGGGTTTAAAGCAGCCGTTGCAATATAGTTGCCGCAATAATTATACGCAGTTCTACTGGGTCGGAACTTGACTGGGATGCTCGCGAGTGACGTCCCGGCTAGGCGGCCTAGAATATGGCCCTTACCACCACAAAAAAGTCGACTTCCGCTTGCTCTACTTGGGTGGAATCGATATTTGAATCCGCCAGCGAGCGTGCGACCACTGCGCTCACGGCAAGGCGCTCCCAGACTTTCAGCGTTGCGCTTAGGCCTGCGTCTGCGAGTGAGCTGAAGCTGCCGATGGAGACCCCACTGCCGTTGCGGCCGCTCGCGTTTTCGTAACGAGCTGTGCCAACTTCTGCAAATAGTGAGATATCTAGTGTCGCGTTGTTGAATTGGCTGCTGCGAACCAGGCTGGCGCTGAGATGGGCGCCGGTGTCGCCGATCAGTACACCGGGAAGGTAGGCGCGCAATGTATTAACGCCCCCCAGCGTCCACTGCTGCTGTTGCGGTAGCTGTTCATTGGCGAATTGGCTAATAAAGCTTGCCGCTAGCTGGTAATTGGGTGCGAACTCATAGGCTAGCCCCACGCTGGGTTTGAGCATGAGAAACTGGGCAGTGCGCTTGCCGTTGCTGAGACCGTCAGTCGTGCGGTCGTTGCCCAAGGTGCCGGAATCGCCACTCAAGCCACCTTTCAGCTCAAGGCCAAGTGTCCATTGCAGGGTTTTGTCGTCAATTAAATGAGCGCGTTCATAACTGCTGCCCAGTTGCAGGGTAAGGTAGGTTTCGTCTTGGAGCCGTGCTCCGTTTTGCATTTCGAGGTTTGAATCCACCCACTGTAGCTCTTGCGTAATAGATACGCGGCGGTCTACGTCAGCGCTCAGGATCTGTTGGCCGCGCAGGGTGACTTGATTGATGTCTGCCGAGAATGCGGACCCATCGGCTGGGTTTGCAGCGCTCGGTAGCAGACATTCGACCAAGGGTAGGGCGAGTGGGCAGCTTATAGCGGGCACATCTGCCGTCTGTAATCGGCGCTCGTACTCGGTCTGCTGTATATCCAGTGCATAGACGCCCCAAGGTGTTACTTGGTTGGCTTTTATTTCGATAGCGTTTAAGTCTTCGCTTAGTTCAGTCTCACCCCAATCCGGAATGGCTGTTTGATAAACGGCACTCAGCTGTGTGCCGGTACTGAAATCCCGGCGCAGTGTGGCACTGGCAAAGTAGCGACCTGCGAATCGGCTGCCCTCGTTGCCGAGTTGCGCAGCGCCGCTCCAGGGCGAATGCTGTTCGTCGGCTACGCCACTCAATTGCATATCGATAACGTCGCTGTTGCCCGCTTGCTCGCGGTAGCTCACGCTGTAGTCCACACCAGCACGCTCGGATTGTAAGCTGGCTTGGGAGCGCTTGAGCACAAAGTCTGCGCGTTTCGGCGTTTGTTCGCCTTTAAGATCCTTGAAGTACGCGCGTATTAAATCGTCGCCGGATATTTCGCCGAGGGTTTTCTGAATGGCCCTGACATGAATGACGCCGTTCACGGGGCGAGTGTAAATGTACTGAACCAGCAAATGGCCGCGGCGATGCGTCCAGGTGTTCATGAGTATTATCGCTTCCGAGGGTGTTTTTGCTTGCGAAAATATTTGGTCCAGCTCGGCCTTTGCAAGGTAATGAATGCCGCTCAACTGCAGGGCGAAGTCTCCCACGCGCCGTATGTAGGCACCCTGAGTTTGGCTAGCCTCAACGATGGCGCCTGGAATGGTCAGCGCGGGAGGTAAGGGGGGTGGAAGGTCTATTGCCATGGTGAATTCCTGCTGGTGGTTGTGCTCATGTCGACTAGGATCTTGGACTTACCAGTTCGAGCAGGTAGCTCGGCTCGCTGTCCTCGTCAGTGCTCGCACTCGGATCAGTGGGTTCTTCCACATTCTGTTGAGCCGGCGTTTGGGCGCTACCGGTCTTTTCGAGAAATTCCAGCACATCTGAGTAGCCTTGCGCTGCGGCTTCCACTTTATCTTTTTCTTTTGATTGCTGAAGTTCTTTTTGCGTCCGCAATTGGGCGGCGCGTTCTTCGACAAGGCGCGCGGCATGTTCGCGCGCATCCATTTCAGCTCGCACCTGTCCAAACTCGCGTTGGTCGGTCAGTCTCAATTCAATGCGTCGATTAATTCTTGCCGCCGCCGCAATAAACTGGCCATCGGCAGTGTGGCTGGGGATGAGTGGGTAGCCTTCACCGAAGCCGCGATAGGCGAGAGCGTCTTTGGCAACGCCGGAGCGAATTAAATAATTGAAAACAGATTGGGCGCGGCGCAGCGATAGGATCAGGTTGCCGGCTTCCGAGCCTTGGGCATCGGTATGTCCGTCAATAATAAGCAGAGGCGAGGGCAATGTTCGAATCAAGGCCGCCACTTCATCGAGGTAGGCTCGCGCAGTCGCCGACAGAGCCGCAGAATTTGGTGTGAATTTAACGCCGCTTAAAACGATCGGTGTACCCAAACTTAAACCGCAGCCGTTAGCCAATACGACTGCGGCAGCGGGTGTACCCAGGCAGTAATCATTCTCGTCGCAAATGCCGTCGTTGTCGGTGTCTACGCAGGCCCGATTGCTGGGGCGTTCCCCCTCTAGGGATAGTCCCGGTAACTCCACTATTTTCAGAATATTGTCGCTACAGGCGATGCCATTGCAGTTGGTGCTAAAGCTTCCTGCCTCGCTGTCGCCGGGTGCAAGCAGATCGGCAATACCAAAAACGTCTGGCGTCAAATTGACCCCTATCAGGTTGCCGCTATTGCCAACAGGGCTGGAAGTCGAGATCAGGGGTTCACCGGGTAACACCGACGGGGGGGGCGCAGCTCCCTGAGCGACTAGTTGTGAGCACAGGCTCAACAATACTGGAGCTAGCCAGCAACGGCGGCTGGCAGAGACGATATTCATGAATGAATAGAGTACGACTGGCACCTTGAGAGCGACTTCCAAGTGGCGGACATTCTCACCAGCATACCTTGTGTCGGGACGGTATGCACCCGTCATTAGCGCCCGCTGCCGGACACATCCCACGCATGGTTTTACGTGAATTGGGGGCGAGGATGTGAGATGTCCAGTACCGTTGTCAGCGATCACGGCCCGACAAATGCTGCTTGGAATTGTCTTACTAACGGTGAGCGGACCGGCCAGAGTAACGTTCAGAAATATCGCCTTAGGGTTCGTGTTTGCAATCAACTCGGTGGCGAGGCTGCAGCCCATGGGGGCAGTCTTTGTTTTCCCTTTCATCTGAGGTGCCGCACCGCCCCGGAGTTCAGGGCAGATTTGGGTGACGATGTGGTTGTTGGTTTAGGCCTGCAATCGAGCTTCAGCCCGTGCTAGTAAACAAATCTCTGCCGGCTAGGCGCGCTTCGTGCGCCAGCAGCCAGCGTTTGTTGTCGATGCCGCCGGCGTAACCCGTCAGGCTGCCATTGGCGCCGATAACGCGGTGGCAGGGCACCACAATGGCGAGTGGGTTTTTACCGTTCGCCGCGCCCAGAGCGCGCACTGCTTTGGGCGCGTCAATCTGCAAGGCGATATCGCGATAGCTGGCGGTTTGCCCAAAGGGAATGCTGCGCAGTGCCTGCCACACCTGTTGTTGGAAGTCGGTGCCGTGACAGGAATCAAGGGCGAGTTCAAATTGCAGCAGCTCGCCCGCAAAGTACGCTTTGAGTTGAACTGCGGCCTCGCGCAAAAACGCGGGGTCGTGTTTTAAGCCAG
>JBLHMO010000012.1:0-34400 GCA_047622145.1 Paracoccaceae bacterium | reverse complement strand
CTTTTCCATTATTCCGGCAGTGCTCGCGCCGGTCAAGCAATACGGGGATCAATAACCGTTTTGATAACCCTTTTTAAGTGTTTGTGCATGGCCTTGCGCGCATTGCTGGCGCTGCCTTCTGCGAGAGCGTCGTAGATTGCCTGATGGTCTTCAATGATGGGGCGGACACCCTCGTCGCGCAGTCTTTGGTGGAACATTTGACTAATTTCTGACTCATTGCGCAGGGCCCATAGCCACTCCACTGCGGACACCAGCACGCTGTTGCCTGAGGCTTCGGCGATGACTCGATGAAATTGCTCGTCGGCATCTTCGTGAACTGATTCCTGGCGGTTTTCCTTGGCCATATCAGACAATAGTTTTTTGAGTGTCTGTAATTCCTTTTTGCTGATTTTATTTGCGGCGAGGGCGGCGGTTTCGCCTTCCAATGCTAGGCGGGCCTCGAGAATTTCGAAGGGGCCAGCGCCAAACTCTTTACGTAGGGTATCTTGGCGGCCCGGTTTGCGGCAGACATACACGCCGGAACCGCTACGAATCTCCACGACTCCTGAAATTTCCATGGCAATCATGGCCTCGCGAATTGTGGGGCGGCTAACACCGAGTTTCTCCGCGAGGTCTCGCTCGGAGGGAAGTCTGGCACCGACAGCAATAGTTTCATCTCGTACCATGCCCATTATCTGGTTGGCCACCTGCATGTATAGGCGCTGCTGTTTCACCGGCTTGAATTCCATAAATAACCCTTGCTCGCTGCTCTTTAGCTTGGTAAGTTGGCTAGGTGGTCAGGCCAATTTGTTAAGTGTAGCGCATTCGCCGAGTTAATCCAGTTTTATGGCGGTACGCGTACGATGCCTGAGTTTAACAGAGCTATTTCCTATAAAGAATTGAAAAGACTATGAAAATCTTAGATGCCAAGGTCATTGTGACCTGCCCCGACCGCAATTTTGTGACCCTGAAAATCATTACTGATCAGGGAGTCTACGGAATTGGGGATGCCACTCTAAATGGGCGAGAGCTATCGGTTGTGGCCTACTTGCAGGAGCACGTGGTCCCCTGCCTTATCGGACGTGACCCACAACAAATAGAGGATATTTGGCAGTACCTTTATCGAGGATGCTACTGGCGTCGAGGCCCTGTCACGATGACTGCAATCGCGGCAGTGGATGTTGCGCTTTGGGATATCAAGGCAAAATTGGCCAACATGCCTCTCTATCAATTATTGGGTGGACGCTCCCGTGACGGAGTGATGGTTTACGGCCATGCTAACGGTTCCGATATTGAGGAAACTGTTGATGAGGTAGCACGCTATAAAGACATGGGCTATCGCGCTATTCGTGCACAATCGGGTGTTCCTGGGCTTGCAAGCACCTATGGTGTGTCCGGAGATAAGATGTACTACGAGCCCGCCAACGCAAGCCTGCCCGAAGAAAACCTCTGGTCTACCGAAAAATATATGCGTCACGTGCCCAAATTATTTGAGCGCTTGCGCGATCAATTTGGTGAAGACCTGCACCTATTGCACGATTCTCACCATCGTTTGACCCCGATTCAGGCAGCTCGCCTAGGTAAAGATCTAGAGCCGCACCGACTTTTCTGGTTAGAAGACACCGTGCCCGCAGAAATGCAGGAGCGTTTTCGCTTGATTAGACAGCACACGACAACACCGCTGGCGGTGGGAGAAGTATTTAGCTCGATCTACGATTGCACAACACTATTCAGCGAACAATTGGTCGACTACATCCGAGCCACCATTGTGCACGCGGGTGGTATTACCCATCTACGCAGGATCGCTTCACTGGCTGATATGTACGAGATCCGCACCGGCTTTCATGGTGCAACTGATTTGTCGCCGATCACGATGGGCGCAGCACTTCACTTTGATACCTGGGTGCCGAACTTTGGTATTCAAGAATACATGCGTCACACAGACGCAACAGACGAAGTCTTCCCACATGATTATCATTTTGAAGACGGATATTTGAAGGTTGGAGATAAGCCAGGCCACGGTGTGGACATTAATGAAGCGCTTGCAGCTCGCTACCCCTATGAGCGGGCGTACTTGCCGGTGAACCGGCTTGAAGACGGTTCGATGTTTAATTGGTAGGTAGCAGTCTAAGACGGTTGGCACTGGGCTTAAGTCCGAACTATAGGTATTTAGCATGCAAACGATAATGAAAAGACGACGCATTGGAGCAATTGGCTTGATAGGCATAGCCTTTATTCCATTTGCACAGGCGCAGCTGGAAGAGGTAATTGTTACGGCCCAGAAACGCGAGCAAAGCGTTCAGGACGTACCTATGGCCGTCACGGCGATTGGTGGGGATATACTAGAAAATAATGAAATTAACAGTATTTCCGACCTAACTAAGCTGGTTCCCTCTTTGAAATTCACGCCAGGCGACAACCCCCAGAATAGTTCCATTCGAGTTCGAGGTGTCGGTACCAGCGTATACAGCTCGGCCGTCGAACCGAATGTGTCAGTGGTCATCGATAGCGTGCCGCTAGCGAGAACCAGCCTTGTTAATTTCGATTTTGCAGACGTGGAAAGAGTCGAAGTACTTAGGGGCCCACAAGGAACCTTATTCGGAAAGAACGCGTCGGCTGGTCTGGTGCATGTTATTACGCGCGACCCTCATTCAGAGTTTGAGGCGAGAGGGCGTTTTACCTATGAGGATTCAGCGGAGTTCCCCGGAAATTTTCGCAAAACTCAACTTAGCCTAAGCGGTCCCTTGACGGATAGCCTTGGTGCGCGGCTAACAGTATTCGAAAAACGTATCGAAGGGCACATAGAAGATCTTACTTTCGATGACACCCTCCCCAGCAATAAGAGTGTCGGCTTTAGAACAAAATTTGTGTGGGATACCAATGCCGACCTAAGTTTCAAATTGATAGCAGAGCATCAGAATAGCGAAGGTGATGCCATTGTGACTTCGCAACGTTCCGCGAATCCTAATTTGGAGAAAAGCAATGACCCCGTTCAAAGTAGCGAGGAGAATCGTCAAGTTACAACATTTCAGGGAACTCGTTCAGATTTGAAGGTTGAAGCGCTAACCTTGTCAGCAGACTGGAGAATTGGTGATCATGTCTTAACCTCGGTGACGGGTTACCGCCAGGCGGATATATACAGTGATTTAACCTTGGCACGCGTGGATGGTGTGAATCTAAACTTAGCGAAAAATGGTGGCCCTAGAGATATAAAGACCTTTACGCAGGAGCTGCGTTTGTCTTCGTCCGGTGGTACTGATCTAGACTATACCTTTGGTGCGCTATGGTTTAAAAATTCTTTGGGCAATGATTTCCTGCAGAGGGTAACCGACGTTCCCGCCAACTTTATAGTCAACGTTCCCTTGGCTGACCCGTTGGATATTCCCGGTAATATTGGCAGTGTCAATGTCAACCAAGGATTCACGAATAAGGTTAAAACCGAAAATCTCGGTATTTTTGGGCAGGCAACCTGGCACGGTATTGAGCGTTGGCATGCTACTTTAGGGTTGCGGTATATCGATGAAGTTCTGAGTGCTTCTTATTCAAACTTCCAAACACTGGAAGAGAGCGCAACCGGGCAACCCGTAACGGCTGCAGATTCTTCATTAACGGTTCCAGAGACTGAAGTTTCGGATAGCACAGTGACCGGAACGACTTCTCTTCAATACGATTGGTCGGAGCACAGTGTTTTATATGCGACGTACTCGCGCGGTTATCGAGGTCGCGCTTTTGACATCACCAGCAGTAGCACGCAGAAAAGTTTTGATAATCCCCTCAAGGCGGAAACCGCGGTCTCTTTCGAATTGGGGATTAAGTCCCGCTTGTTTGACAACCGACTTGAGCTAAACGCCACGGTATTTGACACTGTATTCTCGGATTTTCAGGCGCAAATCATCGATATTTCGGGCGGCGGTGTTACCAGCGAATTACGTTTGGATAATGCAGGCGAGCTGGAAACTCGCGGTGTCGAGATTGACTTCAAGGCTAAGCCAACGGCATCGCTGATGATGTTCGGTTCACTGCTCTACAATGAAGCGGTCTTTAACGAGTTCATTACTAAGTGCTTTAGTGGTCAGCGTGCGGGTGAGGGCGGAGCGCAGGATAATGATGGCGACGGTAGTTGCGATGCACAGGACGTCAGTGGCGGGGTGCTTTCGAATGCGCCGGAATGGAGCGGCTCGCTGAGCGGACGCTACGATTGGGCGCTCGGTGAAAGTGGCCGAACGCTCTACGGGCAGCTTACTGGTCGCTATCAGAGCGAAGTTCAGTTTCAGTCAGATCAGCACCCCATGACGATTCAAGACGCCTATGATATCTGGGATTTGAGAGTCGGCTATATCGGAGTGGGTGGACGTCTCGAAGTGGCGGTCTACGCGAAAAATCTGTTTCAACAAAGCTATGCAAGTTCGATAGTGGCCATATCATTGGTCGATGATCGTCGCGATACCATGCATTACCTGTCATCGGATGCCGATCGAACTTTAGGTGCGAGTATCGCTTACCAGTGGTGAAGATGATGAGGCAGGTAGCCTGTCTGGGTGAAGTGATGATGGAGCTCAGGCCTGGCGAAGTCCAGAGTGGGTTCTCGCTTGGCTTTGCCGGAGACAGTTTTAATACGGCGGTCATGCTGGCGAGGCAGGGTATCGATACGGCATACCTGACTCGGCTTGGTAGTGATCCTTTTAGCCGTCAGATTGTTCAGGCCGCGAAGAATGAAGGTCTAAATACCCAAGGAATGGCGACCTCAGGCGAAAGCCTTCCAGGCTTGTATCTTATACAGAATGATGACGCGGGTGAGCGTCAGTTTTTTTACTGGCGGGACAGCAGCCCTGCTCGTCAAATGTTTGTATCGCTTGAGTCATCGGCTGTAGCTATAGCGCTAGCCTGTGAGGCCCAATGGCTCTATCTCAGTGGGATTACCGCCGCGGTGATGGGGCAATATGCAGAAGCCAGTTTTCTTAAGGCTATCCAAGCTGTTAAAGCAGCGGGCGTAAAAATTGCGTTCGATCCGAATTATCGACCCCAGCTATGGGCATCTACACACGAAGCGCAGCGTTGGCATGCAATGATGCTGGCCTTAAGCGATATGGTGCTGCCTACCTTGGTCGACGAACAGCTTTTGTGGGGGGCCAGTAACCCACAAGACGTTATCGAACGCTGTATTCAGTCTGGCGCAACTCACGTCGTTGTAAAGTGCCCTGACGCCCTTGCTGTAGCATGGTATGAGGGTAACTCGGCAGAGTTGCGATCACATTACGTCGGCCCGGTGCTTGATACAACAGGGGCAGGTGATGCTTTTAATGCGGGCTATCTGGCAGCCTATATGGCGAACAAGACGCTACCCGAATCCCTGGAAAATGCACATACTGTTGCCTCGTCAGTTCTCGCTGTGCGAGGAGCCCTACCTTAGTTGTTGTTAGGTTATTTCATTAAACTGCCTTGCTTTGCATTAAACGGAAATTGATTTTGAACTCTCAGCGTATCTCTGCAGCTGTCATACTTGCTTGTGTGTCTTTGATGGCGCTAAGCGAAGAGCGGGCCTTAGAATCTATTCTTGTTACTGCCCATGCTCCCGTACCGAAAAATAAAAGCTACCTAGAAACTCTCGATGTTATTACGGAGTCCGATATACGCCGTCAGGTTGATCTCCACCAGCTACTGAACGGCGTCGAAGGTGTTTATGCTTCACGGGAGGGCGGCCCTGGTGGTGTAAACAGCTTGTCCATTCGCGGCGCTGAGCCCAACTTTACAGTGGTATTGATCGACGGCGTCGCGGTGAATGACCCGACTAATAGTCGGGGTGGTTCATTTGATTTGTCGACTTTGTCGCTAGCGCAAATACGGCGAGTTGAGCTGATCAAAGGCCCCGGTAGTCTTGCCTACGGCTCCGATGCATTAGCGGGTGTCGTTAGAATTCTTACTGCACCGCAGCAGAATGACAAGAGCGGACTGTCTCTGGCACACGAGGCACAGGAATACGGCGCCGCGCGCAGTTCCGCTAGCGCCACCTTATCCAGTGCAGCTCATTCTTTTAGTGTGCAGGGCGCACGCGCCGATAGCGGGGATGCTTGGCCGGGTAGTGAGCTCGAGCTGAGTGAAGCCGCAGTTCACTATCGCTTTACGCTTGATAGAGCCTCCTTCCAATTGGGTGGCCGTGACGCCGATTTTGACAAGCGGTCTTACCCAGAACAGAGCGGCGGGCCGCAATACGCTCAAAATGATAGCCGTGACCGTAGTAAGGGCCGAGATCAGACACGGTATTTATCCGGAGACTTGTCGATAGTTGATGACTGGAGGCTCGCCGCCCAGATAAGCGAATTTAAGCATGACTTAGATTACTATTCGCCGGGCATAGCCCCTTACAACAATGTGCCAGAAAATTATTATGTGGCGGACTACAGCCGTCAGCAGTGGCGCATTGTGAATGAAGTTAAGGTGGGGAGTTTTAATTTCAATGTTGGTGCGGACCGGCGTTGGGAGGAGGGCGTGAGTGACGGAGCCGTCAATTTTGCGAACGTTCCCGTCGATGCTTTAGGCTTTTTGCTGGGTTTACCGTCGCCGCCCGTCGAAACCGGCTTGACTCTGCCAATCGCTATCTTGCTGGATACCGATTATAGCCTGCGTCGCACAACGCAAGGTCGCTTTGCTGAGCTGAACTGGCAGTCCATGGAATCGCTAGTGCTCAGTGCCGGGCTTAGACGCGATACCATCGATGGCGAACACGAAACAGTGCGGCGCTATCTCATTGGACTGCCAGTGCAGGATTGGTTGCGGGTCAATCTGTCTTATTCCGAAGGCTTTAAATCACCCAGTTTTTTTGCCTTAGGTCACGGTCTGGTCGGCAACCCGAATCTCAAACCTGAGCGAGTCTCAAGCTTTCAGTTAGACAGCGCGGCAGAGTTTGAATGGGGCTCGATCGAACTGTCGCTTTTTGATACTGAATACCGTGACTTGATCGACTTTGATTCTGAGGCCTTCACCAACGTCAATCGCAATCTTGTAGAAAGTCGCGGTGGTGAACTGTCGGCGAGTCTTCGCTTGGCGGCGTGGACCCTGGGCGGCAGTGTTTCTCATGTGAATATTGAAATTGAGAACAGTGATCGCAAGCTGGCGAATCGTCCTCACAACATTGCTAGCCTCGAGCTCAACTGGCAATACTCGAAGCACTTAAGCCTGCAGAACAGAGTGCGCTGGGTCGACCAGCAATTTGCGACTTCTCTTCATAGCGGCCAAACCCGTGAGTACGTACTTGATGACTATGCTCTATGGGATGCGGTGGCACGCTGGGAGGCCTCGGCTTCATTGGCCTTTACTTTGGGCCTAGAAAACCTTGCGGATGCTTCCTATCAGGAAGCGGTAGGCTTTCCAGGCGCAGGGCGCATACTGCGCCTAAGTGTGGCCATAAATCTGTAGTGGCCTGACTCTGCATAAGCCAGCGCTCAGGGCTTACTGTCTATCCGGGCAGCTTCCTTCGAGCCCCAATGCCCATGCCAATGCACCTTTCAGCATTTGAGCATGTTCGGGTCGCTGATAGGTCTCTGCGCTATGCCCTAGGGCAGAATAAAATACGCGGCCTTTGCCATTAATACAGTGTGACCAGATGATGGGATGGTCACCCATGCTCAAATCATCACCCATGGCTTTAGCTTTGTAAGTCTTTTCGTCCAGCGTCGCTAAAACTGTGGCGCCGTCTTTACGCGGATTGTTGCTAAAGCTGTACCACTCATCCTCGTGCTGCCATTGGCTGGGGAAGCTTTGTGCGGCAGGGTGAGTGCGATCTTCAAATTCTACGGTAGCGGTTTGAAATTGGGGAAACATGGGGTGGCCTATAAACTGAGCTTTGAGTAAATCCTGCTTGTACCAGTCCCAATAATCAAAGCGTGTACCTGCAGCGCCGTGAACACCCACAAAACTGCCGCCGTTTTCCATATAGCGCCTGAAAGCCGACTTTTGCTCTTTAGTCCAATTGTCGCCGGTACAGTTATTGCCAAATATCACGTCGAACTGGGCGAGTTGTTCATCGTTAAATACAGCGCCATTTTCGGTGTTGTAGACCGTCCAGTCTTTGGTCGCGGCGATGGCCTCAATCGACGCGGTGGCGGCCACGATGGCGTCGTTGTGGCGAAAACCGTTGGTTTTCGAAAAATTCAATATGCGCGGGCGGGGGCCAAGATTACTTGGCAGAGTAGGAGCGATGCTTTCGAATGCCGGTTCTCCCTTGCCCATGGCGCGCTTTATGTTTTCATAGGCATCGCAGCCACCCAGGAAAACACTGCTTATCAGTACTAGGCTTATAATTCGGGGAAGTCTTGGCATGAGCGCTTACTCTAGTGAAATTTTCCGGTTTACAGGCTTGTTTGCCATAAGGCTTACAACTGTCAAACCTTGACAGCTTGGGATGAATTCAGTGAGACTGACCATATTGGCCTGACCACCTGTCCAAATCTAGCAAAGACACTCGCTAGGTTCAAGTGACTTATGATTTAGACAGCTTTGATCTCTAATCAGGATAATTACCCAAGAAGCTAGATTAGTCGTAAGCGAGGCTGATTCGCCAGGTTATGGGTTGGAACGCACAATGTGGTTAGTGTTTAACGTGATTATACGAATAGTAAAGGCGCTTGCATGAAAAAGTGGTTGCTCACTCTCCTTATTATTTTCCTTATTGCAGGCGGAGCCTTCTATTGGCTAAAGCGAGAGCAGACTCCCTTTTACTTGTCACTGGATACGCCGCCTGCTCCTGCACTTACGCCACAGCAAGCAATGGACAGCTTTACCTTGGCTTCCGATTTTTCTATTGAGTTGGTAGCGGCTGAACCTCTTGTTGTAGACCCGGTAGCCATGGCGTGGGATGAGTCCGGTCGATTGTTTGTGGTGGAGATGCGCGGCTTCATGCCAGATGCCGATGGCAAGGGCGAAGGCCAAGCCATAGGCCGTGTGGTGATGTTGCTGGATGACAACGGCGATGGCGTGATGGATCGCAGCGAAGTGTTTTTGGATGGGCTGGTAATGCCTCGCGCCGTAGCAGTAGTGAATGAGGGCTTGCTGGTAGGGGAGCCGCCAAATTTGTGGTTGTGTCCTGATATTGCCAATAAAACTCGCTGTGAGAATCGTCGCAAAGTGGGCGATTACGCCACCAATTTTGAAAACGTCAGTATGGAGCACTTAGAAAACGGCATGATGCTCGGGCTGGATAACTGGCTCTACAATGCGATGTCAGATCGACGCTTCCGTTTTGTCAGTGGTGAATTGCAAGTAGAGAAAACGCTCTCGCGTGGGCAGTGGGGTATCAGTCAGGATAATCAGGGGCGGCTTTACTACAATTCTAATTCCAATTTCCTCAGCGGCGATTATTTCCCCGCCCACACAAACGATGGTAGCAGTCAGGGGCTTGTTGAGCAGATTGCGGAAGGCGACGAGGTTTTTAGTATTCGAGTGAACCCTGGGGTAAACCGAGCTTATTTGGATAATGTACTGCGTGAGGATGGACGCCTAAAGTCGCCCACTGCCGTCAGTGGTCTAGCGGTCTACCGTGGCGGCCAGTTTCCCAAAGAGTATTGGCAGGATGTTTTTGTACCTGAACCAGGGGCTAACGCGGTGGTTCAATTGCGCGCGTCTTTGGATGACTTCTCCGTCAAAGCTGAACATATCACCTACCCCGACAAGCGCTGGGGCCAGCGAGAGTTCTTTGCGTCTACCGATGAGCGCTTTCGGCCCGTTGATTTGAAGGTTGGGCCAGACGGCGCGCTTTACGTCATTGATATGTATAGAGGCATTATTCAGCACAAAGATTTTCTTACCGAGGAGCTTCGTGCGCAGATTGCAGAACGAGGTCTGGATAAACCCCTTGGACAAGGTCGCATCTGGCGCATTGTCAGCAAACAAAGCGAGCGCCTTAAGGCGCCGAATCTGGCAAGTGCTACGACTTCTGAGCTCTTCGGCTATTTGGGTAGCTCTACAGCGTGGGTTCGAGAAACCGCCCAGCGATTGCTGATTAGCCAGCCCGATTCTAGTGATGGTTTGCGTCAGGTGGTAGCTGAGGGAGATACGCTCGCGGCAGTGCATGCCCTGTGGGCACTTGAGGGGCAGGGTATGCTCGACAGAGCGACTCTGGTCGCTGCATTATCACGAGATAACACGGCTATTGCTCGGCAGGCACTACTGGCAGCTAAGGCGCAATTGGATAAAGACACATTGCTAAGTGTTTCCGACGTATTGCTTCAAGACACAGCGACCTCGTTGGCATGGCTGGATGGACTTCAGCACATTAATCGGGATGTCGATGTTCAGGGTAGGTTGCTGGGCCAGTTTGCGGCTAATGGCAATAATGTCTATTTGCGTGAAGCAGCAGTACGAGGTAGCCGTGGGGTTGAACTCGTAATGCTTGAGGCTTTACTGAACAGCGAAACACTCGCACAGGCCATGGGTGGCGCAGAAATTCTTCGCGATCTCACTGCGAGTGCCTACCACTCTGAATTCAATCAGCCTGAGCGAGCAGCGCAAACTATACCAAAACTGTTAGAGAGCATTGCCGCGCTTGAGGGCGAAAGTCTGTGGCAACAAACGGCGATGCTTGCCGGGTTGGCAAAGGCAGCTAAAATGCATGAAGCACCGCTTATGTTGTCAGAGGCTCCGGCAATTTTTGAGGACAAATCGCTCACCGGTGATGATCCGCTTTGGTTGGCACGGATAGCGGCGCACAAGGGTATTAGTTGGCCCGGTGATGAACTCGCATCGGGTCGCACTCCATTGACCGGCGCGCAGTCTGCCCTTGTGGAGAAAGGCAAAGTAATTTATCAGCATTGCGCCAGTTGCCACGGTGACAAGGGGCAGGGCGTTCCTGGCTTGGCACCGGAACTGGCGGGTTCTGAGTGGGTAACGGGCCCAACTGAATGGCTAGCCCGCATCGTGCTAGATGGCATGCAGGGAGAAATCGAAGTTAACGGTAAAGTTTGGAACGGCGTCATGCCGGGGCATCGGCAGTATCCGGGATTGGATGCGGAATCATTAACGGGTTTACTGATTCATCTACGCCGACTCGGTTCGAATCGTGCGAGTGCGTCAAGTGTTGCGCAGGTAAGCGAGATTGTTACGCTAAAGCCAAGAAAATCGCCGTGGACTGCCGCAGAGATTCGTGAAGTTCCCTACGCCAGTAGCCTCGATAAATTTGCGGGTAAGTACAAGATCAGTTTTGTCACCTTTACCTTCACCGTTGAAGGCGATGCGTTGGCGGTTAAGGCGCCTATGTATGGCAGTAGCACCTTAAATCAAATTGACGAAACGCGCTTTACGGCTCAGCAGGGCGGTGAGGCTCTCGAGTTTCGATTTGAGTTGAAAAACAATGGTGAAGTCGACGCGCTCTACATCGTACGTGGCGGAGCAGAGAATCGAGTGGAGAAAGTGCAATGACGGTGCGGCTGGGCGTTATCGGGCTGGGTAACATCGCTCGTCAGCATATTCAGAATGTTCAGTGTGGCGCCGTTACAGACTGCGTTGTCAGTGCGGTCTGCTCACGCACGCTGCCGGATGATTTGCCAGAGGGCGCCACACACTTCAGTGATTACGAGGCCATGATCAGCAGCGGTCAATGCGACGCAGTGCTTGTCGCTTCTCCGACTCTTTATCACAAGGAGATGGGTCTAGCCGTATTAAAGGCAGGCCTGCATCTGTTGATGGAAAAGCCCTTGGCCCTTAGCAATGCCGAGGCAGAAATGCTGATTGCCGCAAAACAGCCAGGGCAGATATTTGCGTTGATGCTGAATCAGCGCTGCGCGCCCGTGTTTAAAAAGATGAAGGCACTGATCGAGAGTGATGAGCTGGGTGAAATTAAGCGCACCCACTGGACCATGACTAACTGGTTTCGACCCGAGGTGTATTTTTCGGTTAGCGATTGGCGCGCAACGTGGAAAGGTGAAGGCGGTGGTTTACTAGTGAATCAGTGCATTCACAATCTCGATATCTTTCAGTGGTTGTGCGGACTGCCAGAGACCGTGCGCGGCTTTTGCAGCATGGGCAAGTATCACTCTATCGAGGTCGAGGACGAAGCAACGGCGTACTTCAACTATGCCAACGGCGCCAGCGGTACATTTGTCGGCTCAACCGGTGAATCGCCGGGCTTCAACCGGCTGGAAATAGTGGGTGATAAAGCGAGCCTGACCTACGACGGCAAGCGCCTGCACCTACACAAGAATACGCCGGCTACCTCAGCCTTCTGCCGAGAAACACGCGATATGTTCGGCCAGCCTGGAGTAATTGTACTGGATATTACTCCGGACGACACGCCGGTTAATCAGCATGCCGATATTCTCAATAATTTTGTCAGCGCTATTAAGCGCGACGAGCCTTTGATCGCGCCAGCCGAAGAAGGCTTGAAATCTTTAGGTTTGGCTAACGCTATTTTGATGTCGCACTGGCAAGGTGAATCCGTAGCGTGCCCGCCGGATTCAGCGGCTTACCAAAACCTACTCGACGCTAAAATTAGCGGCTCTTCATTGCGCAAAAAGCAGGACATCCAAGTGAAAATTGATATGGACAAAAGTTACCGATGAACGAAGTTCAGCTGCTGGAAGATATTGCACAACGACCTGTTAACTCACGGGCTTGGCAGTACCTAAAACTGAGCGGCCCCGGTTGGCTGCAGGGTGCAATGACGCTGGGCGGTGGTTCAGCCATTACTTCGCTGACCATCGGCGCAGTGTACGGATACGAACTGCTTTGGGTGCAGCCGGTATCGATGCTAATCGGTTGCATCATGCTGTTTTCACTTTCGCATCAAACGTTGTCTACCGGTAAGAAACCGTTTCAAGCCTTCCGCGATCATGTGCATCCCTCGCTAGCGTGGCTGTGGGCAGTTTCAGCACTGCTATCGAGTATTATTTGGGGCTTTTCTCACTACCCACTGAGCGCGGGGATGTTCGAAGAGTTGATCAGCGTCTCCACAGGCTTTGACTTGAAAGCTGAGGGTGGGTTGGGGAGAGAGCTTTACCTCTTTGTTCTCGCAGTCATTGTGTGGGCGGTGTGTGCCACTACGGCCTGGCATTATGGTAAGGGCGGCCGCACCGTCTTTCTCTTTGAGAATTCCGTAAAATTTCTGTCGCTGATGATCGTAGGCTGTTTTGCATGGGTGGTGGTTGAATCTAGCATGCGAGGACAAATTGATTGGGGCGCGGTACTGCGGGGTTATATACCCTCTAGTTTGCCCAGTGATAGTGCCGGACTTACCACCGTCATGGCGGCACTTGGAACCGCGGTTGGCATCAATATGACATTTGTATACGGCTATACGCTGTTAAACCGACATTGGGGCCGGTCGCATCGGGAGCTAGCGCGCTACGATATCGTGATAGGTCTGGTGGTGCCGTATTTACTGGTGACCGGTTTGATGTCGATCGCTGCGGCCGGTGTTCTTTACGGTGGCGAAGTTACTGTGAGCGGCCGTTTGAGCCCTGAAATGGCCACCGGCTTGTTTGCAGAAGCCGGTATTAGCGAAGTCGCTTCGCGGCTGATATTCAGCTTGGGTATTTTGGGTATGGCCGCAGGTTCATTGGTGATGCATATGCTTTGCTGTGGGTCGGCCGCCGCCGAGTTGTTTGGCTGGGAGCATCAATCACGGAAGTATCAATGGGCACTGTTGTTACCAACCCCAGCCGTGTTGGGTGTGTTTTTTTGGTCGAGCATGGGGCCGTATGTCATTCTCCCAACGTCTGCTATCTGCGGCTTTCTATTGCCAATTGCCTATGTGGGTTGGCTACTGCTAAATAATAACCGCGCCTATCTTGGTAGTGATATGCCCGTCGGTAGCAGAAGATTTATATTCAATATGGCCATGATCCTATGTATTGCCACAGTGCTGGCCAGCGTTATTTACACCACCTTTGTAAAATTGAGTGGAGCCTGAGGTGAGTAATATTAAAGATGGTTCAAGCTACGCGCCTTCTGCCGACATCGAACCGGTGGTTAAGCCCGGTGAATTTCAGTTTGCGGCTGCATATCTGGATCATGGCCATATAGTGGGCCAGTGCAATGGGCTGTGTGACGCTGGTGCCGAACTCACTAAAGTGTACGAGCCGAACCCAGAACGCCTGAAGTGGTTTTTGGATCGTTTTCCGAATGCTAAGGCGGTGAACCACTTTGCCGAAATTTTGGACGACCCATCAATAAAGCTGGTTGCATCAGCGGCAATTCCGAATCGACGCGCTGATATTGGGATTCAGGTTCTAAAGGCTGGTAAAGATTACTTCAGCGACAAATCACCGTTTACCACCTTGGAACAATTGGCGGAGGTAAAGCAGGTGGTTGCCGATACGGGGCAAAAATATCTGGCCTATTATGCCGAGCGCTTGCACAACGACGCGGCGTGGATGGCTGGGGAATTAATTGCCCAAGGCGCTGTGGGTCGTGTCTTGCAAGTCGTTAATCTGGCGCCGCACCGCCTTGCGCCAACAACAAGGCCAGACTGGTTTTTCAGCAAGACATGCTACGGCGGCATTCTCACGGACATCGGCTCCCATCAAGTGGAGCAGTTTCTGACTTACGCCAAATGCGCAGACGCGACTATCAATTTTGCGCGCGTTGAAAATTTCCATAACCCCGACTATCCCGAACTGGAAGATTTTGGCGAGTTTTCACTTGTCGGGGATAACGGTGCGTCATTTTACAGCCGCGTTGATTGGTTTACGCCGGAAGGTCTTCCCACGTGGGGTGATGGCAGAACTTTTATTGTAGGCACTCAGGGTACTTTGGAACTTCGTAAATATCTCGACCCGGCGCGCAAAGCGCCGTCGTCTTTGCTTATTAAAGTTGATGGAAAAAGCGTGGACGAGAAGGAGTGTTTGGCGCAGTCCGGCTTTCCGTTTTTCGGTCAACTGATTCTCGATTGCTTGGGCCGAACTGAAGTCGCAATGACTCAGGCCCACTGTTTCAAAGCGGCGGAATTGAGTATGAAAGCTCAGCAGCTGGCGGATAGCCTCCGACACTGAAACTGCCCTGGCGCTTGGACGCAAGTCGCCTCTCCATCCACAGCATTGTATTCACCGAAACCATTAAGCTTTGTTAATCATATTGGACAGGTGGTCAGGCCAATATGGCTAGGCTTGTCTGCTATGAGCATCGTCAGACGCCACTGGCATTAATTAATAAGCTCGGAGTTCTCTGTGATTAAGTTCGTCGTTCCATTACTTGTTTTTTCTGTGCTGCTGCAAAGTAGTCCTCTTTTGGCTCAGTCACAGGATGAACGCCAGCGCTCTCGCGTTATAGAAGAAGTTATTGTGACCGCGAACAAACGTTCCGAATCAATCCAGGACGTCAGTAGCGCGGTTACTGCTTTAAGTGGTGATGTTATTGAAAGAAGTAATATTGTTAGTTTCTTCGATCTTGCGGACGTCACACCGGGAATGGTGCAGCAATCCGAATCCAATGTCTCCATCCGGGGCATCGGTCGCACAGACGGTAGCGACGCTTTCGCAAGCGCCGTTGCAATTCATGAGAACGGCTTTTTCTTGCCCAACGCTACGGGATGGCCGCTTCTTGATTTGGAAGCGGTCGAGATCACGCGGGGCCCTGCAGGTACGGTTTTCGGTCGCAATGCGACAGGCGGTACTATCAATTCAAAATGGCGAAAGCCTAACAGTGAGTTCGGATTTAACCTTGATGCTACGGTAGGGAGCTACAGCGAACAACGTCTCCGCGGTGTTGTTAACATTCCTTTGCTGGACGATGATCGGCTGAACTCTCGCTGGGCCTTTGTATCGCACCAGCGTGATGGTTATACCGATAATGCCTATACCGATGGGTCCGGGGATGGAGGTAGCAAGGACGAATGGTTGTGGCGTGGCTATTTAAGTTCTCAGCCTAGCGACAATCTTCGCTTGGGGCTGCGTTATATGCATTGGTTTCGTGACAGTCAATACGTCTATGGTCGACCTGACGAAGAGACCAGAACAAGTGGCATTTACGAAGACCTGGGGGGGGAGCGACCACCTCAGCGCGCGGATAGGCTAAACGCGAATGTGGATCAAACCAATGGCGGCCGCCCAGGTTGGGATAGAACACAGCGACTTGATTTTGATGCGACATGGTCTCTGATCGATCTGCCATTGTTAGGCCCGCTCGATGTCGATTTTCTTATTGGAAAAAATATTAGCGAAGGGAGGCAAATCGTTGATCTCGACGGTAGTGAAGTTGATATTGTAAAACTCAACGGCGAAAAGGAACGATACACAAAAAACGCGGAGCTACGTTTCAGTTCACAGAACGACAGTGGCTTTGAATGGATGTTCGGTTTGTTTTGGACAGAGTTCTTTATTGAGGACCATCCGACCACTATCACGGCTGTAGTTCCAATTTCCCAAGAAACCGTTACCGGCACTCCCTTGCCTTTCGTCCCTAGTGTGAAATTAAGTGCGCGAGCCGAAATTTCCAGTGAAGCGCGCACTCGTCTAACAGAGAGCTATGCTGCTTTTAGCAACTTTTCTGCAGACCTTGGTCAGTTATTTGACATTGAATCGGATATTCGTCTTTTTGGTGGCTACCGCATTAACTTTGATTATGACGAAATTGATAAAATAGAACTCCGCGATATCTATATTCCCGAGAACAATCCCGTAGCGTTTAGCAACGCCAGAGAAGAAAACGCGGGCGATATCAGCTTCCGCGAGCCAACCTGGGAGATGGGCGTTAAATGGTTTATCAATGATGACCATATGATCTACTTGAAGTCGGCTAAAGGCTATAAGGCCGGTGCCATTCAAACGGCAGATAATCAACTAAACGTAGTTGCCCCCGAGATTCTGAATGCAATCGAGCTGGGCGCAAAGAATACTTTTCTTGAGGGTGCCTTGAGAATTAATAGCGCGCTATACAGCTACGATTACACAGACCTACAAGTGCTGATTCGCGAGCCTGACCTCACTCGCACCGAAAATGCGGCGTCAGCGTCTCTTTGGGGCTTGGAGACGGAAGTGCTTTGGCAGGTGGACGAGAACTGGTTTACGTCCTTGGCGCTGGCCTACTCTGAAACTGGCTTTGGCGAATACTGTACGACTGATCCCGCTTTCCCCCAACACAGGACTGATGCGGCGTGCGAAGGAAAGCGCGGTGAGCAAGATCTTTCCGGTAAAGACTTACCCAATGCACCGCCGCTTAGCGCCTCCGCACTGCTGAGCTACTCTCATTATATGAGCGGCTATGGATCATTGGAGCCCTCTGTAAGGGTCACCTATACCGACGACTACTATAGCTTTGCGACCAATCACCCTCGCTACCAAATCGAATCCTATACCAAAACCGATATCCACATGGTGTGGCGCAGTGCCAGTGAGCGCTGGACTATCGATGCCTACGTTCAACATTTGGAAGATAAGAAAGATATTTTCCTTCTACCCGTAGGCTTAGGACTAGAGGGCTACTTGTTTCAGACCATGCAAGTTGCGCCTAGAACCTATGGATTGAACTTCAAGTACAGTTTTGATGATTAGTGAGATGCGGATGTATCACTATCCCGCCGTGAGTAAGGTGTAGTGAAGGCCATAGATGTCTTACGTATAGCGTCGCCAGTTATGCCGGTGGCAAATTTCGCGTCAGTACGACACGCTGAGGCCTGCGCTGACCTGTACGCCGAAGCAGGTGTTCCAGCCATTGAAATAACGCTTCGTACCCCAGATGCTTGGGAGTACGTCGCGATCTTCAGAAAAGTGATGCGGAGGGCGATCATAGGCGTTGGGACAGTCAACACGAAAGAGCAATTGCATACTGCGCTCAACAAAGCAGACTTTGCGCTTAGCCCCGGATTCCTGCCGGATTTGTTACAAAACTTGCCCACTGACTACCCTTATATCCCCGGTGTGGCGAGCGCGTCGGAAATAATGCAGGCGCAAGCGGCTGGCTTTTCCAACATGAAATTGTTTCCTGCATCTGCCGTCGGCGGACTCAATGTCTTGAAAGCCTTTGCGGGCCCATTTCCCGAGGTTAGCTTCTGTCCTACGGGCGGTGTTAGCGCGGTAAACATGGCCGACTATCTCGAACTTAGTAATGTACCTTGTGTAGGAGGCAGCTGGGTCGTGCCAAGCCTGAAGGCTATAAAGTCGCGCCATTCTGATTTGCTCGCTGAACTAACGTCACTATATGGTGGGAATAGAGCGTACTAAGTTCGGGGAATTGTGCTTGCGGGTGTGGTCCTGCGGGCTGCTGAGTTTTGTTTTGAGTGTATGTGCTTAATCGAGCAGTCCGCAAAAAATCACGTCGTTGGTTGTCTATCGCTCAGCTTCGAAAATAACCGCGGGGATGGTACCCTAAGCGACGGTCCAGCACCGATAGTATCTTTGCCGTTTCAGTCGGTTCGAGTTTTTAGAGCTTGTGCGGTACCCAAGTTGGAAGCCGGCACTGTTTCCAACCACTAATTATTCTGCCACCACCGTTTTGCGTGGCCGTCGCCTAAACTATTTTGGCTGACGGCTGTCAGGGAAGTAGTTATGAGTACTAAAAAAGTTATATTTTGGGGATTGCCGGTCGGTGTTCTCGTCTTAGTCTTTTTCGGCTATCGGGCATTCATTGGCTTCGGCATGGCAGGCCTGCAAGAAGGTGTGACGAGCGAGCTGTGGACTGAATCGCTAGTAGCGCAAATTCCTGTCGCGATTAATGTTACGCCGGATGGGCGAATATTCGCTGCTACGACGGGCAAATTTACGCAGGGCGCAGGCGATAATCGGCAGCAGTCTTTTTGGTTGATGGACGACAGAATGTCAACGTCGGTGACTGATCGCGAGGCCTACATTCGCAAGTGGATCGCGAAAGGTGAGTTGACGGAAGAGTGGTTCACTGACGTGCATGACGAAATTGTGGTGTACGAGGACGCCGACGGCGATGGCCTGGGAGATAAAGCCACGGTATTTGCAAAAATCTCGGGTCTGCTCACGGGAGTTACCGCCGGGGTTTTGCTATATGGCGAGGATGTGTTTGTCACTTCAATCCCTGATGTGCTGCGATACCGCGATACTGATGGTGACAACCGAGCAGACGAAAAGTCGGTGCTCAGTACCGGCTACGGATTGCGGACCGCCTTTGTTGGGCATGATCTGCACGGCCTCATAGTAGGTCCGGATGGGAAAATATATTTTTCGGTCGCTGATCGCGGTTTTAATGTGACAACACCGGATGGCAGGGTTTTAAGGCCGGACATGGATTACGGCCGCGGCGGAGTTTTTCGTATGAAGCCCGATGGCAGTGAACTGGAGTTATTTCATCAAGGCTTACGCAATCCTCAAGAATTAGCCTTCGATCAATATGGCAATTTGTTTACTGGAGACAACAACTCCGATGGCGGCGACAAAGCGCGTATTGTCTACGTTACAGAGGGAGGTGATTCGGGCTGGGCCGACGGCTATCAGTACCAAGCCGACTCGCGGTACTTGCGCGGTCCCTGGAACGCCGAAAGAATGTGGGAGCCTTATCATAAGAATCAGCCTGCGTGGATTGTTCCACCCATAGCCAACTTGGCCAATGGTCCTTCTGGCTTTAGCTACTACCCTGGATTAGGCTTACCTAGCCGATATAAACAACACTTTTTTCTTTCTGATTATGGTTTTGCGGCATCTCGTAGCTTGATCTGGTCTTTTGCTCTGAATCCCAAGGGTGCAGGCTTCGAAATGGTAGATACTCAGCAGTTTGCCACTAACGAGCTTTTTATCGATCAAGACTTTGGTTACGACGGCAAACTCTATGCCATATCCGCCCCGGTATTTGGGGGTAAGAAACGTATTCGTACTTTCTTCGATCCGTCGCAGCAGGGCTCGCCGGAGGTGACCGAAGTCGGTCAACTTTTTAGTGATGGATTTGGAAAATTAACGGATCCTCGTTTACTAGAACTCTTAGCGCATGCAGACCAGCGTGTTCGGCAACATGCTCAGTTTGAGCTGGTCAAGCGTAAGCGCGGGACCGCACTAAACGCGATTGCCATTAACGGTGAGGCGGCAGAACTTGCACGAATTCATGCTCTTTGGGGGCTGGGTCAACTCCGAGCGCAATTAATAATGGCTGGTTGGGGCGACCTTTCTCAGTTCCAGGGTGAGGTGCTTGCGCAGGCACTCAAGGTAATTGGCGAGGCAGGGGTTTCAGCTCAACGTGATTCCGTGCGAGCCAACCTAAGCCACAGTAGTCCACGTGTACAGTACTTTGCTGCGAAGGCAGCGGGTAAATTACAGGACACGCAAGCCGTCAATGATTTGATGCAGCTAGCCGATGGTGCAGCCGAACTCGATGATCCCTTTCTGCGGCATGCGCTTGTCTGGGCCCTTGCGGAAATTGGTGACCATCGCGCCGTCAAACTATTTATGAAATCCGAATCGCTTCCGCGTCGAATGGCATCACTGCTTGTTTTGCGCCGCTGGCGCGATGCTGATATAGCCGTGTTTCTTAAGGACACCGAGCCGAGCTTGGTGGTTGAGGCGGCAAGAGCAATTTACGATTTGCCAATTTCAGATGCTATTCCTGCACTGGCTGCCCTCGCAAGTACCAATGCACCCCTGCAAGCGGATGATCCACAGTCTGCCCATGCATTGCATCGTCGCATACTTCATTCGGCTGTGATGATGGGCGGTGAAATCGGTGCAGATTATTTGATGCGCTACGCGGCCAACGACGCCAATACCGTCGTTATGCGTGAGCATGCGCTGGATGCCTTCAAACACTTTACCCAGCCGCCGAAACTGGATGCGGTCGTAGGCTGGTATCGCCCGATAAATGAGCGCCCTGACTCGATTGTCTATGCGGCAATCGATGAATGGGTGCCGGTCCTACTTAAGGGCGATATGGGCGAAACTGCACTGGCGGTTGCTGCGCACTACAACCGTGTTCCGCTGCCGGATGATCAGCTGCTGGTTTTGATCTTAAATCATGGTGAAAAGCTGACTAACCGTATCAGCGCGCTCGAGGCGCTAAAACAAAGACGCAGCGCAATCGCCTCAGGTAATCTAAAAAAGGCCGTCGATATAGCGCTGCAATCAGATGAGACTAAACTGCAGGCCGTAGCCTTGTCAGTATTGGCGGAGATAGACCCGCAGCGGGCGGTTAGTTTGGCGATAGAGTTCGCCGCCACCCGGCAGGGACTCTTCTTGCAACAGCAGGCTATTAGCATACTGGGGCGCGTAAAAGGAGCCACAGCCGAGGAGTGGCTTGCTGGGGCGCTGGAAAAGCTGGCAGCACGCAGGCATACATCGGGCACGGGCCTTGAGCTGATTGCCGCGGCCGAACAATTTGATAGCAAACTTATACGCGAAAAGTTGGCGCAGTATCGTGTGTCTATTCCAGCGGGAGATGTTGTGGAGGCGCGTCACACTACCCTAGTAGGCGGTGATCCAGTAAAGGGTAAAATGAAGTTTCAGACCGGCGGCGATTGTCTGCGCTGTCATGCGGTTAGTGGCAATGGCGGTAATGCCGGGCCTGATCTAGCCGGCATTGCAAGTCTTCATAACGAGCGTTATTTGCTCGAAGCAATGGTTACCCCCGGCTCTGCAATTGCACCTGGCTTCGGTCATGTGTCGCTCACGCTGAATGATGGCAGCACGGTGACCGGCATATTGATGGGTGAAACGAATGAACACCTAAAAGTCAGGGCACACAGCTCCCATGGAGAGGGTGAGCCTAGCACCATCCTCAAATCAGAAATTCAATCACAGGACGGCCCCATAAGCGGTATGCCACCCATGGGTTTGGTGCTGCCAGATGCAGATGTGCGGGATATTATGGCTTACCTAAAGACACTGAAATAGTAAGACAAAACAAAAGGGTTGCGATAAGGGTGCGCCAAGGCGAGCACCCGCGATGCAAGTGCTCTAAATCTGAATTACTGGACGCAAGCTGATTGGCAGTTGTCTAGGTGCTAATCAATAACTTAAAGAAGCAATAGTAAGTCGTAGTGAATTTGTTACAAGACATTTATTTTGCATCGTCGCCCATCTCAAGTCACTCAAATAGAGACACCCTATGAATAAAGCCGGAAAAATTATCTCTGCAGTGGCGATAGGTGTCATAGTTGTCGGCGCAGTAGTTTACTCATTGTTTCTAAAGTCAGCACAATACAGTTTTACTGGTGAGCCACCGCGGGCATTTTCTGAGTCCTTACCGACTTCCGAAGGCTGGTTGACACTGTTTGACGGAAAATCACTGGAGGGTTGGACGCCGAAATTTACAGGCTACCCGGCTGGGGAAAATTTCGCCCAAACCTGGCAGGTGCGCGATGGCTCGATCATCGCTACTTACGAAAACTATCCTGCTTGGAATGGTGAATTCGGCAATCTGTTCTATGAACAAGCATTCTCGAGCTATGTACTGCAACTTGAGTACCGTTTCGTCGGAGAACAAGTTACGGATAGCGTACTGATGAGCTGGGCTAGGCAAAATAGCGGCGTGATGTTTCACAGTGAAGGCCCGAAGTCCATGCATCTAGACCAGAATTTCCCGGTTTCCATCGAGGCCCAATTGTTGGGTGCTGACCTTGGTGAGCATCGACCAACCGGCAACGTTTGTACTCCGGACACCCATATCGTGCTCGATGGTAAGCTGCATAAAAAGCATTGCACGGTTTCTCTTTCTAAAAGCTATTCTGGAGATCAGTGGGTGGAACTTGAATTGGAAGTCCACCCCGACGGCACCATCCGGCACTTCGTGAATGGTCTGTTCGTTCTGGAATACAAGCAGCCTCTTATAGATACTTCGGGCGATCATGGTCGGCGGCGTGTTGCCGCTGCGCAGAACGGTGAAGTCCGGCTGAATAGAGGTTATATCGCTCTGCAATCAGAGAGCCATCCGGTCCAGTTTCGTAACATCAGATTGTATCCACTGAGGGCTTCCAGCTCTGAATAATGTCACGAAAAATTCCATAAAGTTTGTAACACAGATCATCTCAGGTAGAACCCCATGATAAAGGCAAGACCATTTTGGAAAACACTGCTGATTTGGCTCGGTGGACTGCTCGGGCTGTTGGTATCGTTTGCGTTATTCATGATCTGGTACTGGGGCATCTGGAACGCGATAGTCCCGAGCGACAGCAACGATACTGAGCCGCCGATTGTGCCTGTAGGTCTGCAGCGTCCAGCAGTGCTAGTTTTTTCAAAGACTAATGGCTTTCGTCATGTAGACGGTATTGCCGACGCCAACAGGTTTTTTGAAGCGCTTGCCAAGCGTCGTGGTTGGGGGCTGTATCAGACAGAAAATGGCGCCGTGTTCACTTCCGAATTGCTCGCTCGTTTCGATGCGGTGGTATTTAACAGTTCTACCGGCGACATGCTGAGTAGAGCCCAGGAAACAGCATTTGAGCAATGGCTGGAGGGGGGAGGTGGCTGGTTAGGTATTCATGCTGCGGGAGATGGATCACAGAAAGATTGGGAGTGGTATCAAGACAATTTGATCGGCGCAAAGTTTACTGCGCATATCGTCGGCCCAGGGTTTCAAGCCGCCACGATCAATGTAGATGATAGTGCACATCCAGCCATGGGCAGATTGCCTGCGAGGTGGTCGCACAAAGAGGAGTGGTACTCTTGGGCGTCCAGTCCGCGCACAAAAAACTTCCGGATTCTCGCTACGGTAGACGAAAGCACCTATAGCCCGGAATCACACTTTCTCGGCACATTTACGGATTTGCGCATGGGTGACCACCCCATCGTATGGAGTAATTGTGTTGGGCAGGGTCGGTCACTCTATTCGGCTATGGGTCACAAAGGTGAGGTGTTTGACGAAGCCGAAATACAGACGCTTATGGAAGATGCTCTTTCGTGGGTGCTGGGCCTCAGCGGTGAGCTGTGTGGCGAGTGAGCGATCCGAACCACTAAAATCTATCAAGATAAGGGAACTGCAGAATGGAGAAGGGCAGTTGCTTCAGTTGGCACAGTGTCATTCATTGCAACTGAGAAAGTTAACTTGTCAGTACCTTTATGAAGATTGTATTTGCGATGGTAGTGTCAGGTCTTTGTCGCTCGGATAGGGTGTGGTTTATTGAGCGCTTACGGGTATTCAGCGGGAATAGTGGTCTGTCCCGTATTAGTTCCTACTAGCCTTTGTTAATTAAAGCTAAAATTGACTCTAAACGCTGCAGTGAATCAGTCATTTCTAATAAGTCCTGCATATCTTCGGCTTCAAACTGTAAAATACCTAAAATCTCAAAGCTAAATTCAACCGGTGTTTTCAGGCGCCATGGTTCGCTTTGCAGTAAGGTAGCTACTTCTGGGTGAGAATGGGTGATGGCCAACAAGCGCATCAGTATTTTTTCTTGGGCTTGCTCGGCTAAGGTTAGAGTTTCGTGCGCTAGCTCGTCGTCAAACACAGGCTCACATTGAGCAATGGTAAAAGGCAAGGTCTGCACTTCATTGAGTAAATGATAACGCTGTTGTAAATGTACATTTAACATTATGCGACCATCGTCGGTTGTTTCTAAAAGTTCGCAGCGTCCGGCGGAAAAAACTGAGAAAGGTTTATAAGTCGATGCATTTCCCCCCAACATCTCTTCCAGGTTGTTGGATGGTTCAATCTCTCTCACTACTTTTTGCGTATGACAAACAGCCAAAGGCATATCGTTCTCGAGGCAATAGTTCACCATGTCGCGGTAGCGCGGCTCAAACACATGCAGCGGCATAACTGTGCCCGGAAACGTAATGCAATTTGGTATTGGAAAAATAGCAATCTTAGTTTTTGTCATAGTCATCTTCTTAAATTTTTAGTGCGTGTTGGGCTAAAAGCGATCGCGCACCAGTGTTTCAAGCCCATCAATAAAACGATCATGATCATTAGAACTGGGTACTAGCTGTATGGTCTCGCCGCCATTTTTAGTAAATATTTCTTGATATTCATCACCAATTTCAATCACAGTTTCAAGGCAATCGGCAACAAAAGCTGGGCTGAATACCAGTAACTTTTTGGCGCCTTTTTTTGCCAGTTGCTCGACCACTTTGTCTGAAAAAGGTGTTAACCACTTTTTATCTAATCTCGATTGAAAACATACGGTGTAGTCATCTTCACTGAGGCCAAGTTTGTCGGCAATGAGGCGAGTGGTGGCGAAACTGGTTGCTTTGTAGCATAGGTGATTTTTGGCGTTAATTTCAGTTTCGCAGGGGTGATCTTCGCAGAGTTCTTGACCGGGATAAATTTTATCAACATGGCGCTGTGGCAGGCCGTGGTAAGAAAACAAAATATGATCATAATCGTCGATTTTAAACGGTTTTGCGCGTTCAACAATAGAGTCTATATACCCCTCATTCTGCCAAAACTGGTTAATAATACTAAGCTGCGGTAGTGCCCACCATTTTCCAATTAGCTTCATAGCAAGATCAATAGCAGAGCCACTTGAAGCGCTTGCATACTGAGGAAACAAAGGCAGAATAATGACATGCTTATAGGCTTTGTCGCGCATGCCAGCAATCACATCATACATCGAAGGATTTTGATAACGCATAGCCATATAAACATCTACATCACTATCAGCTACCCGTTGTTGAAGTTTATTCATGACACTTCGGGTATGCGTTAGCAAAGGCGATTCTCCGTTGCTGTGTGCCCAAAGCGCCTTATAAATTTTTGCTGATTTAGGTGCACGAAACGGCACGATAATGCCATTAACCAGTAATTTTCGGGCAAGCCAAGGCAGATCAATCACACGTGGATCATTTAAAAACTCGCCGAGATAGCGCCTAACATCCTTAGTTTCAGGACTATCAGGTGTGCCTAGTTGTATTAGTAAAACAGCGGTTTTAGCGTGCATAAAGTCTTACTCAGTAATGTGGCACAGTGGCAAAATTGATGGCCGAAGTATACGAAGTTCATCTGTTGCTTGGATTAATATCGGATACAAGTTTTCTTGATTCACGAACGCTATATTATCAACAAAACCAAGGATCTGTGCTTTTGCGGTCAATAGTCTGTAAATAGACTTGCTTGGTTAGTGGCCATAATAGCCAATCCCGCTAAGCTTTTTAAGCGGTATTGGCAACATAACGGCCCCATAATCGATAGTAGGTCGAGAATCTGCCCCAGTTTACGGGGTACTAATATCCACAAGCGTTGCCAATTCTAGTGCCTTGTCTTCATTGGCGCGCTTAATCAGATATTGCCGTATCGCCTCGGCGTCCTGGGCCGTAACAAAGCGTATACTCTTTTCCAGCACCGTATTCACCACGAAGACCTTTGAGGAAAAGGGTGAAACTATTGCGCTTCACGCGGCCATCGCAATCGGCATTTTGATTATTCATGACTTGTTTGCGGTCAGATTCATTATTACACGAGATGAAACCGGCACGGTGCTCAGTTTCATTAATTTTGCTGCTGGCGCTTTGCGGGGTTTAAACGATTACGCCAATAGGCAAAGTCATCGAATTTGATTTTATGCTGTTTGCAATACGCGGCCTGTGATAGGCCGCTGCCTTGCCAAGCGGTGTAGTGCTCTTGCCAGAATTGTTCTTTGTTGATTGTGTTCACAGGTGGCTTCTCAGTTAAAAACTGAAGGTAAAGCCACAGCGGAAAGATTATTAGATGGGGTTAATTGATCGCTTGCGAAATTTTAGGGCACTCCAATAAGCTGTTTGAAATGATTTCTGGACTTCCCATTTTCTATTCGCTGGGAAATATTTAGATTTTTCCATCTAGTGCTTCCTGTGCGCATGCGATCATATTGGTTAGCAGTTTTCTGCCGCTCTCTTCGTCTGGTTTATATGTTTCCTATCCGTTGCTGTAACGTGTTGTTTTAAGTGAATTGAATATAATTCTTTCACGGAATTTTCCTTAAAATCCAATGAGTAAGGGCGATATTGTCCTGTGGGCAGGCATTAATCCAGCCACTGGTGACTAAGAAAAGAGGCGTCGTCTCACCCTTGAGCGGTGTGTTCGATGGTCCATCGAATGGGGAGCTGCTGGACTGATATACGCAAACTTTTTCGCTGCTCGTCACACTGATCCTAAAGCACTTCGCGAGATTTCAGATCCTTTGGGGCCTCACAATGACGCAGCATTGGCCCTTATTGGTCAAATTGCAGATCGCACGGTCGTAGCGTGGGGTAATTTGGGTAAGCCAATAAGCCGTGCAATGGACGTTATCCAACTAAAATTGCTTCACAACCCTAGCTGCTTAGGAGTCACATCTAAAGGACAGCCACGCCACCCGCTTTATGTGCGGGGCGATACAACATTAGTTCCGTGGCCGAGATGAGCATGTCGGCTAACAAATTCTTGCAGTCGGACCAAATCATGCTGTCACGCACCTTGCTTGCGCAACAGGCGCGGCAACATGCTTTGGCCGCTGAAGAAACGTGTTACATTCTCAGAGAGATCACAATTTTATGGCTAAAGTAAATCCGTTTAAGCCCAATAGTTCGGTGCCCCCGGCATGTTTTCTGGTTGATTAGAAGAAATTAAAGCTCTACAAAATGGCCTCCATCAAACAAAAAATGGTAATAGTTCAAGCTTCCTCCTTACTGGAGAACGAGGTATAGGCAAGTCTTCTCTGATAAGCCTCATAAAGCCAACTGCGCAAGAACCCTGACTTGGACGATTCGGGGCGAGACAGCTTGGCGGTGCTGAGGCCGGGAAAATATCGACACTTCAATGGGGGTGAGTATCAGTTGCAGGGCATCGCCACACACTCCGAGACAGGCGAGCAGCTGGCGGTGTATACGCCACTCTAAGGAGACGGAGGGCTGTGGATTCGACCGCTGTCGATGTTTCTCGAAGCGGTGGATCGAGACGGCAAACAGCAGCCGAGGTTTGTCTATATCGATTAGCGATCTCTCAAGGGTAGTTCAATTTCTGATCTTCGCTCGAAGATCACTGGCCATGCAATATGATGAGGTGCGGTAATAAGTCCCTAGATAGCAGCTCATGCCCGCGTGAGACTGCGAGAGGCGCCCTCTAGGGGCAGTCTAGGGTAGGCGGAATCCTAGTCGTAACACAATGGTGATGCCCCGCCATATGGTCCAAAAAGCTGCATCGTTCGTATGCATTATTTAGGAGAATACAATGCAATTCCAATCATCAGATATTAAGGCAATGGACCCGCGCCGCCGGGCGGCGTTTATCAATTCGGTGTCGGGGTTTAAATCTGCAAATTTGGTAGGCACCGTGAACGCAAAGGGCCAGACCAATCTAGCGATTATGAGCTCAACCGTGCATTTGGGATCAAGTCCTCCACTGCTGGCACTAATTATTAGGCCCAGTAGTGATGGGCACCAGACACTTGCCAATATTTTAGAGAGCGGTTGCTATAGCCTCAATCATGTTACGTCATCCATTGTGGAGCAGGGTCACCAGACGGCAGCACGTTACCCTGAGGATATGTCTGAGTTTGACGCCACGGGTCTTTCGCCAGTCTGGCATGCGGGTTTTGGCGCTCCTATGGTGGCCGAGGCCGGGATCAAATTAGGCCTATCGCTGCGAGAACATCATGAGCTGGCGATAAACGGCACCAATCTGGTCATAGGCGAGGTGGTACTGGCGGATCTGCCGGCTGGGTGCATGGCCGAAGATGGCGCCCTCGATTTGGTGAGTGCGGGCACTGTTGCACTCAGCGGTCTGGACACTTACTGCCAAGCGGTCACCTTCAAGCGCATGGCTTATGCTAAAACTCATTTGCCTCCCCAGGTTCTATGAAATGCGAGCGCGCAGTAGGGATTATTAGGTAGGCTTCTAAAACAGCGGATCCCGTTTGAATTAGCTGCTTTCCCCCATACAGGGGATGTGTCTTTATTCTTAAGGGGTAATCTAAGGCATTGATACAAATAACTAGGAGAAGAACCATGAATATATCTGTAAATACTGAAGCGCTTCGCGTCGCTGACGAAGGGGCCGCTATGCTGCAAAGAGTGGAGTCTCTGCATCCGCTGCTGCGAGCGAACACCGGCAAGGCACTTGAGGATCGGCGTGTGCCCGTGGAAAATATTGATGCCCTCAAAAAAGCAGGGTTTTTCCTCGCGCTGCAGCCGGCGCGATGGGGGGGCTACGAGCTCAATCCTCAGGACTTCTTCCGTATGCAAATGTCTATTGGTGAAAGTTGCATGTCCACTGCCTGGGCTAGCGGCATCGTCGCTGTGCATGCCTTCCAAATTGCGCTGATGGATCCTCGGGCTCAAGAGGATGTATGGGGGGAAGACATTCATACTCGGATCTCGTCCTCTTATGCGCCGATGGGCAAGGTTGAAAACGCGGACGGTGGTTTTCGATTCAGTGGCCGCTGGGGCTGGAGCAGCGGGTGTGATCACTGTACTTGGGTGCTGCTGGGCGGCATTTTACCGGACGGCACGTACCGTACATTCCTTCTTCCCAAGAGCGATTACCGTATTGAAGATACATGGAATTCGATGGGGCTCACGGGTACTGGATCCAACGACATTGTGGTGGAAGATGTTTTCGTGCCTGATTACCGCACCCATAAACAAACCGATGGGTTTGAAGGGACTAACCCCGGAGTGACTCACGATAGCGCGCTTTTGTACCACCTGCCGTGGGCACAATTATTTATTCGAGTGGTTTCCACACCTGCTATAGGTGCTGCAAGGCACGCCCTGTCCCTTTATACGGAATTGGTCAAGGGGAAGGCCAGTGGTGATATCACGAAGTTGGCGCAGGATACTGGCACGCAGGTGCGAATTGCCGAGGCTAAAAACAGCATTGAAGAGATGACCACGATTCTACTGTCGAACTTCGATGCGATGATGGATACCATGCGCCATGGTGGAGTCATTCCTCTGGACGATAGAATTCTCTACAGGTATCAAGCTTCGCTGGTGATAGAAAAGTCGATGGGTGTTGTAGATTCGCTGTTTTCTTCTGCCGGCGGCTCGTCTGTGTTTCACGGCAGCGCCATTCAGCAGTGTTTCTTGGATATTCATACGGCCAGGGCGCACGTGGCAAATAACCCTATTGGCTTCGCGCGCAATATGGGTGCTGTGGCACTGGGCGCGGCCAATCAAGACTTCTTTGTCTGATGCGGAAAAACCAATACGTACTGGTGTTGTAACATTCCAGTGTGATTTCTCTGTGCTTAACGCCGCTGGATCTGGCATCCGGTGGCGTTGCTGTGCACAGGGGGGCTTATCTTCAGGTAACTCAATGTTCATTTGTGGCGCCAAGTGATCCAAAATTACTGCGTAGCGTATATTTAGCCAATTCAGATAGATTAATAGCCGGGGCCTGATCATGATTGAACGTAACCTAGGTAATATCGAGCGCTTAGTGCGACTTCTCATTGGTGTCGCTTTTTGCTTCTGGGCATTCATACAGCCGCAATTAAACGGGGTCGAGTGGTTTGTACTAATGACTTCCCTCGCACTGATTCTTAACGGAATTTTATCGCGGTGCTACCTCTGGTATCTGTTCGATGTGAACACCAATAGAAGAGCCAGTCCTAGCAGCACGTCTAATTGCTAAAGCAACGTAGGGGGGGGCAATATTTGTCCCCTCCTGTGCTGACAGCCAAAATTTGATAAAGAGAGCAATGTGTATGATGCGCGCGTTAGTGCTATTGACGGCCTTATTCTTTGGGGGCACTGCTGTAGGAGGCTGCCCTGAATACCTAAACCATGATCTTCGTAAATTACACTCACAAGAGTTGATCAATCTCTGTGAAATGAGTCCTAGCCAGCCACTTCTCATTGTTAACACCGCAAGTCACTGTGGCTATACAAAGCAATTTAAAGGCTTGCAAGAATTGAATGACCAGTACCGTGACCAAGGCCTTAGGGTTGTTGGCTTTGCCAGTGATGATTTTCGCCAAGAAGCCAACAGTGAGGAAGAGGCAGCGAATGTCTGCTATGTCAATTACGGTGTTACGTTCACGATGTTCGCACCGACCCATGTACGCGGGGATGACGCTAATCCGGTGTTTCGCGCGCTTGCCACTCAAGCTGAAGCCCCGAGTTGGAACTTCAACAAGTATGTCGTCGATTCCTCGGGCAAGGTTGTCATGCATTTCGACAGCAGCACGTCGCCTGATAGCCCAGCGCTGAAGAAAGCCATTGAGAGCGTTCTCTAGTGTTATGAAAGCCGCTTGCTTTAAGTCGACCATGTTAAATGACCCTTCTTTCCAACAGAGATATTGTGACCGTGCCGATGTTTAAGCCGATCAAAAATCCAAATCCGCAGGGGAAAGGCGTTGTCCCGATCCTGAGGGATTGGTCGATGATGCAGCCCACAGTGTCTGGCCCCAAAGATGCCGGAGAATTCCTTCGAGACTATGCGATTTCTTCTCTGATTCTCAGCGCAAGATTTGGCTTTAAGCCAGTCGTGGGGAACACCTACTATCTCTACACTGGAGAGAAAGGGTGGACGTTGTCTCTTATATCACCTAATGAGTGGGGTCAAAGTAGCCCTGGAGAATTTTTGGCGAGCTGCCGGTTGCGTATTGATATGACATGGGGAATGAGTATTGACGAGCTGGCCGAAGACTCCGATGCATTGGCCAGAGCCAGAGAGTTTATACACGGCTTTGTTGATGTCCTTTTAGAACAGGACTCAATCTCTACGAATCTTCCTTTTTACGAAAGTCACTTGCCCTACTATCAGCGGATGCTGGGCACTGTCCTGGCATCGTCCTTAAAAAAATCTCTGCCCGCTTCCGGCGACAGCGTGAAAGCGCTCATGGCGGAGCAGTCTTCGCCCCGCTCGGATTCGGGTTATTTGCTTTCTGCCGATGCTTCTGGTGCCAGAGTTCTCCAAGGGCGCCCGTCGCAGATCGCATAATTTTTGCAATCGCTGCCGCAGCCGCGGCAGGGTAGACGCGGATGCACATTGTCTGATGCTGCCTTAGACGGCTTGCCTGGCTTGGTCATTGCCATCTGTTTTGTTGGCCGGCGGTGCGGGTAGCTCACAGCTAGCACAGCGTTTTTGGCCGGTTAGCAAGAATGCGAGCTGGTGCCGGTAGCGCGCAAATATACGGTAAGCTAATAGGGTTATCGGGCGCAGCCAGCGCCAATTCACTGGTGCCATCCAATGTCCCTTACCTAGCGCCGCCCACACCGCATAGGTAGCGTCCACTCCTCGCAAGATTGCGCCATCTGATGTGAGTGCCAACAAGGATCTCTGGGCATCGTCGATATTGACCTCAGAGAAGACGATCATCTCCTCGGCAGACAGTAAATTGACAAATGCGACTGCTGCCGAGGTGTTCCAGCTATTTAGCATTCGAATTTCCTTCATACATAGCGGGCATTGACCGTCATAAAAAAATGTTAACTGCGGGGCCTTGATCGCAGCTGAGGGCTCGAAATTCTGACCCCCCTGAGGGCTACTGCCAATTGGCGAATCTGCTGCAGAATGTGAAGAGGTTGACGGTTGCATACTTTAATCCCTGTGAGAAGTGGACTTTATACGCATTTAGCTGAGTTTTAGTTCAGATGAGCGATGCAAGCGTTAGTGCACCAGAAGATCCAATAATATAATCCTACCGTATGAAATTTAATTACATTAAATGCTAATTATCCTAGAAAACTTAGAGTAATAGAACGGGAGCTAAGCAATGTTATTTACAGCAATATTACTACCCTTCGGTAGAGGCATCAGCTGCCTTAGCCTTGCTGGGGTGTTATCACTTTTTTCGCCAACCCTGTTTGCAATTGATGCGCCTGCAAAAGAAGTTACCTGTCGCGCTTGCCATGGCGCTAGCGGTGCAGCCCCTATTGTGAATAGTTACCCGAAGTTGAACGGGCAAAATAAAGCATATTTAATGCAGTCACTAAAAGCCTATAAGGCTGGCCAGCGATCTGGTGGTATGGCAGCGGTAATGGTGGGTCAGGCAAAAATGTTGAGCGACCAAGAAATCGAACAGATCGCAGAATATTACGCTTCCCAGTAGTCATGCAAAAAAGTATTACTGGCGCAAAGATTACGAGTGTAAATTTATTGCCTCTATATAAATAGACGCAATAGATAGGCAAAAGTTATTCAAGTTTTTGCGAGTAAGCGTTAAGTTGGTTTTATCATTTACTCGCCTTTTTATATTTAAGATACTGCTAATCGGTATCGCTTTTATTTGTGGCGATCGGCGCCCCAGTAATCAATGATTATAAACGATGGTTACTGATTTCTCGCGATCTAGATGCAGAGTGTCACTGAATACAGCTTCGTTGTATTTCATGGTATAGCTGATCTTTAAACTCAAGTTGCCCACAACTTTTGTCTTTAAAGACATCACCGATCTAGACACGGTATTTTGGTCGCCGCCCTCAATCGGCAGCTTTTGTTCAATGGTTGCGTTCTCTGAAAATGCCCGAGCGAAGTCAGTCGACACCCGTAAAATTGCTTCAGTAATTTGACTATCCTCGGTATCGCTAGGGTTCTCAAATTAGCTAATCCTTGCACCTGGGCCGACTTCAGCATCCCAAGTGAAGCGGTCGCTCTTTAATAAGCGCCGACCATAACCCCCAGCAACAGTTGCTTGATAGAAAAAACCACTAAAGCATACTCCGGTTTTAGCGGTTTTATGAACTTGCCCTTCTATAAAAGGGCGCATCTCTCGCTTTTCCTTTCCTGCTACACAGCCACGGCCCTGAGGAAATACCTAAATCCTTAGCTCCTTTAAATTAGAAACCAAAAAGTATAGGGGCTTTGGCTTCGGCGGTGCAGGTTCACATTCCTAGAAGATAGCGACATCCTGCCTGATTAAGGAATCAAGGGCAGATAAGGTTTATTGTTTGTCAACATTCAGGCAAAAAAAGGCTGACATAAGTCAGCCTAAAGCCTCTAGGATCTGGAGAAGTGTTACTTAGGTAAAATCACTTTGTCAATAATGTGGATCACGCCATTGCTGGTTTTGATGTCAGCTTTCACAACGGTGGCATCATCAATTTTGACACCCATTGTTGCGTCAATTGAAACTTCACTGCCTTGGACTGTAGCAACCATTAGTTTCATGCCCGCTATGTCGTCTGACATAACAGCACCGGGAATCACATGGTAGGTTAGTACAGCAATAAGCTGGTCCTTGTTCTCTGGCTTCAGTAAGTCAGCTACTGTACCTGCTGGTAGAGCCGCAAATGCTGCATCTGTAGGTGCGAAAACTGTAAATGGTCCTTCGCTCTTCAGAGTTTCTACTAAGTCGGCAGCTTGGACAGCAGCTATCAAAGTCTCGAATTGACCGGCAGCTATTGCCGTATCAACGATGTCTTGGGCCCTGACTAAAGAAGAACTGAAAACTATTGGAAAAATGGCAACTAGTGCGAAAGCAAAACGTCTAATATTCAACATGGAACACTCCGCTAATGTTATGAATAATAATAAATAGCTATTTCATAGCTAAATTTCATACGGGGATATATATTTTACGGATCACAAAAAAACTTTTTCATGAATAACCTGAGCGCATCTGTTACGAGAAGTTATTAGGGCCAAAACTGATCCAAAGACCTCGAAATGACGTTAAAATGTAGCCTGATAAGCCTATTTAATAAGGATAAATTGCA
>JBLHMO010000011.1:0-38091 GCA_047622145.1 Paracoccaceae bacterium | reverse complement strand
CAGGCCCGAGCTCGGCTGCAGGAAATTGGGGATATCCTGACGATTTACGACCAGCGTTTGATTCCACTGGCTCGGCAGAGTTTGACGGCCGCATTGGCGGACTACCGCGCCGGAAAAGGTGGTTTTTTCAGTCTTATTGATGCTCAGCGCCGGCAGTTGCAAACCCAAGACCGTCAATTGCGAACACAGTCCAACTACCTAAGGGAATTGTCGGCTTTGGAGCGCTATACCGGCAAACCAATTGACACTCTGCCATTGACTGCAAATTCTGTCGTGGCCGCGCCATCAAACAATGTTTCGGGACAATGGTAATGACTAAATACAAATTCACTGATGTAGCGGTCGTCGTTGCCGTGATGGTGATTGCGATAAGCGCGGCGTTGTACGTGGTTGATCCTTCGTCCAACGCTGAATTACCGATGACTATGACGGGTATAAACAACAACCCTTATCGCGCTGGCCCCTTTTATTTTGATCTTAGTCTTAACCCGAGCACACCTAGAGTGGGTGAAAATAGTCTCAGTTTGGTATTAAACGACGCCGAGGGGAAACCGGTAGCGAATGCCAGCATCGAAGCTGTAGCAGAAATGCCGGCCATGGGTTCCATGCCAGCGATGCGAGCACCCGCAGACATAACAGAAACCGGCCCGGGAAAATACGAAGGTAGTTTTGAGACGTATATGGACGGAAGCTGGCCCTTAACCCTAAAAATTTCCGCACCGGGAATGCCGGCACAACAGGTTAATTTCGACCTTGCCACTGGGCGCGCAGGTATACAACTTAACTCCGGTGCGTCGCGTACCTATGGCAGTGACATGATGGAAGACGCACCGCCGGGCACTGTCACTCTAGATTCACGTCGCTCGCAGTTGATAGGTGTCAAAAAAGCGCTGGCGCAACGACGCACACTAACGCGCTCGATTCGAGCAGTCGGCAAGGTCGACTATGACCAGACTCGGATAAGCGACATCACATTGAAATTTGACGCATGGATAGGTGAGCTTTATGCCGATTCACTTGGTAAGTCCGTAAGCAAAGGCGAGCCTTTGTTTACGGTGTACAGTCCGGAACTACTGTCCGCACAGCAGGAATATCTGGAACTAAAAAAGCGTAGTGGAATTTCCAGCTCATTGTTGTCTGCCGCGCGCAAACGCCTGTTGTTATGGGATATGAGCACTAAGGAGATTGCCGCGCTAGAGCAGCGAGGCTCGCCCTTCGACTACGTCACTATGCGTGCGCCGCGCACGGGGGTGTTAGTGAGAAAAAATATTGTTCGAGGCAGCTCCCATCGCGCAGGAATGACGCTGCTGCGCATCGCTGATCTTTCACAGGTCTGGGTGGAGGCCGACATTTACGAAGGCGATCTAGCGCTAATCCGTGCCGGCATGCAGGCGAGTATCAGCCTACCAAACCTGAACAACGACAAACGCAGTACCACCATTTCTTTTATATACCCCTTTGTTGACGCCGCCACACGCACTGCCCGTGTCCGCTTTGAACTCGCAAATCCCGAGGGCGAGTTGAAGCCGGATATGTATGTCGAAGCTACACTGATGGCGGTGCTAGACGAACGACTGGTAGTGCCCGAAGAAGCGGTGATTATTTCTGGTCAGTCGCGCTACGTGTTTGAAGATATTGGTAAAGGTCGCTTCGCACCGCGAAAAGTAAAAACCGGCGTTCGTGCCGACGGTTATATCGAAATTATTGAAGGCCTAAATGCCGGTGACTGTGTTATCACTTCGGGAAATTTTTTGATTGCCTCCGAAAGCCGGCTTAAAGCAGGGATTGAGCAATGGTAGATCAAAGCGACGGCCATCAAAACGCTCCCTCAGTGCGTGGGGACGGCACCGGCCTAATCAAGAACCTGATTGCGTATTCTGCGAGCAATCCTTTGTTGATCGTGGTGGCCATTGCCGCGTTGGCCTTCGGCGGCTGGCAGGCCCTTAGGCTGGCCCCATTAGATGCTATTCCCGATCTCTCCGACGTACAGGTAATCGTGTTCACCGAGTGGCCGGGGCGCAGCCCAGACCTCGTGGAGGACCAAATTACCTATCCACTCACGACAACACTATTAGCAGCGCCGGGTGTGAATTATGTGCGCGGTCAAAGTTTTTTTGGCTTGTCATTTGTGTACGCCATATTTGAAGACGGCGTTGATATGTACTGGGCGCGATCACGGGTGCTTGAGTATCTCAATAGTGCTACCGCCGATTTGCCTGAGGGCGTGAACCCGACGCTGGGGCCGGATGCCACCGGCGTCGGCTGGGTCTATCAGTACGCATTGAAAGACACCTCGGGCAAGCATAGTCTGGCCGATCTGCGTTCACTGCAAGATTTCAATCTGCGCTATGCCTTAGAGGCCGTTAAAGGGGTCGCCGAGGTCGCCTCGATTGGCGGCTTTAAACGTGAATACCAGATCAATCTCGACCCCAACAAATTGGCCTCACTGGGTATTGAGCTCACAACCGTTATCGCTGCGGTAAAGGATTCCAACAATGATGTCGGTGGCCGTATTTTGGAAGTGGCCGGCCACGAGCAGTTTATTCGCGGGCGCGGCTATGTCCGCTCGGTAGAAGACCTTGAGAATGTGGTGCTAAAAGCAAATGCCTCGGGTGCGCCAGTGACCGTCAGAGATGTTGCCGAGGTCTCCCTAGGGCCGGCACTCCAGCGTGGCCAGGCCGAGCTTGATGGCCTAGGGGTGACAGTGGGCGGAATTGTGGTGATGCGTTATGGCGAAAATGCTTTGACGGTTATCGAGAAGGTCAAAGAGCGTATTAAATCCATTGAAACCGGGTTGCCTGAAGGGGTGGAGATTATTCCGGTTTACGATCGCTCGACTTTGATTAATCAGGCTATTGCGACACTCAGTAAAACCCTGCTCGAAGAAATGTTTATTGTTTCGCTAATTATTGGCATTTTCCTGCTGCATGCGCGCTCAACACTGGTCGCCGTTATTACCCTACCGGTTGCGGTCTTACTGGCCTTTATCCCGATGTATTTTCAGGGACTTACCGCCAATATTATGTCGCTGGGTGGCATTGCCGTTGCGATCGGCGCGATGGTAGATGCGGCCATTGTCATTATCGACAATATCCACAAGGCACTACAGCGCTGGAGTGACGACAAGGCCCCGCCGGAACTGAAAGCGTTGTCGCACACAGAGGTTGTTATAGGCGCGATGCAACAAGTCGGACCGAGTATCTTCTTCTCGCTACTGATTATCACCGTGTCCTTTATGCCGGTGTTCGCGCTGGAAGGCACCGAAGGGCGATTGTTCAAACCACTGGCCTTTACCAAGACTTACTCCATGGCTTTTGCGGCACTGCTCTCAATCACATTGGTGCCAGCCCTAGCGGTCTGGCTGATTCGAGGACGCATTCGGGCGGACGGGAGCAAACTAAATCAATGGCTGGTGCGTGCTTATAAGCCCATTGTGTCTGGTGCTGTGCGCTATCGTTGGGCCGTTATTATTGGTGCGGTATTGGTATTACTGGCTACCGTCTACCCATTTCGCCAGCTCGGCAATGAATTTATGCCGCCATTAAACGAGGGCTCGATTCTGTATATGCCCACCGCCCTGCCCGGTATGTCCTTAAGCGATGCCACGCGCACCCTGCAAACCATGGACCGCATCATTGCCAACATACCCGAAGTTCAGCACGTATTCGGCAAGGTCGGCCGCTCGACCAGCGCCACCGACTCCGCGCCGCTGTCTATGGTGGAGACGGTCATCACACTTAAACCGAAAGCGCAGTGGCGCGACGGTCTCGATTGGGATGGGCTTATTCAAGAGATGGACGAAAAATTACGCTTTCCCGGTATGCCCAATATTTTCTGGATGCCCATACAAACCCGCACCGAGATGCAGGCTACCGGTATCCGTTCGGCGCTGGGTATTAAAGTGTTCGGGCCGGATCTGGCGACCATTGAGAAAACCGGCATCGCAATTGAACAAGCCTTGCAAAAAGACGCGCGCACGGCAAAACACACTCGCAGCGCCTTTGCCGAACGCAGCGCCGGTGGCTATTTTCTGGATTTCACCATAGACCGCCAGGCGGCCGCCCGTTTAGGGCTTAACGTCGGTGACGTTGAGCGTGTATTGATGGCCGCAGTGGGCGGCACGGTGGTGTCGGAAACCGTTGAAGGTCGAGAACGTTACAATATTTTGGTGCGTTACGCGCGCGATTACCGGGACAACATCGACGCACTTGAGCGGGTATTGGTACCCACACCAAGCGGCGCACAAATCCCGATCACCCAAGTTGCGGATATTGAATTTACCACCGGCCCACCCTCTGTGCGCAGCGAAGATGGACAATTGGTCGGCTTCGTATTTGTCGATGTAAAAAATGATGTCGGTATTGCCGACTACGTTGCGCTGGCAAAGCAGGTCGTGGCAGAGCGAGTCTCGCTACCGCCCCAGTATCGAATCGCGTGGGCGGGGCAATTTCAATATTTTGAGCGGGCGAAAGCTAAGCTCGTTATCCTGGTGCCAGCGACACTATTTCTGATTTTTTTCATGCTCTTTATGCACCGAGGTTCCTTGGTCGAAACCTTTATCATTATGTTGAGTGTGCCCTTCTCGCTCAGCGGCGCAATATGGCTGCTGTGGCTACTGGAGTTCAAACTCAGTGTTGCAGTATGGGTCGGTATAATTGCGGTCTCTGGTCTGGCCGTGGAGTTAGGATTACTCATGATGGTCTATCTCGATATCGCTTGGCGTGAACAGCAAGCAGTAAGTAAATTATTTGATAAAGGCGATTTACATGCCGTTATTCAGCGCGGTGCGTCGCAGCGAATCAGGCCGATGCTCATGACGGGGTTGGCGCTTTTTATGGGACTGGTGCCCCTTATGATTTCCGACGGCGCAGGCGCGGACGTCATGCAACGCATTGCGGCACCCATGGTGGGAGGCGTTATATCGGCCCTGTTGATGGTCCTGCTGGTATTCCCTGCGCTATTCAGACTGTGGAGAGGCAGGGAGCTGCAATAGTACAGTCGCAGTGACGCATAGCTAGACTATTGCCGCGCCAACTTTCCGCCGTATAACAGCGGCGCAGAAACCTGCTCAGGAATCAGAGTAACTATGACACGCTCGGCATCCGCTTCGTCGAGCGTAAATTCCACTCCCATCACTTGGCGATAAATAGCCTTGTTCCATTCGCCGGCGGGGTCGTCTGCGACCTCGCCGCGGCCGCGAATTTCGATATAGCGCGTCATATCCCTCGGGTCCATCATGCACATTGTCAGCAAGGGGTTGTTGATCAGGTTTTTATACTTTACCCGCTGCTTAAGCGTACTAAAGCGAACGTACTCTCCATCCCAGACAAAAGACACGGGGTTGGTAGAGGGTAAACCGTCTTTGTGGCGAATAGTGGTGACCATCGCGGAAAATGCAGTTTCTAGTATATCCACGTGCGATGCGGGAATGGTCGCGGCCATGTTTTTCCTTATTTAGCTATTGAGTTGGCAAACCCTGATTGTAAGGCCTTAATTGACCGCACGCTCTTTGCCTTGCCAATAAGGCTTGCGAAGTTCATTTTTCAATACTTTGGATACACCGGACAGCGGCAGCGGCTCCGCTCGGAACTCGACTGAGCGAGGACATTTGTAACCGGCAATCCATTCTCGACAGTGAGCGATTAACACATCCTCGGCGACCGCCTGCCCTGTTTTTAGGACCACGATCGCGTGGACTTGCTCACCCCATTGATCATTCGGAATACCGATCACCGCACACTGTTCCACTGCCTCGTGTTTGTAGACGGCCTGCTCTACCTCCGACGAATAGATATTTTCGCCGCCGGAGATAATCATGTCTTTTACGCGATCGACGATATACAAATAGCCTTCTTCCAGATAACCACCATCGCCAGTATGCAGCCAGCCATTTTTTAGTGTTTCTGCGGTTTTGTCAGGCAAATTCCAGTAACCCCGCATAATATTGTCGCCACGCACACAAACTTCGCCCACGTCGCCGTCGGCCAGTATCTTGCCATCCTCACCGAGTATTTGAAGCTCAACGCCCGGAACGACCTGCCCCGCCGATTGCAGAATCTTTTCGTTTTTGGGATGGCTATGATCTTTGGCCGTGAGTACCGTAATAATAGGCGCCGCCTCAGTTTGCCCGTAGGCCTGAAAAAATTCTACGTTCGGCAATAGTTTTTGTGCGCGCTGTAAAACCGTCTGGGGCATGGGTGACGCGCCATAGCCAATGGCTCGCAAGGCTGACAGATCATAGTCTTCAAACTCGGGGAGCTGCATCAACATGCCCAGCATCGTCGGCACCAGCATGACGTAGGTGACGCGTTCTTTTTGTAACGCGTCCATCACAGCCTTGGGATCAAAAAATGGCAGGATGATATGGGTGGTACCGAGTATCGTTTGGGTAAAACCGTTGTACATGTCGGCAACATGAAACATGGGAGCAACCCGCAGAAAGCGCTTTTCTAGCGGCCAATTCACGTCAATCAGTGTGGGCAAGGCTTGCAGGCAGGAACTCAAGAGGTTGCGATGGCTGAGCATTACGCCCTTTGAAGGGCCGGTGGTGCCGCCGGTATACATTAAAAAGGCGAGATCATCCGCACGGCTCTGGTAATCCTCCAGCGCAGGTCCGCTACTCGCCATCGTGTCTACCGTGAGATCTGTCGCCTGCTCTTCCATTCCCCAAACTGCTTTCAGCGGCAATTTATCGCGTATGTCTGCAATGCAGTCCTTGAAAAACGCGTCCACAAATAAATATTGGGTTTGTGAATCCGTAATCCAGTGGGTGATTTCCGGGGGCGCCAGGCGGATATTAATGGGCACGGCGACGGCACCAAGCCAGGGTATTGCATAAATCAATTCGAAATATCGATCAGAATTCAGCGCCAGAATGCCGATCCTGTCGCCCGGCTTTACGCCTTGAGCCTGCAAGGCACCGGCTATGCGCTTCACGCGTAGCAGAAGTTCTGACCACGTTTTTTCCCTGCCCTCCATCACGGTGGCAATTTGATTGGGGATGGTTTGCGCGTTACGAACAAGCAGTGATGAAAGTGAGCTGTGCATAGATACTCCCCGTTAACTATCTTGAGTGAATCGTATTACCGATTTGCCGTTATTATTAGTGCCAGAACAGGAAAATAGTTATTGGGTAAGACAAAAAAGTAGCGCCCCGCAAGCCACTGCTTGGCAATCGATTGCCAAGCCCGCATCAATTAACGCACGGCAGTCAAAGCCCGGCCCAAAGTTTTCTGGCCAAGTGCTTCGGTAAAGCGCGAAGCCGATTCCCATACGCGCACGCCGTGAATATACACTTGCTCGACCACGCCGTCGGAGCGATTTACCAGTACGTCATGTTCAAACTGAGGGTTGTAAACCAGTTGTCTATTGCTATTGGAGTCGTACTGTCGTAGCTGTTCTGGGTTGATCAATACCAAATCGGCCTGCTCGCCGGGCTCGATACCACCCACATCAAGATTAAAAAATTCTGCCGGATCGCGCGTCAGTCTTTTCACCGCGATGGCGACTTTGTTGAGATCGGTTCTCTGTGCGATTTGTAGGTTTAACAAGTTGCCGTCGTAGAACGCCAGATTGGTGATGTGCGCACCACTGTCGTTAAAGCCTGGCATGGTATTTTCGTCAAACAGTATCTCGGCGGTGATGTCTGGGTCAACATTGGCCACATCCAGCCACCAGCGAAAACGCATATCGAACTGACGCAGGCAGTGCGCAAAAAAGTCTGCGAGTGAGCGACAATTGGCTGGCGCCGCTGCGTAGACGGTCAACTCTTGCGCCGTGAAATCTTTAACGTCGCCCTTTTGGTAAGCGCAAAAGCGACGGTACACTTCCGAGAGTTTCTGATCATGCCAGCTAGGCACCGGAGTTACCGGATCGATAACAATATCGTCTGGGTCAAGTTGGAAGGTTGACGATGGCACGCCCAAACGATTGAGCAATGTCGGCGGCTTGGGCGATACCGCTTCCCAGTCTTTGCGAAACTGCTCCTGCCAATCAGGCGTTTGCATAAGTGCCAAGCGCCCCGCTACATCGTCAACCTCGCAGGCGATAAGGGCTCGGGTAGATTCAAGCTCCTCAAAAATGGGGCACTGGACGCCGTTGCCCCACATTCTGAAATTAGTTGCCAGCGCTTGAAAATGAAAATGCCCGCGCAGTAGTGGCGAATTCAGTAATTTGGCCAAGCGCAGTAATCGCTGCCACACGCCGGGGGTGGATTTGAAATCTATCGCTGTGAGTGCACTCACCTTTAGCGGTTTGCCAAACAGACGGCCCGAGGTCCAGAAAAAACGCCGCAGGGTTGTGAACATATTTTTGCTGTCCGGCGTTGCCTGCCAGACCCGGCCGCGCGCGCGCAAGACATTGATCAGCGATTTCAGCTCGCGCTCGTCAGCAAACTGGGTCGGAATTCGTTTCTCTTTGTGAGGATCGTTCGACAAATAATGAAATATAATGCTATCGGTCGACATGCCGATATAGCCCTGATCCATCGCCTCGTTCATAAGCTCGAGCATTTTTTCACGCTCGGCTTGGGTAGGCTTGCGGCTAACGCTGGCGTCCACCCCCATTACCTCGGCGCGCAACATGGAGTGCGGCAGCAGTGGCGCGATATTCGGCCCTAAGGGAATGCGTTCGAAGTGACTGAGATAGTCGGCGGTGTTGTGCCAATCCATCTTGTCTACACACTTCTGCAAGACCCGCTTAGGCATATTTTCAACCCGGGTAAAGCAGTCGATGATGGGGCTTTCGCCATTTTTTAGCTGGGCGCCAAAGGCCGTTCCCAGGGAGCAATTGCCGACCACGACAGTGGTGGTGCCGTGGCGTACCGCATCACCGAGGCCTGGGTTAACTTCAACCTCAAGATCGAGGTGGGTGTGAATATCCAGCAGTCCGGGCGTTAACCACATGCCGCCAGCCTCGACGACCTCAGTGGCGAAACTCGCATCTAGCGAGGCCGCCTTGGCAGCGACCTTCCCATCGCGAAGCGCAATATCCTGAAATTTTGGCGCACTGCCACTACCATCAAATACGAGCGCGCCGCGAATAAGGGTATCCCACTGGCTGACTGTTGCGGCACCGTCCGGCATGGTTATTCTCCTGAATTTACTTACACGACGTCGGATTTACTGCTAGACGCAGTCTTTTTACGGCGCGCCGGTTTGATGGACTGTTGTTTGTTTATCTCCGCCGTGTAAACCGCCTTCTCGGCCAGAGCGTAAAGCTCCTTGAATGAATCATTCAGAAACTCGCAGTACTTGTCGGGCTGGTCGAGCTGGTCGCGATCAGCCAGCACCGATATTGTGAGCGCGCTACCAAATGAAAATACTGCATGGAACAAACCTACGCCTGGGGTTAAAACTCCCAGTGCGTGGTACTGAACAAGTCTGGCACCCGCGATGTAAAGATCGAAATCCGGCCCTGGCACATTGGTCACGACCGTGCTCACATTCACCGGCATATGCCGCGAAATCTTGCCGCTTGAGTACAATTTCGCGCCGCTTTTCGCGAACCAGGGCGAAAGCACCCCTACCAGCTTCAAGGCATCAACCAAGGGAGATTTCTCACCAAACTCTTTGGCGACGTTCGCGCTTTCATGAATGGCTTTCAAACGTTCGACCGGGTCAGCGATATCGGTATGCAACTTGCAAAATACCGAGCCAACTTGATTGTTATCGCCATTTTCTCCGCGCCGCGTGCGCATATCCATAGGAATCGTTGCTACCAGTGAGGTCTCCGGAGCCTCGCCAACGTGTGTGAGGTAGCGAACCATGGCACCGGCAACGACGGCCAGCGCGACATCGTTAAGCTTTATGCCAAAGGCATTTTTGACAAACTTGAAGTCCTCAACCTTAAAAGAAAGCGCCTCAAATACACGGTGTTTGCCCACCGGGTCATTAAATCGCGTTTTGGGCGCCTGTATATCCGGTCGCGGGATAGTCTTGCGAAGAATGCCATAGCCCAGTTTGGCAAAATCTTTCGCCAAGCCGACACTGCCACTTGCCATAGTGAGGGTGTTTTTAGTCTGATTAAGAACTGCTCGCACGACCAATTCACCCGCATTGGGCTGACGATCAATAATCAAAGGTTTCTGATTTAACAGGTAATTAGTTTCTTCGGGATCTGGCTCAAGGTCGTGTAGCGCAGCCATAAAGGATTGGCCGCCGGCACCGTCAACCAGCGCATGATGCATTTTTGTATAAATGGCGAAGCTGCCCTCGGGCAACGCGGGGATTTTGTCTAGCCCTTCAATGATGTAGGCCTCCCACAGAGGCCGTGACATATCCAACGGCCGAGCATGCAGGCGGGCAATTTGAATGCAGAGCTGACGCCAGTCTCCGGGATGAGGTAAGGCGATATGACGCAGGTGAAACTCCACGTCAAAATTTTCGTCCACCACCCAGTATGGCCGATCAATATTGCCCGGCACTTCATGCAGCCGTGTGCGAAACAGGGGCAAACGATTCAAGCGCTTTTCAAAATTAGCGATAACCTGCTTGAAGCGAACGACGCCGCCAGGTGCAGTTGAGGGATCGTATATACCCAGGCCGCCTATATGCTGCGGGGTATTGGTCTGCTCGAGATTAATAAATGCGGTATCAAGTACACCCAATTGCTTCATAGAAATTCCTGTCAATTTCCAAATTATTATACGTTCTTCTTAACACAGAAGTGGCATACGGCAAAGGCAAGGAGGCGTATCAGCCTCCTGCCGGACTGCGGATATCGCTGGCCATATCGTCGCCACCGAGCTCCCCATCACTTCCCAGCGAGAGCAGCTCGAAGTATCGACCGCCATCCTGATCACGATAAACGTAGGGATTCCCCCACGGATCCAGCGAGATTACATCACTATCCAAGTAGCCGCCCTTATTCCAGTTTCGGGGAACAGGCTCGGTTGCTGGCAGCACAATCAGCGCCTCAAGCCCCTGCGCGGTGGCTGGATAGAAATGATTGTCGAGTTTATAGCGTTCCAGTGCTGCCGCTATTTCGTTCAATTGTGCATGAGTACTGGCAAGACGATAGTCGCCCAAGCGCCCATGGATAATCGGGGACAGGCCGGCCGCAATGGCCGAAAGCACCAGCAACAAAACCAGAATTTCACGTAAAGTCAGACCACGCTGGCAACGAACTTCCACTAGGCACCTCTACATCGACACTGACTGGAGTATCTCAGCTTAGGGGGCGCTGGCTCAAGCGGCTTAGCCACTTTCCAATAGCGGTATCGAAGGCGCTGTGAGCGGCGACGCCGACTTTTTCTGCAAGGGTTTTCTTTGTTACGTACTTCACGGCAAACAATTCGGTCGTGTCGCGCTTGCTGAGCAGGTATTCATCGCTGGTCTGCAGCTCATCAATCAGCGCATTATCGAGCGCCTTTTTACCAAACCAGACTTCGCCGGTTGCGACTGTCTCTACGGCCAGTTGCGGACGGTGCTCACGGACAAAGTCCTTGAATAGCCCGTGAGTATCTTCCAACTCTTCTTGGAATTTCTCGCGACCCTCATCAGTATTCTCTCCGAATACGGTCAGCGTCCGCTTAAATTCGCCAGCGGTATGCATCTCGAAGTCGACGTTGTGCTGCTTTAGCAGGCGATGAAAGTTCGGTATCTGGGCAATAACGCCAATTGACCCGATGACGGCAAACGGTGCCGCCAAAATGCGGTTGCCGATACAGGCCATCATATAGCCGCCGCTAGCCGCGACGAGATCAACCGCGACGGTAAGCTGAATGCCGTGCTTTCGAATTCGCTCAAGTTGCGAAGCCGCAAGCCCGTAGGTGTGAACCATGCCGCCACCACTTTCCAACCTGAGCAGAACTTCATCCTGCTCGCGGATAACGGTGAGAACCGCAGAGATTTCGTGGCGCAGGCAGTCGACGGCCGAGGCTTTAATATCACCGTCAAAATCCAAGATGTAGAGTCGAGGCTTATCTTCCGGTGTGTCGCTTTTTTTGCGGGCCTTCTGTTCAGCTTTGTGCTTCTTCTTGTAATCTTTGCGCTCTTGTTTCAGGCTGGCCTCATCAAGCACCATCGCCTTGATTTGATCTTCCCAGTCGTCATAGCGGTCATTCAGTGCGCTGACTTCGATATGGCCCTCAGGTTCGCGTCGACGCGAGCCTAGGGATGCCAATATGCCGATAATGACAATAAGCGCCGCAACAAATGTGATGGTTTTGGCGAGGAAGAGGCCGTATTCGCTAAGAAATTCCAAAGGTGTTCTCCTGACAGCTCAAGGCAACGGGCGGGGCATATTCACGGCAGCGCCGCGCCAAGTCAAGAAGCCCAGTCTTCGACCGCCTTTTCTGCTTCGCGATTTTCAGGGCGTGCAAGCAGTCCGAAGCTACTGATCGTAATCTGATAGCGCGCACCATTCGACATCGGCAAATAGGTTGCACTACCGTATTCGGCATCGGCAAATTTGAGCAATGACTCGCCGCGTTTTAGCCACTGCCACAGATCAAAGATCTCTGAAGTTTGAATTTCATGGACGCTGCGCGGCTTGCTTCTCTCGTCACCCAGGGTCTGATAGCGCCCGGAAAGGCGTTCCAACCGGAAAACAGGATCAAAACCGAGGCGTGCCATCGCTGAGCCCCACTTGATGATGCGCGCGTCCAGCTGCCATTGATCGCCAAACAGCTCGTACTGCACAGAGTCCTCTCCGAGAGTAACCGACGCTTCATAGTGTTGAGGCCCGCGCTGGTGAAACCGCACCGTTGCAACCGGGGTTTCTTCTAGCAGAGCGCGATACGAGTATAGATCCCAGGCAGATAACAACGCGGTAAAGGCCAGCAGCGCGCAGACTAAAGCTACGCTGCCAAGCAGGAAGTGCTTTAGAACGGGAATATTCATTAACAGGCTTAGAGCGATATACCCCAGCGGCACCGCCAGCAGAACGAGGGATAGTATCAGTACCAGAATGCTCACAGTAATTGCACGCTAAGCCGCCGTTTTTGCCTGTACCCGGTATCCGAGCGCGGCGAGACTGTCTTCTGCCAATGCCAGCACGTCGTCGTCGGCCTGCTCCTGCCGTGAGAGTTGCAATACGTAGTATTCGATGCTGATTAAGGCGTCCGCCAGCGTTTCCAGCAACTCCTGAGCTTTGCCACCGCTATGTGACGCAGTTTTCTCGGTGAAGTCGTTGATAAACCTAACAGCGGCTTGCAGCACCAGCGTAATGCGCTCCATTTTCAATAACTGAAATGCGCCACGAATTGTATCCAGGGTAGAACCGACATTGTAGATATGGGCAATGTCGTATTCGGACTCTAAATACGATGTGATGGCGCGCTTGGACATGCTGATAACCGCCTCCGCCTCCTTGAAAACCAAAAGCCGTGAGGTTTCAAGCTGACTGCTATTACTGATGGCCATCTGCCGTTCCGGAGTCAGGTCTTCAAGCTCTGCCGCCGTAAGCTGGTTTCTGTCCATTTTGTCAAAACTGTGTTCAATAAACAGGATGGCATCCGCGATATTGGGCAGTTGTTCTTGTGCCTGTGTATGCCCTGCACTGACCAGCTTGCCTGCAGCATCGGCCTGGGCAGCCAGATAGTTTGCCAAAGTCGGCAGGCTCAGCACTTTCAAAACGCCTGCCAGCTGCAGCAAGATCGCTTGGAGCGGCTGGATTTCTTCTGCATCAGTCCGCCCGCTCTGCATCAGAATTTCCAGAATATCCATGGCGTTGTGCAATTCACTGCGCAACTCCTTAGAAACAGTGGCCATGGCATCAAGACCGGGGCCAAGCATACGCTGCATTTCGCTCTGCAGCTCAATGTCTCGCAGTGGCAAGGGCTCTATCCCCGCCCCGGCCATAAAACGGGCGACGGCGGTCCCTGCTTTCGGGCTACTGATACGCAGTAAATAATAGAGCTCCTGCTCGAGCCCGGGCATGTCGGGCACCAAATCTATCTGATCTTGTTTTGTAGATAAACCACGTAAGGCTTTGTCTAGCATGCCAAATAGTCTTCGCCTCGTACTGTTGATGCTCAGGCTTTTTTCTTGGAAGCCATACAGCACGGCGCTAGCCAATAACCAGAAGCGCTGCGCCGGCCCCGGATCGACCAGGCCACTGACGCGCTGTAAGGCACGGGTCATTAAGCGAAGGTGCAATTCCAGCTGCGACTCGCGAATAACCCCAAGGAGACCAATCTGGTACATGTGGCGCAAGCGCTTTATGGTGTCCGGCGCGGACAGTTCATCTAGGTGCTGCTTCACCCCAAAATCCGAGGTTGAGCTGAATTGTTGATCCTCAACACCCAGCAGAGTGTGCTCAAACAGAATTTCGCGCTGGTGAGACAGTCGCAGTTCGTTAATCTGGGGCAATAGCATCAGCACATTGTCAGTTTTGCGGGCCGCAACGGATTCCAGATAACGCGGCAATACAAAAAATGAGGTGCTCAAGGCTTCAAGCTGTTTGTCATTGAGCGGCTTGCTGGATTTCAGGCTGTCGTCCAACAGTGAGTGCATGTTTCCCGCAAGCAGGGCTGCGCCGTTGACCTCAATTAAGGTCAAGGTGCCCGCTACTTGCCACACCATACCCACGCAATTTGCCAACAAATTATTATTGTCTTGATCGGACAGATATTCTTCAAATGTATCAATTGCTTGATCGAGGGTAGCAGCGAGTTCCGTGCTGACCAGAGCCAATGACGATAGGTTTACCGCAACTTCATACTGCACCGGTGAACCTCAATTCGTAATCCCTAGAGAACACACGTCTCTCCTAGTTTAATTGTCAGTGCTCGCGGGGCTGGCAGCGCTGACTTGTGAATTCATTTTGGCCGACATCGATTCGCGTTCAACTTACACCACTTTGGCTCGTCGACGAGAGACTTCAAAAGCCTTCGAGCTAGTTTCAAGTCCATGTTATTTATACGCTATAAAGTGTAGCCCAAGTTGCCTACCGCACCACAGCAAGAAAGTGTGAAATACCGCAGTAGATAATAACAATGAAATGGCTTTTGAAGGTGTTGTCCCGCAACGTACTATAGTCGCCGGTTTTTTGCCCTTCGTAAAAGAATAAGGAATTTAAATGAATCAGTCGCTACCACGCGCTTTTTGGAGCAACTTTCTGGGCAATTCGCCCACTTGGTAAAAACAGGCTATTGTGGGCTTTCTCGTCCTGAACCCGATATTGCTGGCCGTCGCCGGCCCCTTCGTGACTGGCTGGGTGCTTATTGCTCAGTTTATTTTTACGCTGGCCTTGGCACTGAAATGCTACCCCCTGCAACCGGGTGGGCTTCTAGCAATCGAAACCATTGTAATTGGCATGGCCTCACCGGAGTCCGTTTACGAAGAGGCGTCCGCCAATTTTGCCATCATCATGTTGCTGATGTTTATGGTGGCCGGCATTTACTTCATGAAAGACCTCCTGCTGTTTGTCTTCACTAAGATTTTATTAGGAATACGCTCCAAAGCACTAATTTCACTACTCTTTTCTTTTGTAGCTGCCGTGCTTAGTGCCTTTTTGGATGCCTTAACGGTTACCGCTGTTCTGATTACAGTCGCTACCGGCTTTTTCTCGGTGTACCACAAAGTGGCTTCCGGAAAATCCTTTGATCACGACCATAACCACACGGATGACGACAGCGTTGAAGACGAAAACCGCAGCGACCTAGAAGATTTTCGGTCGTTCTTGCGCAGTTTGATGATGCACGGCGCCGTTGGTACCGCACTCGGCGGAGTTTGCACACTTGTTGGTGAGCCTCAGAACCTGCTCATTGCCGAGAAAGTGGGCTGGGATTTTGTCGAATTCTTTATCGCGATGGCGCCCATCACCATGCCCGTTCTACTTGCCGGCCTGTTGACCTGTTTGCTGTTAGAGATGACCGGTTGGTTCGGTTATGGAGCCAAGTTGCCCGGGCGTGTGCGCAGCATATTGGAAAGTTTTGATGCCGACCAGAGCGCCAAACGCACCAGCCGCGATGTGGCGGCATTGATAACTCAGGCCCTCGTAGCGGTGTTTCTGGTTACCGCGCTGGCGGGGCATCTGGCCGAAGTAGGCATTATCGGTTTGGCCGTTATTGTATTGCAGACCGCTTTTAACGGTATCACCGAAGATCATCGTATCGGCCATGCCTTCGAAGAAGCCCTGCCCTTTACCGCGCTACTGGTTGTGTTCTTTGCCATTGTGTCCGTGATCCACGAGCAGCATCTGTTTACCCCCATCATCACCGTTGTTCTGGAATTGGAGGGACAAACACGTACCGCCATGTTCTTTATGGCCAACGGGCTGCTCTCGATTATCAGCGACAATGTCTTTGTCGCCACGGTTTACATCAACGAAGTGAGAGCTGCTTTTGATGCGGGACGGCTGAGCCGCGAAGAGTTTGAGCATATGGCTATTGCCATCAATACCGGCACCAACCTGCCTAGCGTGGCCACACCCAACGGCCAATCCGCCTTCCTGTTTTTACTAACCTCGGCGCTGGCGCCGCTGATTCGCCTGTCTTATGGGAAGATGGTGATAATGGCACTGCCCTATACCATCGTGATGACCACGGTTGGCCTACTGATGGTCATTTACGCGCTGTAAATCTTTACTGAAGCCAGCGGCAATTGCCGTCGCTGGCTTTATCTATCACTTCCAGCTGTTCTTGATGTGCGCTCAACTCTGCGTCAGTCGCCCGCAACACAGGCAATGGCTGCCGACCCGCTTTAATACGTCGAATTTCATTGGCTATTTCCGGCCCGCCACCGGCATTGGCCCCTTCTCCCGCCAAGGTTAGGCCAATCTGACCACCGGTCATCAGCAGGTATACGTCGGCCAGTATTTCTGCGTCCAACAAGGCTCCGTGCAAATCGCGCTGGGAGTTGTCTACCCCGTATCGCTGACACAGGGCATTGAGGCTGTTGCGCTGGCCGGGATGCTTCTGGCGCGCCATAACGAGGCTGTCGATAATCGCACAGCTGTCTTTAATCGATTCTTTGCGGCGGAGAAGCTTGAGTTCGGTGTCAATAAAGCCTACGTCGAAGGGCGCATTGTGAATCACCAACTCCGCGCCGTGAATAAACTCCAAAAACTCATCCGCTATAGCCCCAAACACCGGCTTGTCCTGCACAAACTCATTGGTGATACCGTGAACTTCCATCGCCCCGGCATCTATCTCACGCTCGGGATTGACGTACTGGTGGTAGTGCCGGCCAGTCAGGCGCCGATTAATCAGTTCAACACAGCCGATTTCAATGATTCTGTGGCCCTGACTGGTCTCCAGACCGGTGGTTTCGGTATCCAATACAACCTGACGCGACACGCGCTATCCCCTATCCAAATGGCTTGCTGCTCTACTTGAGTTCGTCTATGCCTTTGTTAGCCAACTGATCGGCTATTTCGTTTTCTCGGTGGCCGCTATGGCCTTTTACCCAGCGCCAATCGACATCGTGGGATTGCGCCAATTTATCCAGCTGTTGCCACAAATCTTTATTCTTCACCGGCTTTTTATCGGCTGTGCGCCAGTCACGACGCTTCCAATTGGAAATCCACTCGGTAATACCCTTGCGCACATATTGTGAATCGGTAGTCAGTACCACCTCAGTGCGGCTCGTCAACGCTTCCAGGCCTTTGATTGCGGCCATCAGCTCCATGCGATTATTGGTGGTGTCCGGTTCGCCGCCATGAAGGGGTTTTTCAACGCCATTACAGCGCAGTAATGCGCCCCATCCGCCGGGGCCTGGGTTTCCTCGGCAGGCGCCGTCGGTAAATAATTCTACTATCATTGTTACTCGCTTTGTGTGGAATTCAGATGCGCTTCGCGGGCTGCGCCCAGCGGTCGCACGTTGACAATCGATTCAGGCCGCCATTTCAACTTTATCGGTGTAATAGGCGCCCTGCATTTTGTCGCCGAAAGCACAAAACTTCCACCCACTGGCAGCTTTTTCATTAAATCCGGCCTGAGGTAACTGTGGCTCATGCACCAGTCGGGCTTGGCCAGAGGCAGCCGATGAAAACCATACCAGCAATGGTTGATCTCAAAACCTAGCAAGTGCAGCCAGTCAATCAAGCGGAAGGTTGTGAACATATGCTGCTGCCATACGCTATCGCGATTCAGTCGGCCACTAACCTGCAGCTGCAAACCCAGTAGGGAAAAGGGATTAAAGCCGACAATGAGAACCCGGCCGCGCGGTACCGTGATGCGTTCGATTTCACGCAGCATATTGTGCGGGTTCGCCACAAATTCCAGCAGGTGGTGCAAAACCACGGCATCCTGACTCTCATTAGCTATTGGCAATTGCGCAAAATTACTCACCGCGTCCAATGACCGTCCCAGATCGCGCTGCACGGCGGGGCCTACACAATAGTGGCGGTGAATACCCTCCGGACGACTGGTGAGGGTTGGCGTGACGAGGCTCAATTCCAGCAGTGAATGACCAAAAACGCCCTTTAGTGAATCTTGCAGTAAGAGCCGCTCTTCTTTGAGCAGCTGGCGGCCTATCGGCCCCTCAAACCAGCGCGTCAACGCTGGTAGCAGATCATGATCCGGTGCCTGTTGGCGCCATGTCGACACGGGCAGCTCCTGACATATTACGAGGGTTCTTGATAAACTGCCGGATAACGTTACTTGCAGTTACCCCAGTACTGAATTAGCGTAACCCAAAACCGATTCCTTGAGTATGTATGATTCACATTGAGCCTATTTCAGCCTTCAGCGATAACTATATTTGGTGCCTGTACAACGATGCCGGCGACGCGGTGCTTGTCGATCCTGGCGACGCAGTGCCGGTGGAGGCTTTTCTAGCCAGTCGCGCCCTCGTACTTTCAGGTATTCTGATCACCCACCACCATTTTGATCATGTTGGCGGCTTGGAGCAGTTGCTTCAAAAGCGCAGCATTCCGGTGTTTGGACCACCAGAATCGGCTCCTCAGATCAACCAAGCACTGGCTGACGGCGATCACGCGCAGTTGTTGGGCATCGATTTTGAGGTGCTGTCAGTGCCCGGCCATACGCTGGATCATATTGCCTACCTCGCCAAGGCCGAGTCTCCACCGCTATTGTTTTGCGGCGATACGCTATTCGCTGGGGGTTGTGGCCGCCTGTTCGAAGGCACGCCGGAGCAAATGCACCACTCGCTATCGAAACTCCAGTCCCTGCCTGCGGCAACACAGATGTACTGCGCCCACGAATACACACTGGCCAATTTACGCTTCGCCCAGGCGGTAGAACCCGACAATATCGCCCTAGCTGAGCGCCTTGCCGCTGATACTGCTCGGCGAGACAAGAATATCCCGACCGTTCCGTCAACCATAGCGCTTGAACGGGCGACCAATCCATTCCTGCGCAGCCACGTAGACGAAGTGCGAAACTCCGCCAGCGATTATGCTAGTATGAAGTTTGATGACGACGTCGCAACGTTTGCGGCTGTTCGACACTGGAAAGACCAGTTTTAGCTCTTTTGTTACCCGGATTCTTGCCGGGAATCATTTAGAAAGTCCGTTTTCGCTGTCGGTATAACCAAAATAATTGATGAAAAATAAAGCATTACGATATTTTCTTTATGTAGTTTCTAGTCTTGTTATCAGTGCCTGTGTAAACAATGGCGACGTGCCCACTGTCGCCGAAGCGGAACCTGTTGGCACTAGCTGCACGCACACCAGCGTTCACCGGGGTAGCTGCAAACTGGAAGGCTTGCCGACTAACGAGCCCGACGATGTCGAGGACCTCTGGCACCACATCACGCAAGGCTATCAACTGACAAAACACAGCTCTCACCCGAAGGTTGTGGAAAAATTCGAATACTATCGCAGCCGCCCCCAATTCATTCAGACCATTGGTGAACGTTCCAGCCGCTATCTCCACTTTATTGTTGAGGCTATTCGCGAACGGAATATGCCCATGGAGTTTGCGCTGCTGCCGGCTATCGAGAGCTCTTTCGATCCCTTTGCCTATTCGCATGGCCGCGCTGCCGGACTCTGGCAATTCGTTCCACTCACTGCCAAGCACATGGGTATGGACCGCAGTTGGTGGTACGACGGCCGGCGCGATGTTATTGCCTCTACCGAGGCGGCGCTAGATTACCTGCTTGAATTGAATGCTCGCTTCGATGGCGACTGGTTGCTCACCATGGCCGCTTACAATTCGGGGGCGACGACGGTGAATCGCGCCATTAATCGCAACCGCAAGGCCGGTCGCGACACCGATTTTTGGTCGCTGTCGCTGCCGACAGAAACTGAAGATTATATTCCCAAATTGATAGGCCTCAGTCAGCTGGTCAAGCGCGCGCAATACGAAGGTATAGACCTACCTATTATTCCGAATATTGCGGTATTCGACATCGTCGATATTGGCAGTCAAATAGATCTTGCTCAGGCGGCGGAACTGGCCGGCATCAGTATTGAAGAAATGTACCGATACAATCCCGGCTATAACCGCTGGGCGACCGACCCGAACGGCCCTCACCGCTTGGCAATTCCAGTGACGCACAGTAGCCAGTTCTCGGAACGCCTCAAAAATGTTGCCCCCGACCAGCGTATTCACTGGAGCCGCTACCCGGTAGAATCCGGCGACAATCTGATCAAAATTGCCCGACGCTTCAATACTGATCTCGCGACAATCAAAGCCGCCAACAAACTCACCAGCAACACCATACGCGTAGGCCAGGTTTTACTGCTGCCTTCGGCCAGCGCGTCCAAATCCCAATACGCTCTCAGCGCAGACCAGCGCTTGGCGTCCGCCCAGCAACGCGGGGAACACAACAATCAAAAATCGGTCTATCACAAAGTCGCACCCGGAGAATCCTTGTGGGTTATTGCCCGCCAATACGGCGTGACTGTTAAAGCCCTGGCAAGCTGGAACAATATGGTGCCCAAAGATCCGCTCCATCCCGGAAAGAAATTGATTGTCTGGCAAAACAGCGACAGCCGCGCATTGAGTCGCACGAGAACTGCGCCGCGAAATGTGATTCGCCGAGTCGGCTACACAGTACGCAGCGGCGATTCACTAGCCGCAATCGCACACCACTTTAGCGTCAAAGTACATGACATCGTCAAATGGAATGCAATCAACACGGGCAAGAACCTAATGCCAGGGCAGGAATTGAGTCTTTACGTTGATGTCACCAAACTATCTGGACGCTAACACGTAGAACCCATACCGGCACCGCAATAGTATCGACACACACTGAGGCTGCATGCTGTACTCATTTTTGCAAGCACTAGTCCTATTTAGCCGAAGTGACGGCCCGGTGCTATGACTGCCTACTTTATTCGACGATTCCTCTTAATCATCCCCACCTTTATCGGCATTACATTGCTCGTTTTTGCAGTGACACGCGTGGTACCCGGTGGCCCTATTGAGCGTATGATGACGGCGTCCTTGATAAGCGGTGATCAGGTCGGCAAACAACAGCGCGATACCCGCAGTGGCAGCGCGCTATCAGCTGAACAGATTGTCCAGCTGGAGGCCTACTACGGCTTTGACAAGCCCATTCTTGAAAGTTACGCCCTCTGGCTCGGCAAAGTGGTGCGACTAGATTTGGGCGAATCCAGTCGCTATCAAGACCCGGTGTGGCAGATCATCAAAGAGCGTTTCCCAGTGTCGATTTTTTACGGTCTAACGACCCTGCTTCTCACCTATCTCATCTGCATCCCGCTCGGCGTCGCAAAAGCATTGGGCCATAACGGCTTGTTTGACAACCTGACCTCAGCCGTCGTATTTCTCGGCTATGCCCTGCCCAGTTACGTGGTCGGCATTGCGCTGGTGAGTCTTTTTTCGGCGCATTGGGATGTGTTCCCACTAGGTGGTTTCGTCAGCGACGATTACGATGACCTCGGCACATGGGCCAAGTTCAAGGACATTTTTTACCACGGCGCATTGCCGCTAATTGCCTACATGGCGGGCAGTTTCGCCTTGACCACTTTTATGATGAAAAACGCACTGATGGACAATCAGGCCGCGGACTATATGCGAACCGCGGCCGCGAAAGGATTAATGCGAAAAACCGCTATTTGGCGACATGCTTTTCGCAACAGCTTGGTTCCCATCGCCACCTCCTTTGGCAGCAATATTGCTTTTTTTATGAGTGGTTCATTTCTTATCGAAACCATTTTCAATATTGACGGTATCGGACTGCTTGGCTACGAAGCCATTCTCGAGCGCGACTATCCGGTGGTTATGGGCATATTGGTGATTACCTCGCTGTTGTTTTTGATTGGCAACATTATCTCGGACTTTCTGGTGGCGATGGTTGACCCGCGCATCCGCTTTGGCGAGACGCGCTGATGCTGCAACTCAATCCCGTTACCCGAAAACGATGGCAGCGCTTTAAACAGCTGCGCAGGGGCTATTGGTCGGCCATTATACTTAGCTGCCTGTTCGTACTCAGTCTGGGCGCGGAATTGATAGCCAGTCAGCGTGCGCTATTGGTTGTATACGACGGTGGTTGGCATTTCCCGACTTACGGCGCCATCATTCCAGGCGTGCAATTCGGACTCGATTACCAATACGAAACCGATTACAAGTCACTCAAACTGAAGCTGGAAGGCAGCGGCGACGGACGTGTCATCATGCCGCCGATTCCCTACGGGCCACTCGAAATCGATCTTGCAGTGGGTGACTTTCCGCCGCACGCGCCTTCGGCTGCCAAACAGCATTATTTAGGTACCGATACCAGCGGCCGCGATGTGCTATCGCGCATCATTTACGGTTTTCGTATCGCGATGTTATTTTCCCTGATACTGCTGGCTTTCAATTATCTAATTGGCGTCAGCATCGGCTGCTTGATGGGTTTCTGGGGCGGCACGTTCGACCTTGTCTTCCAGCGCCTGATTGAAATCTGGTCCAACATTCCCTTTCTGTACGTCATCATGATTGTCGCCTCTATTATCCAGCCTAGTTTCTGGACACTGGTACTCATCATGGTCTTCTTTGGCTGGACCTCGATCACTTGGTATATGCGCACCGCTACCTACAAAGAGGCCTCACGAGAGTATGTGATGGCCGCAAGGGCAATTGGCGCCTCGAACACCCGCATTGTGTTCAAACATATTTTGCCCAACAGCGTCTCCACCCTGATTACCTTTGTACCCTTCTCGGTAGCCGGGGGCATCACTTCGCTCACGGCACTGGATTATCTCGGCTTTGGTCTGCCACCTCCTTCACCGAGCTGGGGAGAGTTGTTAAAGCAGGGTACCGAAAATCTGGACGCCCTATGGTTGGTATTGTCTGTCGTCGGCGCCATGACACTGGTGTTGATGCTGGTTACTTATATCGGCGAAGCCATTCGCGAAGCCTTTGATCCACGCAAGTTCAGCTATTATGAATAAGCGATTTTTTTTACTTTTCAGCCTGATCGTGTCTACGCCGCTGTTCGCGGCGCCGGATAAATTGCCGGACAAACTCGACTGGATAAGCAACCTCTCAGACCCGGTGTTCGCGTCGCCGCAGGCAAAACGCGGCGGTCGCTTTCGTAGCTTTATCACAACCTTCCCACTGTCCTTGCGACTGGTCGGACCAGACTCAAATGGAAGCTTTGCTTCTTACCTGCGTTCGAACGCATTAGGTCTTGTCGATATACACCCCGATACACGCAAGCCTATCCCGATGCTTGCCAGCGAATGGGCTTTCGGCGCCGACGGAAAAACCGTTTACTACAAGCTCGACCCTGACGTGCGCTGGTCGGACGGGCGCCCCGTGACCGCCGACGACTACATTTTCACCCTGAAATTTATGCGCTCGCCGCATATCGTCGCGCCTTGGTATAACAACTATTACAGCTCAGTCATTGTAGACGTCCGCAAATACGATGAGCACACCATTGCGATTACTGGCGCCGTGCCCAAACCACGAGACGAGTTGCTATTCGAATACGGCTTGCGCCCCACTCCGAAGCACTTTCATCAGCTCGATGAACATTGGGTACGCAACTACAACTGGCTGATAGAGCCCAATACGGGTGCCTATCAAATTGCGGAACTTCGCAAGGGCAAATACATCGAATTCGATCGTAAAGCCGACTGGTGGGGAAACCATAAACGCTACCTGAAGCACCGCTTTAACCCGGATCACATTCGCGTAAAAGTTATTCGCGATATCAACATGGCCTACCAGTATTTCGCTAAGGGTGAACTCGACAGTTTTGGTTTGGTGATGCCTGCGTTCTGGCATAAAAAGGCACAAGGTGAAATTTACGATCGCGGCTGGGTAGCCAAAATCAAGTTTTATAACGACGTGCCACAACCCGGCCAGGGCATGTTTCTGAACGAAGCCGATCCGATTTTGACCGACAAACGGGTGCGTTACGCTCTCGCATATGCCAGTAATATCCAGAAGATCATAGACACCGTTTTACGTAGCGACTACGAACGCTTGAACTCCCAGTTTGAAGGCTACGGCGATTACACCAACCCGACCGTGCTTGCGCGCGGTTTTGATCTGGATGTCGCCAACAAACTTTTAGATGAAGCCGGCTGGAGCGAACGCAATGCGCAGGGAATTCGCCAAAAGGACGGGCGGCCATTAAGCTTGCGCGTCACCTACATGAGCAGCAGTCACAACGACAGGCTGGTGATTCTGCAACGCGAGGCCTTAAAAGCCGGCATCGATTTCCAATTGCAATTGCTGGATGCCTCAACCGCCTTCAAACAAATTCTCGAGAAAAAACATCAAGTCGCGTGGATGGGTTGGTCTGGTGGCGGTTTGTCGCCAGTGTTCTGGGAGTTTTACCACTCTGACAACGCCCACAAACCGCAAACTAATAACATAACCAGCACAGACAACCCGCTTATCGATGCAAAAATAGACGCCTACCGGGCGGCACAAAAAAAAAGTACACGGGTTGCACTCGCGCATGAACTGCAGGCATTGATATACGAGCAAGGCTCATTCATCCCGACATTTAAGGTGCCCTATACCCGCGAGGCCTATTGGCGCTGGCTGCAGTTACCGGAACATTTCGCCACCCGCACCAGCGACAGTGTGATCGACAGTATGGGCAGCGCCGGCGGATTGTTCTGGATTGATAAACAACGCAAGCAACAGATACTCGATATGAAAGACGATAACGAGGAAATGGATCCGCTATTGATCATTGACGAGACTTGGCGCCGATGACTTCACTGCTAAATATCAAAAACTTAAGCACCTGCATTCGCGGCGAGCACGAGACGATTACCGTCGTCGATGACGTCTGCCTCGATATTAAGGCCGGCGAAACCGTAGGCTTGGTCGGTGAATCCGGCAGTGGCAAGAGTATGACCGCGCTTTCTATCAGCGGCCTCCTACCCAAGCCCGACAGCTTTATCGCCCAGGGCCAGTTGCTGTTCGAAGGTCGCGATATGCGGCATCTCGCCAATGCCGAGATGGCGAACTTACGCGGCAATCGCATCGGCATGATTTTTCAAGACCCGATGACCGCCCTCAATCCGGTACACCGCATTGGCCATCAAATTGCCGAAGTCCTGCTGATACACAAGCGCTACGCCGCAAACAGCGATGCGCTAAATGCCAAGGTGTTGGAGCTGCTCAATGCTGTCGGCATTCCACAAGCGCAGGTCAGGCGCGACAGCTACCCACATGAACTTTCCGGCGGCATGCGCCAACGCGTGATGATTGCAATTGCGCTAGCCTGCGAGCCCGCACTGCTGATCGCTGACGAGCCAACCACTGCCTTGGACGTCACCGTGCAGGCGCAAATACTGCAACTGATCAAATCTTTACAGACCCAATATGGCATGGCCCTGCTGTTTATCACCCACGACTTAGCACTGGTGTCGCAGATCAGTGACCGTATCGCGGTCATGTACGCCGGCCAGATTGTTGAAACAGCACCGACCAAAACATTGTTTACCCAGCCGCGGCACCCTTACACGCGCGCGCTGCTGGCATCGACACCCAATGCACAGGTCGCACACAAAACGCCGCTGCCGACCATTACCGGTTCAGTAGCGCGTCCGCAGGAGTACGGTTCAAGCTGCCGCTTTCGAAACCGCTGCCTACACGCACAAGACGCCTGTTCAAATTCGGGCATTGCGCTCGAAACTGGCAACACTGAACACAGTGTTCGCTGCATTCGCTGGCGGGAAGCGATAATTGAGGCCAGCCATGAGTGAAGCGCTGCTGACAGTATCAGGACTCAAGCTGCACTTCGTACAACGCTACGGCGTTTTCAAACAACACCGCTCAACAGTGCGCGCAGTCGATGGTGTAGACCTCGAAATCTTGCCCGGTGAAACGCTGGGCTTGGTTGGCGAATCAGGCTGCGGCAAAAGCAGCCTTGGCAAGGCACTGCTGAAGCTCCATCAGCCAAACGCCGGCAATATTTGGTATCGACAACACAATCTTGCAACGTTATCGCAAGCAGAATTGCGGCCACTACGCGCCAAGCTGCAAATGGTCTTTCAGGACCCTTACGAATCACTGAATCCTCGGCACACGATAGAGCACGTTCTGGAAGAACCCTTTATCGTGCACAAGCAGGGTGACCGCCATGCGCGCCGGCAAAAAATTGAAGCCCTGCTTGATCTGGTTGGACTTGGTCACAATGCCTTGAGCAAGTACCCCCACGAATTCTCTGGCGGGCAGCGGCAGCGCATCGGCATTGCGCGTGCCATTGCCCTTGAGCCCGAACTGCTAATTTGTGATGAGGCAGTGTCATCTCTGGATGTATCTGTACAGGCTCAGATCATCAACCTGCTGCTGAAAATACAGCAGCAAATGGGTCTAGCCATGCTCTTTATATCCCACGACCTGTCGGTGGTTCGCCATATTTCCGATCGCATTGCCGTTATGTACAAAGGCAAACTGGTAGAACAGGGGGATGCGCAGGCGCTCTGTGACGCGCCAGCCCACCCCTATACGCGCGCCCTGCTTAACTCCGTACCTCGTTTAGGTCACGACTGGATGGCCGCAGAAGTGGCCAGCGGCGAGGTCGACACCCAGACGGGGCAAAGCGAAACCGCCTGTGCCTTCGCGCCACGCTGCCCGCGAGTACAGGCGCTGTGTCTTAAACGAGAACCCGAACTAATCGCCGTATCCCGTGATTCGACGCCGCGCTTTGCCGCCTGCCACTTTCCGGAGCCAGGCTTTTCCGTCAGCCCGTAGCTTGGGCTGGCCTTAAATGTTAATATTCACGCGCTTTCGCGCCCCCCAAGTTATCAATAAAGAAACCAACGAAGTCATCGACGATGCCATTGAAACCCTCAGCACACCGCAATGATTTTGTTCCCCTCAAGTATGCGCGCAGCATGTTGAGAGTTGCTGAGGCGCAAGGTTATGATCCCTCGACCCTGCTCAGTTCACTAAATTTGCCGCAAAACCCGCTGGATCCGCTGGCTGACCCTGACAGCTTGTTGGACGCGCGCTACTACACGCTGATTTACAGCCGTGTTATGTGGCTGCTACAGGACGAATCTTTTGGCCTGAATTTACAGCGACCAACGCCCGCCGGTACATTTCGTATGATGTGCATGTGCATCATTCACTGTACAACGCTCGAAAATGCTCTCAAACGTGCTGCTGAGTTTATGGCTTTTTGCCGCAACATCACCGGCTTGTCGCCGGTCAGCCCTCGCCCCATCAAGCGAACCGGTAATGGTCGTGCCACATATACCTTTAGCACCACCTATCTGCTCGAAGACGAACCCTGCCAAGACAATGATACCGTTGTGCATGCGATGGCCATATGGCGGCGCTTCTGTGGCTGGTTAATTGGCCGCCATATCCAGCTTTTTGAAGTTCGCCTGAAGGGACCGGAGCCGAGTGATTCCAGTTATTTCGAGCAAATTCTTGGCTGCGATATTTACTACGATCAGCTCGAAAATGCCTTTGTTATGCCAGAGCACTATTTAGACTGCCCGCTGGTACACACTGAAGACTCCCTGCGTGAGTTTTTACGCAACGCCCCCTATTATCTGATGGTTTCCACCGACGACGAAGACACCTCCTTGTTGGCGCAAATGAAGCGCATTGTCGGTAACGACCTAAGCCGGGACTTTCCTAGCGTGGTCGCCATGGCGGAACAACTGAATATGTCTGTTAGAACGCTGCGCAGGCGTCTCAAGGACTACGACACCACCTATCAGGAATTTAAGGATAATCTACGCAAGGAGCACGCAATTCGCTGGCTAAATCAGCCCGAACTCAAAATCAACGCCGTATCCGCCCTGCTCGGCTTTGACGAACCCAGTGCCTTTCATCGTTCCTTTAAAAAATGGACGGGCATGACCCCTGGCGACTATCGAATTAGTCGCAAGAAGCAGGCCTCGCGCAGGGATAGCTAGCGTCGCCTTACCTGTCTGTAATAGCACTGTTTGCCAAAGCCTACTAAAATCCCGACTTTGCCGGTACCCGGCCACAGCACTACTTGCACATAAGCGTTTGCAGTCAGTTCCAACTTAAGAGAATCGTCATGTCGCTTCAAAACCCTTGCCGCACTCTTTTCTATTTAACGTCTATGGCTTTGATTCTCGCAACCTTGGTGCCTGTTCTGGTAGCATTCCACTAGATGCCCGACCCATACCTTCGCAGCTGATCGCCGAACACTACGGCAGCCTAGATATCCATCTCAGCACTGGCCTCGGCCTTGGACCCTCTAAACGAGAAGCGCTCCGAAGTTTACTGCTGCACTGAGAAATCCTACTTTCGGGTGATGTGCCGACGCGCCTTCACCCTTACTCTGCTCTGCCAGAATTTGGAGTTTGTATGCCCCCTAGAGTGCTGTTTGTTTGCCTTGGAAATATCTGCCGTTCGCCGGCGGCTCAGGGCATTCTCGAAAAACGAATACTTGATGCTGGCCTGCAAGACACAATCGAGGTGGACTCCTGTGGAACCGCCGCGTTTAACGTCGGTAAGGCGCCGGATGCGCGCTCTCAGGTCGCGTCACTTCGCGCTGGCTATGACATTAGCACGCAAATTGCGAGGCAGATATGTGACGAGGACTACGAGCAGTTCGATTACATCATCGCCATGGATCGCATCAATTTGACCAGTGTTGAGGCCTGGGCACCCAAAGACTATGCGGGCGAACTACAGCTCTTTATGAACTACTGCAAAAACGGCGGCAATGCGCAGATTCCCGACCCCTATTACGAGGACGCTAATGCCTTCGACGGCGTGATTGCTTCTCTGGAAAAAGCCGCCAACGGTCTGCTGGCCTATATAAGACATAAACACAGTATTTGAGGATTCATTATGAAATTTGTGCTGTCCACATCGTTTAGCACGGTTGCCCATCTCACCAAGCTAGCCCCGGTCGCGGACGACTGCGGTTGGGAGGCTATGTCATTTTCGGATCACGTTGTCCATCCGGAATCGATAGATACCCCCTACCCCTACACCGACGACGGCACCCGTCGCTGGCAAGCCTTCACCGACTGGCCAGACCCCTATGTCATGGCCGGTGCACTGTCCACCATTACCAAGCGCCTCAAGTTCACCAACAATATTTTTGTACTGCCCATGCGCAACCCCTTTCTGGTGGCCAAGGCGATCAGCACGGCGGCCATCATTTCCGACAACCGTATTATTCCTGCCATCGGCGTTGGCTGGTCGAAAGATGAGTTCGAATTGATGCAGCAGGATTTTCACACCCGCGGTAAGCGCGCCGATGAAATGGTTGAGGTGATGCGCCTGCTGTGGTCTGGCGAGATGGTGGAATACCAAGGCAAACACTATCAGTTCAGCAGGCTAGAAATGAACCCAGCACCGACCGCTCATATTCCGATTTGGGTTGGAGGCATTAGCGACGCGGCCATGAAGCGCGCTGCGCGCTTAGGGGATGGTTGGGTAACCGACTTGCAGACCTCGGACGAAATTATTGCCTGCGTTGAAAAGGTAAAACACTATCGCAAGGAATACGGCCGCGAGCACCTGCCCTTCAGTGTTATGGCAACGCCTTCAGACGCCTTTACTGTTGACGGCTATAAAAAGCTGGAAGACGCCGATGTGACCCATATTCTGACTATGCCCTGGGCCTTTTATCACGGTGAGACAGAAGACCTCGACAAGAAAATCGACGGCGTAAGACGCTACGCCGACGACATTATTGCTAACTGCCAGTAAGTTAGTCGAAGACCACCGATTGCCCGTCACCCGCGGGCAGTTGAATGACAACTTCAGCACCCTCAACCGTACGACTAACGCTGCCCGCGCGCACAAGGGTGCCATTCACCAAGCCCGTTAAGGTTAGGCTTACGGGGTTGCCACTCGACACTTCTATGCGCTTGTCGTCGCGCGCGGCAATGCCGGCACGGGCGAGATCAAGCCTCAGAGCTGCGACGTTGAGCAGTTTGACACTAAGCAATCCCGTTAGAGCTTTAAATTCGCCAAAATTCCAGCGCTGCTCCTCGCGAATAGCCGGGCTCAGCGTCATCTGATTCGGTGCGACAAAGGCCTGCGATAACGGCTCAACCGTGTAGCTCGCTTCTGCAATAGCGCCGGAATCTAACTCGATTCGGGCATCGCTGACTCCTTCCACCGCAGTGATCGCATCGAGCCACCATGCACCACGAGGGCCAATGCCAAGGGTGCTGTCGACTTCCTCTGGGTTCCAGCGATAGACGAAGTTACCCGGATTCTGTTTGCGTGCCCCGGTTTCTGCTAACCAGGTCACCATCCATTGTGCTGCTTCTTCGTAAGCGGAATAGGCCTCATCTTTCAGTGTCCAGACAACGTGGTCCTCTGCAAAATAATGGTCGAAAACATAGCGGTAGCCATTGTCGCGCACCGCATCAACTGTCGCGCGCGCTTCCGGAAACGGCACTAGCTCGTCAAAACTACCGTGAGCCTGGTAGTAGCCATTCCATTTTAAATTTTCGATCAGCGGCAGCGTACCGTTGCTACCCGCGAGTATCACGCCGCCGGCAAACACCTCTGGGTATTTGATCATTAGATTGATTGTGCCGATAGCTCCCATCGAGTATCCGGCGCTGATGGTGCGCTCACCGTCGATGGTGAAATGCTGGGCGACGTCGCGCCACACTTCCCAAAAGTCGACCTCGGCTCCTGCTCGGTAGGAACCGGCACCGCCCCGCCCTAGCGTCGTTGCACAAATAGATTGCCGCAAGCGCTCGCAGGCACCGTCAAGAAAGTTGGGCACCGTCGCGCTGTATTGGTTGTGATTCTGGGTCAGGCTGTGTAGCAACCAAGTGAACATTGTCGGTTGCGCAGCGTCCGCCTTATAATTTTTCGGCACGTAGATGCCATAGGGCTGAATTCGATCAAAGTATTGTGGATTATTGGTTGGGTTCTCGCCGCGATTGACGCCCGCCGGAAAACTACCGTCGCCAAGCTGGGCACCTATCAGCGAGGACACATACCAGCGGTTGCTATAGCCGCTTACCAAGGGCTCTGGCTCGGTTTCGCCCATTCGCCCCCAATCCAGCGCTAAAGCAAAAGCGCTGACATCGCCACTATTCAGAGCGATGGATTGGCTATCATCGAACCAAAAGTTATTCAGCGGTGGCTCGTCGCTGTAATCGCGAAAGGCCATATTGAACACGGGCGGCTGAGTGGGCAGTTTGCGGAATCCGGCATTGTCGTCGAGGAACCCGCCATTGCCGTCATGTATTCCCGATGCGAGATAGACTGTCCAGGTCGATTGCTCACTTATCCCGAACAAAGCAGCAGGTAGTTTTGCAACAAAGGACTGCGAGGGCAGATCATGGCTGATCTCGCCGACGGCCTGTGGACCATTGCCGTCTTTGAAATCGACCAAGACCCCCTTGCTCGATAGAAAGATAACGGCATCGATACCAGGGCTACGCAAGCCACTGATTCCCGGCCAGCCATCACTGCCACCGTCTTTGTAATCTACCGCAAAGGCGGCGATGGGGACCGAGGGATCCAGTAAGGTCAGCCAATCTACCCGCCAATAGCTGCTGCCATTGTCGAGGCCAATACCGACCCGAAATATATCAGCGCCGTTGCCGGCCATATTCTCATCGGGATAGTGCAGGCTGCCGCCGCTGGGCGTCCCCACCCGATAGATCGGCACGTTCACGCCCTTCGCACCTGAAGCATCGTAGAGAAAATCGGTCCAGTAAAATGCGCCATGCGCATAGCGACCAGTACCCGAGGTTCTGGGCGAACCCTCGCTAAATATCCAGGCTGGATTCCCCGGCAGCTGTGGCTCGTGCCCAAAAGCCGCAGCGGGAGCGCCACTGGGTACTCTTGCGGAAGAAGCCGGCGTCGAATTATTGGGAATTGACGACTCGACGGCGCTACCCGTCGATGAGCTGGCCGGACTAGAGCTAGAGCTGCTGTGACAGCCCGCCAGCACAAGTGCAGCAGCCATCGCGCACAGTCGTAGAAACGGTGTTCGTCCAGATAGGGATAACAACATAATGTGCAACAGCCGGAGTTTTTTTTATGGCTTTCTATCATACGCTGCTCAGGCCGGCATGGCACAAACACCGGCGCTACCGAGCAATACTGGCCTAACTCATTAAACCGGAGCACGCTCAAACAGACAGAGCAATTCCATATGGTAGCTCTGGGGAAACATATCGGCCCAGCGCGTCTCACGGAGCTGGTAGCCCGCGCTCAGCAGTATGCCGGCATCACGTTCCAGTGTTGCAGGATCGCAGCTGACGTATACAATACGCTCCACTCTACTGCCGGCGAGCGTTCGACACAGGGCCGCCGCCCCCGCGCGCGGCGGATCAAGCACGAGCTTGGTGGTGTTTTTCGGTAAGCGGTACGCGTCGCTAAACAAATCACCCTGTATAAATTGCAGTTTCGGCCACACCTGAGCATTTTCTCGTGCTCGCACCACCATAGCCGAATCCAGCTCAATACCGGTTATTGCTGCTCCCGACGCCGCGAGTGCAAGAGAAAAGTTCCCCAGCCCAGAAAAGGCATCGACCACATTATCCTCCGGCTGCGCTGCCAACCAGGCGCTCAACTGCGCTACGATCGCGGTGTTTATTTCTGGATTTACCTGACTAAAATCTTGCGGCTGAAAATGCCAGCCCTGACCCGGGTATAGGTTTTTTGTTTGATCTTCCGCCGTCCATAGTGTTTCACCGGCCGCAGAGATACCCATTACCGGCATACAAAACTCGGATAAAAAACCAGCCATCACGGTTTGTGTTGGCCGGCGATCCAAGACCAAATGTGCGCTCACTGCGCCGCTGTCCGATTCCGCAAGCATCAGCATGCCCGAGCGCAGCTTCAACAAAGCGGACTTATGCTTATAAATCTGCTGCAAGCATGTGGTCAGCGCCGGCCGCAAAACTTGGCAGCCGGGAACCTCTGTAATGCGATGGCTTTTAGCGGCGCGAAAGCCCAAGGCCAACTGCCTTTTGTGTATCGAAAAATGCAGCCTTATACGATGCCGGTAGTGCCAGCTATCTCCAACAATAGGGGCTTGAGTGCGTTCTACATCGTGCGCCAAACGCGATAGCAGGCCCGCAAAACGCTGGTCTTTGTGTGCCTGCTGAGCTTCTGCACTCAGGTGCTGCAATTGGCAGCCGCCGCAATTGTCATAGTGTCGGCAGCGAGCTTGCACACGCACCGACGCGGGTTCGAGTACTGAAATGACTGCGGCCTCATCGTAACGGCTACTCACATTTTCACTGCGCGCTTCCACGCGCTCACCGTTGAGCGCTCCCCGAACGAACACTGCCTTACCGGCTCGTCTGGCTATGCCGCGGCCATCGTCACTTAAATCAATTATTTCAAGAGTATCGCGCCAGAGCTTGGGAGCCACTTTTGCGGGTTTGAAGAACGTGGGACCGCGCCGCTTCATCGCTGGTCCGACCGAGGTGAAAACGCACGATAGCGTTCAAGGCACGCATTTTTACGCTCCTCGAGCCACTGCTTTTCAGGCTCGCTGCGAGCATCCCCCTGCGCCAGCTGCCGGCAATCGAGTGTGAGACCACGGTCCTGCTCTCGCATGTGCGGGCTGAGCTTGACCACGGGCAGTGCGTCGCCTTCTGAGCGCTGCGCGGCGTCGGGATCCTGTTCGTTCGCAGCCAAGCCCTCACCGAACAACATCAATGGCAAAAATATTAGCGTAAAGGCTGCTAACTGGCGGTTCATGACATACCCCATAGCGTATCTTTTGCGTTAGAATGCGCAGCTTTGCGCCCTTTTAAATCACTCAACCGAAAGTCTACCCGGCTTGTCGCGGGAATTTTAAATGAATACTGAAGTACTTGAAAACGTAAATGTTGCTGCCCAAGAAATTCTTATCACCCCTGAGCAACTGAAAACTGAATTGCCGCTGTCCCAAGTGGCCGCTGAAACAGTCAGCCAATCGCGACAGGTTATCCGTAATATTCTGGATCGCAAGGACCATCGCTTATTTATTGTCGTTGGCCCCTGTTCGATCCACGATGTCGATGCCGCCATGGACTATGCCAAGCGTCTGAAAGCGCTCGCCGCGAAGGTGGAAGACACCATCCACGTGGTGATGCGTGTCTATTTTGAAAAGCCGCGCACCACCGTTGGCTGGAAAGGTCTGATCAATGACCCCTACCTGAATGACACCTTTAAAATTCAGGATGGGCTGCATATCGGCCGCAAGCTGCTGATAGACATCAGTGAGCTGGGCCTGCCCACCTCCACCGAGGCGCTGGATCCTATCTCACCCCAGTACCTGCAGGACTGTATTGCCTGGTCGGCCATTGGTGCGCGCACCACTGAATCACAGACTCACCGCGAAATGGCCAGCGGACTGTCTTCGTCGGTTGGCTTTAAAAACGGCACCGATGGCGGGCTGGAAGTGGCTATCAACGCCATGCAATCGGCCTCTAAGCCCCACCGTTTTCTGGGCATCAACAATGAAGGCCAGGTTTCGGTCATTCATACTCGTGGCAATCCTTACGCCCACGTGGTCTTGCGCGGTGGCAGCTCGGGCCCCAACTACGATTCCGTGCATATCAAGCTTTCAGAAGACGAACTGGCTAAACACAAGCTCGCGGCCAATATCATGGTCGATTGCAGCCACGCCAATTCCAACAAGCAACCGGAATTGCAGCCGCTGGTCATGGAGAATGTCACCAACCAGATTCTGGAAGGCAATACCTCGATTGTCGGCTTGATGGTTGAAAGCCATATCCACGCAGGCAGCCAGAAGATACCCGCCAATCTGGACGAGCTTCAGTATGGGGTATCAGTTACCGATGGTTGCATTGGCTGGGACGATACTGAAAAGGCGATTCTCGCCATGCACAGCAAGCTCAAAGCTGTGCTGCCAGCGCGTTAATGGCCAGCCCCGCTAAATCGCCCGCCAGTATTCGCTGGGCTGACGGCGAGCTTTGGTTGTTAGACCAAACTCGCCTACCCCACAGCGTTAACTACGAGCAGCAAACCAGTGCACAACAACTCTTTGACAGCATTCATCAACTAAAAGTACGCGGTGCACCGGCCATTGGTATCGCCGCGGCCTACGGTTTTTGCATCGTGATGCGTCAATGGCGCGAAGTAGCACTTGCCGATTTTAGAGCGCAACTGCAGCCCCAAGCCGACTTTATCAGCAGCTCCAGACCTACTGCCGTCAATTTGAAATGGGCCCTGGACCGAATGCTGGACATAGCTCGCAGGTATACTGGCGATAGCGCGCAGCAACTGTACGCGCTGCTAGTGGAGGAAGCCAAAACCATCCACGCTCAAGATCAGGCCCTGTGTCAGGCAATTGGTGAGCACGGTTTAGCCCTCATTGCAGACGGCGCCGGTGTGATGACCCACTGCAATGCTGGCTCGCTGGCAACGGGTGGCATCGGTACCGCGACTGCCCCCATGTATCTCGCACATCAGGCCGGTCGAAAATTCCGCGTTTTTGCCAATGAAACCCGACCGCTGCTGCAAGGTTCCAGACTAACGAGCTGGGAGCTGCACTGCGCCGGCATCGACGTTACTTTGCTAACCGACAATATGGCGGCGCACACCATGGCCTCCGGCCAGATTCAGCTCGTCATCGTCGGCACAGATCGCGTTGCGGCTAACGGTGATGTTGCCAATAAGATTGGCACGCTGGGCGTGGCCATACTGGCCAAGCATTACGGCATTCCCTTTTATGTTGCTTGCCCGTCCTCCACCATTGACCTCAATACGCCTGATGGCCGCTCGATTCCCATTGAGCAGCGCCACGGCGACGAAGTGCGTCGAGTCGGCGACTATCAGGCTACGGTAAGCGACATTACGGTGCAAAATCCGGCCTTCGATATTACGCCAGCAGAGCTGGTAACGGGGATTATTACGGAGAAGGGGTTAATCAAACCGCCCTTTGCGAACGGCCTTAATAGCTGCTTTGCGTCCGACGCATCACCTACTTGAAGTAGGCATTCTCGGTATTGGAATGATCCGTCATATCGCGAACACCGGTCAGTTCAGGTATCTGCTCCATCATTGATTTCTCAACACCTTCTTTTAGCGTTACATCGACCATTCCACAGCCTTGGCAGCCGCCGCCAAATTTCAAAATAGCCACTTTATCTTCAGTAATCTCGATCAAGGATACTTCACCACCGTGGGCAGCCAGCGAGGGATTGACCTCGTTGTAAAGCAGGTAGTTCACGCGGTCTTCCAATGGACTGGCCTCATTTACACGCGGCAGACGTGAGTTGGGCGCCTTGATGGTCAATTGCCCGCCCATGCGATCCGTGGCGTAATCAACGGTCGCGTCTTCCAAAAATGGGATACTGCGAGACTCGACAAACACGTTAAGCGTGGGGTATTCAATACGAATATCATCGTCCTTGTCATCACCTTCACGGCAATAGGCGATACAGGTTTCAGCCTTGGGCGTACCGGGTTGCGTAATAAACACGCGCACACCCAGAACATCGTCGCCCTGCTTGGCAAGCAACTCGGCCAGATATTCCTGACCGGATTCGGTGATGGTCATTTTCACTTCTGCGCTGTCTAATACAGCGACTTGACCTTCCGACATAATTACCTCTTTGCATCATAGTGCATGGTTTAGCACAGGCCTCCGAACTCAAGCACCGCGACTGTACGCGAGGTGAGAATTCACCGGGAGAGTCTGTTAGAATTCCGCAGTTTACCACGAAGCCCAATTTCGACGTAAGCAAAGACGTATTAAAGAAGCAATTCGAACAAAATTCGGGGCATTCCCGCACAATTATTGAGGATTTAGCAGCACAATGGCAGACCAGGCGCAGCGCATACAAACACTCAAAGACGCACTCAAAAACCGAATTCTGATCATCGATGGCGCCATGGGCAGCATGATTCAGAGCTATAAGCTCGAAGAAGGCGATTATCGCGGCGAGCGTTTTGCGGACTACCACCTCGACATCAAGGGCAATAACGACCTTTTGTCGATTACCCGTCCCGATGTCATCAAGGAAATTCATCAGGCCTATCTGGATTCTGGCGCGGACATCATCTGCAGCAATACCTTTAACTCGACGCGAATTGCCCAAGGCGATTACGAAATGGGCTTCGTGGCGGACGATCTAAATCGTGCCGGCGCCAAATTAGCCCGCGACGTGGCCGATGCGCAAACCGCTGCGACACCAGACAAGCCACGCTTTGTCGCTGGGATACTAGGACCAACCCCCAAAACGGCGTCTATTTCCCCCGACGTTAACGACCCGGCCGCCCGCAATATCCACTTCGACGAGCTGGTAGACGATTACTACGACGCTGCCAAAGCACTAACGGAGAGCGGTTGCGACCTGCTGTTAATCGAAACGATCTTCGACAGCCTCAATGCCAAAGCGGCAGTTTACGCCCTGCTGAAATACTTTGACGACAGCAACAAGGAAATACCGATCATGATTTCGGTAACCTTCCCTGACGTCAGTGGCCGCACCCTGTCGGGGCAAACGCCAACTGCTTTTTGGAATGCAATTGCCCACGCCAAGCCCTTAATTGTTGGCACCAACTGTGGACGCCGTATTTCCGAAATTCGCCCTTTCTTCGAGGAACTAGCCGAAGCTGCGGATTGCTATGTCAGCGGTCACTTTAACGCCGGCCTGCCCAACGAATTTGGCGAGTATGATGAGACACCGGCTGATATGAGCCGCGAACTGCGCGAGTTGGGCGAACGTGGCTTCCTGAATCTGGTGGGCGGCTGCTGTGGTACCACGCCCGCACATATCGAAAAAATCGCTGAGTCTGTGGCCGATGTGAGTCCGCGCGTAATTCCGGAAATACCGGTAGCCACGCGCCTCAGCGGCCTCGAGCCCTTTACGATCAAC
>JBLHMO010000010.1:0-39131 GCA_047622145.1 Paracoccaceae bacterium | reverse complement strand
CCGGAGAAATTTGATCCGGATCGCTGGATGGAGCCGCGCAATGAGCACAAGCGTCACTCCTTCAACTTTGTTGGATTTGGCGGTGGCGCCCATAAATGCATCGGCATGCACTTTGCTCTGATGCAGACTAAAAACTTCCTGCACCAGTTCTTGACGCGCTACGATTTCGAATTGCCGTCCAATTTTGGTACAAAAATGCAAACCGTTCCGCTGCCAAAACCGGTTGACGATTTACCGATGGTTTTAAAGCGACTGAATGGGTAAACTTTCTGGTTCTTGATAGCCAGACAATTGGCCGCCATGGCCGTGACAATCTCACGATAAGAAAAAGTAATAATTGGCCCGACACCCAGTGCCGGGCCAGCAGTTGAATGGAATTGGGTAATGCATGCGTTCCGTCTTGTGTCGGCGGGAGTTGCGGCACTGATGTCAGCAATATTGTTGGAGAATTCACCCGTCGCGGTATCTCAGCCTGCTCTAGATGTTTTCCCGCAGTAGAATTGCTGGCGGTCGACGCGCAGCGCCTGCAGGAGTTGGGTCTTGCTGCGGCCGGCATAAAGCGCTTGCCTAGACTTGGCGCCTTGGTCGATTCAGTTAGGTCGGCCATGATGGAATTGCCTCAGGGCTTGGCTCGGATCGAAGGGCCTGTTGCCATCGCCGTATGGGGTGAGCAGGCAAACCAAGCGGAATTGATTTCTTTGCTGGTTCGAACCGACTGAACTTCCCCCTTTAAGATCGTTCGCCACCTCACCAGGAGTTTTGCGATGACAGATCAACTTGCAGCCAATCATTACACAAAGAACACCCCTGTACTGGTTGGTATTGGCACCATCACTCAGCGCGAAGCTGACCCATCTCAAGCCGACGAGGCGGTGCGGCTAATGGTTCGTGCGGCGGAAGCGGCTGCCGCAGATTGCGGTAAGCCTGAATTGTTGTCTGGCGTGCAGCGAATCGCTGTGCCCAAGGGAGTATGGGGCTATAGCGATCCAGCGCGTTTGGTCGCCGATGCAGTGGGTGCCAAAGCAACCACGGTGTTGGCAGAACTCGGCATATTGCAGCAAAGCTTGTTTGCGGATGCCTGCCGCGAAATTGCGTCGGGTCGCATTGACGCTGCGCTGGTTGTGGGCGCAGAAGCAAAATATCGGCAGTTGCAGTCGGAAATACAGGGCGTGGCTGTTTCTGAAACTGCCCAATCCAAAGTCCCAGATATTGTGTTCGAACCTGAGCGGGAAATCTGGTCAGATGTGGAGTCTGCCGCTGGCCTGGGCATGCCTGTTGGCTTTTACGCGCTAATGGAAAGCGCCCTGCGGTATGCGCTGGGCGAAGATGTCGAGGCGCATCGTGATCGTGTGGCGGGGCTGTACGAAGCCTTCAGCGAAGTGGCTAAAGGCAATCCTCATGCCTGGAATCGAGAAGGTATGGCGGCCGCGGCGATTCGCAATGCATCGGCGAAGAATCGGATGCTCGCTTTTCCTTACACCAAATACCATAACAGCCAGTGGAATGTTGATCAGGCCGGCGCCCTGCTGTTCTGTTCGGTAGCCAAAGCTGAGGCCTTGGGCATTCCCCGCGAAAAATGGGTATTCCCGCTGGCGAGTACAGAATCAAACTATATGGTTAACACCTCGCAGCGCGCCGATCTGGCTGGCTCTGCCGGTGCGCGGCTGGCGGGCGAGAAGGCACTGGAACTTGCAGGATTAGGTGTTGAGGATCTCGATTTACTCGAGATGTACAGCTGCTTCCCCTCGGCGGTGCAGATCTATGCGCGGGAGCTGGGTATCGATCTGGGCCGGCAGTTGACGGTAACCGGTGGCATGACCTTTGGCGGCGGTCCGCTGAATAATTTTGTACTGCAGTCTACCTGTCGTATGGCGGAACTTTTACGTGAGCAGCCCGGTAAGAAAGGGCTGGTAACGTCGGTGAGCGGCATGCTCACCAAGCAGGGCTTTGGTGTGTGGTCGACTAGCCCCAATCCTGCAGGTTTTGGCTTTGCAGACCTAACAAGCCAAGCCCAAAGCGATGCGCCGCCCATCGAGTTGGTGGTCGCTGACAGCGGTGAGGGCGTGGTCGTTGCCTGCACCGTCTTGTTTCACGGCGATAATCCGCTGCGGGGTGTTGTGGTCGTGACCCTGGATAATGGTAAGCGCACAGTCGCCTTCAATGATGAAGCTGCGGTGATGGATGCGATGATGAGTAGTGAATACTGCGGTCATCGTGTGACGATCAGCAGTGACCGTTTTACGCCCGCAGAATAGGCAGTGGGCGTAGGCCTTACATCAGCTTTTGGCTTGCTGGTGGTAGTCCAGACAGCATAGAACTTCGTCAGCGGAACCCAGAATTACCGGTACTCGCTGGTGAATATGCGTGGGTTGTATGTCTAGGATTCGCTCGCCATCGCTCCATACTTCGCCGCCAGCTTGTTCCACTAACAAGCCCATTGGGTTGGCTTCGTACATTAGGCGTAGCTTGCCAGCTTGCTCGGGTTTGCGAGAATCCCAAGGGTAGGTAAACAGCCCGCCACGACAGAGAATGCGGTGTACATCGGCGACCATCGCAGCGACCCAGCGCATATTGAAGTTTTTTCCACGGGGACCATCACTACCCGCCAGTAAATCTGCCACGTAATCACGCATGGGCTCAGCCCAAAAACGCTGGTTGGACATATTGACGGCAAATTCTTTGGTGCCGCGCGCTATGCTGACGTTCTCGACCGTTACCAAAAATTCCTCGCTAACAGGGTCTAGGGTAAACATGCTGACTCCGCGCCCGGTAGTCAGGACGAGCATCGCTGATGGCCCGTACAGCACGTAACCCGCTGCGGCCTGTTGGCGTCCCGGCTGTAAAAACTCTGCCTCGCTGAGCTCGCCCGTCTCTTGGGACGTGAGCACCGAGAAAATCGTGCCGACCATGCTGTTGATGTCGATATTGGACGAGCCGTCCAGCGGGTCGAAGGTCACCAGAAATTGTCCGTAGGCATTTGCAGCTACGACCGAATCTTCCTCTTCGGAGGCAATGCCGCGCACGGGCGCGCAGGCTTGTAGCGCCTCTTTGAGCATATCGTTGGCGATCACATCCAGTTTTTTCTGAACCTCGCCCTGCACATTGTCTGCACCGGCTGAGCCCAAAATACCACCCAACTCACCGAGTCGCAGTTTTTCCTGAATGGCCGCACAGCAAAGCGCAATCCCTGTTATCACGGCGTTGAGGTCAGGTGAGGTGCTCGCGTTGAGGTGTTCGGCGAGGGTGGTGCGGCTCATGGCGGATCCTGTGGCGGGTTCGGACAGCCGTGCATTATGCCACCAGCGCGGCGGTGATGACAGGTGATGGGCACCATAGAGCCTAGATTAGTGCCTAGAAATTGAACCTGAAATGGGTCGAAGATTAAAAAAAGGTAACATGTGTGTAAATTTTTCGAGCGCTGTACTACAGTCACGGAACTACAGCCACGGAGCTGCCGTTGGTCTCAGCAGAACGAGGCCGCCAATAATCTTAATAATGTGTGAGGTCGCGGGTGAAAGATTTTTCAAACAAAGTAGCGGTTATAACCGGTGGTGCCAGTGGCGTAGGTCGTGCCTTGGGTGATGCCTTGGCAGCGGAAGGCGCGAAAATTGTACTCGCCGACGTTGATCAACAGGCTCTCGACACTGCTGTAGCGGCGCTGGTCGAGCGCGGTACTGCAGCGATCGGTGTGCGCGCTGATGTCACCAAACAAGAAGACTTGAATGCACTGGCCAACAAAGCCTTTGCTGAATTTGGTGAAGTGCATTTGGTGTTTGCCAACGCCGGTATTGGTGCCGGTGAAGCTGGCGATATGTGGGATTACAACCTCAATGATTGGAAGTGGGGTTTTGCGGTCAACATGTGGGGCGTAATACATTCTATAAATGCCTTTATGCCAAGGCTTGTGGCGCAAAATAAAGAAGCGCATTTTGTAGTGACAGGCTCGGGTAACGGCGCTTTTCTGATGCTGCCGGACGCGCCTATCTACACCGCCACCAAAGCGGCGGTGCAGGCCATTACTGAAACCTTGTACTTCCAGATGCAGGCCAAGGAATCGCCGGTCAAAATCAATGCTCTTTTTCCCGGACCACATGTTGTTGATACCGGTCTGTTCAATTCCGAGCGTGTACGCCCGGCAGATTTGCCCGGTAGCGGCGTAAAAGCCTCGGGTATCAGCTCGGTCGACGATATGAGGAAAATGATGGAGGAGTTCGGTATGGAACTGGAAACAACCTCTCCGCAACAAGTCGCTACGTATGCGCTCGCCGCGTTGAAAGAGGATAAATTCTGGATCCGCCCGAGCACGGAGAAATCCGACAATGCTTTGCGTGCACGGCTGGAAGGTATTGTCGGCCAGACCAACCCAGTGCTGCCCAATGTACTTTGAGCCTGCATTGCGCATGGTGATGGCTGCGGGCTCGGCATGACCGCCGCAGCAAGCCCGGCGCTGAAATCGCTAGCTCCGGTGAGCGTGGCGCTTAGTCGCCGCGAACTCCGGAAGTTAGAAGTGCGAGGGCGCATCAACGAGGCGGCACTGTCACTTTTTGCTAGCCAGGGCTTTGATCCCACTACCGTCGAAGAAATCTGTGAAGCAGCGGAGGTGGCGCGCAAAACTTTTTATAATTATTACAATTCAAAGCAGGATTTGATCCGCGAGTTAAGCGACTCCATGCTCTATGACGAAACCTCCAACGTCATTGAACTCGCCATCGAAAAATATTCGACCACACGTGAGCGATTACGTTTTATATTTTCGGTGATCGTTAACAATCTGGAGCGCTATCAGGATCTGGAGCGCTTGCTGATTCACCAGGCGCTCATGGATTTGTCGAGTGAAAATAGTCACGTCGGTCAACAGCTTGGCAAGCTCAATGCAGGGTTTATCCATCTGGCCCAAGAGGGGCGCTTGCTGGGTGATCTGAGCGAAAACTACAGTGTCGAATTTGTTGGCGAAATGATTGTTGGCGCTATGAATGCGGTCATCATGAATTGGATTCACGACCCAGCCTATCCCGTTTTTGAGCGTATTCAGGAAATGACGGACTATCTGTGTAGCAGCTTTTTAAAGGGCGGCTGACAAGGCATTCAGACTCTGTTCATCTCATCTGGCGCAGACTGCCCTCAATATGACTTATTGAGGGCGAACACCTTGGAAATTCTACCGAAACTGCCCTGGTTTTTACTTTTTTTATCGCCGCTGGTGCTCGCCGACCACAATCGCCGAGATGCGCTAGTGTTTAATTTCGGTGTGGGCGAGGCCACTCAGGATGTCAGTAAAAACCGGTTTCCCGCTGGTAGTGATATTGACGACACGGATGTTGGTTTTCGGGCTGGTGTGGGCTTTCGCTCCGGCCTATTGGGCGGCAATTTGTCGTACGTCAGTTTCGGTCAGTCTGCGGTCACAACACCCAATGCCAGTGCCGAAGCAGAAACTAATGGGCTGACTCTGGATATGGTGTTTGACTTGCCTCTGGCGCAGGACGTAAATGCTTTTGTGAAAGGCGGAGTTATCAGCTGGGAGCAAGTTACCGACGAGCGCCGAGCGGGATCGAATTTTATCGACCGCTATTACGAGGATGGTGTAGACCTATTTTGGGGTGTCGGTTTCAGGTTTGCCGGCGCAGCGGGAATGAATGTGGTGGTCGAGTTCGATCGTTTTGAATTTAAAGATAACGGCAGTAACGTTGCCGCTGATTATGATTTATTGACTGTCGGTGTGGAATTTTTGTTGTAAGCTAATTCCACAATAGAATGCGACAGGGAGGTCGCTTCATGAACACTGCCTATTTTACTATCCCCCTTTTTAGTCCTGATTTTTTCCGCCAATGCCCTGTGCGCCGCTGAATGGCCCGAATGTAGGCGTGCGAAACTGGAATCACTCAAGCTCCAGCAGGCGCTGCGAAAAGGCAGCTTGCCGCGCGGCTACAACAGTCGTGGCGCAATGCGTGAAGTCATGCGCCGTAATGACAAATGGTTGTGGCGTAAGTGTCGTCGCTTCAGCGGAGAACTGCGCGATTTGGCCGCCAAATATTACGGGCAGCTTTTTACTCTGCCTTTCGCCATTGCAGGTGGTTCTGGGATGCTTTGTTGAGTTTTCTCAGGCGCGATTCAAAGTCTGCGGCGTCCTGTGATTCCGCTGTGCAAATGTCTGGCACGGTGTTTGCCAAATCAAGTAGGTGTTGTGCTTTTTCGTCACTCGCCACAACGGCGAATACAGTGCGTATTGGCTGCGGCAGAGTCACGGCGGTGGGTTGGTTGTTGGCGTTGACGGGCAACTGAATCTCTGCTCCGCGTGCGACATTTTGCTGGTTTACGCCCAGAAAACTGCAGTTGTTGGGCAGTAGGCGCTGCAGATTTCCGTCTTGAGTTACTACGAATAGCGCGAGATTACTTTGGGCAGTTTTTGATACGCGGATGCCCAGGCAGCTGTCGCCTAGAGTGGATAAGATCAGTTTTTTATAACCTCGCGACCAAGGCGTAAGGCTTTGGCAAAAAGCAGTCGAACGCGGTTGCAGCAGCGCAAGATCGCTAATTAACACTTCGCCCAACGATTGTACTTGCGGCAGCGGTTGGGCTGCTGGTTTTGGCGCAGGTCTGGGGGCGGGTTTTGGTTTGGGTGCAGGTTTCGGCGCAACCACGGCGGGTTTTGTCGCTGGCTTCGTTATTGGTTTTGGCGCTGCTTTTGGTTTCTGCGCTGGTTCCGGTTGTGGAGCTGGTTCTGGTGTTACAGAGGGTTTGGCGATAGCTGGCGATTGAGCAGCAGTAGCCTTGTTTTTTGATGCGCTACCACCGACCCCTGTCATAGCGGCGGCAAGCTCGTTAATTTTTGTAGATAGTTCGATAAGCTCGCCATTGCCAGCCGACAAACTGGCATCGCGCAATAGGCTGGCGATTTTTTGCAGGGCTTTGTCGTTGAGCTGCTGAGCCACGGTATTGAACTGCGATGAGGCTTGTCGAACGGTGCTTTCCATTTCGCTGGCGAATCGACTGCCGGGCTTGGCGTTCGCCAGTGCGCGCAAACCCTGAACGGTTTGCGCGGAAATGCCGGCGATCGCCAGTTTGTTCTTTTTGGATGCATCAGCTGCCGGATAGTGTTTGATATTGCCCTGGCTGCGCTCGATCAAATTGAAGGCGCTACTGGTGGGGTGGTCAGTGCTGTTAATAAGTTTTTCGTTGGCAATCAGGTGGCATTGAAAACAATTGCTGGCCAATCCGTAAAGATCCGCGGGGAACACCATGCCGGCGGTGTGCATGTTTTTGTAGCGTTTGCTTTTATGTACCGCGGATTCGGTTTCTTTGCTGACGCCCGGGCCACCGTATTCGTTGTGGATTTCAACCCAGTCTGCTGCGGCACCATGGCAACTTTGGCAGGATATTCCTGCTACCACCTTTTCGCGGCCGCGCGCTTCGCCCACGGTGTAGTGGCAGCTCGCACATTCGCTGTCGGGGCGGCGAATTGACGACGCTGATATACCAAGCGCTTCGGCGAATTCTCGTGCTCGCTTACTGCGATGAAGTTGACCGTAGGTGTTGAAGTGTTTGGTGTTGCGCCAGACCTCAGTAGCAGATTCGTGGCATTCCGCGCAGGTGTTCGTGTCGATGATTTTGGCGGGGTCCCGGGATTCTCCGGCGATTGCTGACATTGAAAGAAGAAGCAGGGCAAGTACGGTGCTCGTCGTGGAGTAGCGTCGCATGATCTATTGGTCACCTGTCTTATTTTGATTTTTCTGAAAATGCGCCAGAGCTGATTTAGTGGCTTAACTGCGGCGACGCTTTATTTTGATACCATGTTTGACTAATATAGCCACTTAAAAACCTGCAGGCTAGGTTACACGCATCTAACATACTTCTACTAGGCGCACTAATAAGTGCAGTATACCCAAGCTGTTAAGTAAGCGCATTGGTTGACTGTTTAGCCTCGCCTGACAATAAAAAAGGAACTGGCGCGATGAATACCGGGGATTTGAACTTTTCACGACTGTTGTACGCTGTGAAAGTCTTTGCTTTGTTCTGGATTGTAAGTTTTAGCGCGATGGCGGAGGACGATCCGCACGTCGGCGTATTTTCTAGTGATCAGTTCCCCAGCGCGACCAAATGCGGCGGTTGTCACCAACAGGTTTTTGAGGAGTGGGCAACTTCCAATCACGCCTACGCCAGCATTTCACCGATGTTCCACAAGTTTGAACAAGCGATTAACAATCTTGCTCCCACGATTAGTCATTTCTGTGTGCGTTGCCACCAGAGTGTCGGAACGACGCTCGGCGAGGATAGATCACTGCCGCTTTGGGAACGATCACAGGTGTCGCGCGAAGGTGTGACTTGCGTAACCTGCCATCGCGTTAAAACTGCCTACGGCAAAGTTAACGGTGAGCGCCGCCTAGAGCCGGGTGAAATCTTTGAGCCGGTATACGGCGCTACCGATTCACCTGAGCTCGACAAGGTTATTGCCAATAAAGACTACTACAAGGTGAAAACCGAGAAAGGTGGCAAGGGTAAAGATATTCATACGGATGTCATCAAATTTGAACAACTCAACAAATCAGAGTTCTGTGTCAGCTGTCACCAGGTAGCAGTTAATTTGGGAATCGCGCTGGAAGTGGTTTGGAATCAGTATCGGGCCAGCCCTGCCAATGCCGAGGGCATCAGTTGCCAAGATTGCCATACGGGCTCTGTGCCCGGTCGGGCCGAGGGCTACGATACTGCGCCGGTAGCCGTGGTTGCCGGCAAGCCGATAGAGCCGGGGCGCAAACATACCAACCACTCTTTCTACGGTCCCGGCTATTCCATCGCACACCCGGGCATATTTCCGCACAGTCCCGATGGCTCGCCCTGGACAATTGATCAATTACTGCAATTTGACTGGCGTGCCGGTTGGGGCTCGTCTGAATTTGAGCAAGATCTAGAAGACGGCATGATTAAGGCCGAATTTCCTGAAGATTGGTCAGATCGTTACGACCGCGAAGATGCGTGGCAGTTTATTCAGCAAAATATTGAACGGCTGAAAGAGCGCGATGAGTTGCGCAAGCAAGTGATGGAGAATGGCACGCATCTTGACGGCCCATTTTTTGGCGACGACTTGGAGGCGGGCGACAAGCTAAAGTTTCACTACGTGCTCAAAAATCTCAATAAAGGCCACAATATGCCTTCGGGCTCTTTGGGTGCTCAGCCTGAACTATGGTTGAACGTTGCCTTAATCGATCCTGATGGAAAACGTGTGTGGGAGTCGGGCTATGTCGACAGCTACGGTGATATGGCTGATCTGCATTCCAAGGACGTGCGCGAAGGCAAAATCCCTCACGACGATCAGCTCTTCAATTTGCAGACCAAGTTCCTGACGACCAATGTTAAAGGGACTGATCGCGAGATGTATTTGCCGGTGAACTTTGATATTGACCAGCTACCCATGCTGCGGCCTGCTGCGCAACCCGTTACCGTAATGAACCACCCGCCTCTGGTGCGAATGGAGGGGCGCAGTATTCCGCCTCTGGGGAAGCGAAAGATCAATTATTCGGTACCTGGAAAACTGCTGAAAAAACCGGGCACCTATCAGTTGGCGGTGCGCCTGCGCTCGCGAGCCGAGCCGATGTATTTCATGGCATTTGTTGGGGCAACCCAAGACATGATGCAATCGATGAATGAGGGGATGATTGATATTCATCCCTATACCGTCGAATTTGAAGTGAACTAGGACAGAAGGATAACCCGATGACTATAAAAAAAGCCTGTCTGCCCTTTGCGCTGGGAATTAGTTCGCTAATCTTGTCCGCGCCTGCATTGACCGCGGAAGAAGAAGTCAAGATGGCGCCAGAAGCGACGGTTACCAAGTACCGCAGTTCGGTATTTTCTGGCGACCCTTTTTATGACAATCGCGCTTATGATTACGCCGCGCAACTTGAAATTTATGGGGGTAAAAGTTCGGTCGATACACCGAGGCCGCTATTGGAACTGGGCCGGCGTATATACGATAAGGGCACTTTTCCTGAAGAGAGCTATATTTTTGGCAAGCTTAACCCGGTCAGTCAGCAGTTTGTGGTCTACGGAGATTGGCGCACAGCCGCCGTTTACAACGGCAAAAACAGTGGCTTGGTGTCTGACCGCGCCGTGCTGGCAACGAAGCTGACGCTGGAACTCGACTACAAGCTAACCGCGACGGAAAGACTTCACGTGGGTATTACACCCTTGGATCGTGACGGCGATATAACGCGCTATGAATTTGGCGGCGGCGACCCCGAGCGCGACGAGACGGTCGCCGATTTTCGCGCTAACTCGGCCTTTCTTGAGGGCGATTTAGGGGCAATTGTGTCGGGCTTTACCGGCCACTACACTAGCTGGGACATGCCCTTTGCGATCGGTCTGATGCCGCTGCAATTTCAGAACGGTATCTGGGTAGATGATGCTTTTACCGGCCTGGCCGTGTCGGTCGTTTCGAAAAATAGCAAAGCGTTGAATATCAGTAACTATGACGTCACTTTCTTTGCTGGTTTCGACAAAGTGAATTCTCCTCTGCTGGACCCCGTCACTCTACAAACCTCTCAGCGCGGTAGCAACGTGTTCGGCTTGGCAACCTTCTTGGATGCCAATCAAGGATACTGGGAGCTGGATTACGGTTTTACTCAAGGTCAGGATGATCTTGACGATCAGAGTTACCACAATGTCGCTATTGGATTTACCCGCCGCTATGGCGGATGGCTATCTAACAGTGTTCGTGTGATTACTAACTTCGGTCAGGATCGCAAAGATTTGCCAGTCGGAATGCGCGAGTCTGCTGACGGTACGTTGTACTTGTTGGAGAACAGCTTAATCACCAGTAAGCCCAGCACGCTGATACCTTATCTGAACTTATTCGCGGGTGTGGGACGACCGCAGGCACTGGCTCGTGCGGCCGCTGCCGGTGGCGTGCTGAAAAACGTCGGGATTACCTTTGAGTCCGATAATATGACTGGCTATCCGACCTTGAATGCAACAGGCGGCAATACCGTGGGCGGTGCAATAGGTATTCAGTACCTGTTTGGCCTAGATAGGCAAATAGTCGTCGAGCTTGCGGGTGTTGACCTGCGAGACAACAACAAGCCCAGTGCCATTGCTGACAGGCAGGCTGCAGTTGGTATACGCTACCAGCAGAACCTCAGTAAAGCGTGGTTGCTGCGCATGGATGCTATTTATTCCAACAATAAGCTCGACGCCACGGATTTCAGTGGTGGTCGTATTGAATTGAGGCGTAAATTTTGAATACATTCCTCGAACAGGTGATCCCGACGCATGCTTAGCTATGCTGCAAAATCAGATATTGGTTGCCATCGTAGCAATAATGAAGACGATTTTGCGGCCTGCCCGGAGCTGAATTTATGGGTGGTGGCTGACGGGGTGGGTGGTCAGGACGCAGGCGAAGTCGCCAGTGAAATTACCTGTCGTGTTATTCGGCAGGAACTGGCATTGGGTGCTAGCCTGGAGGATGCCTTGCACCTAGCGCACGATAGTGTGATCAGTGCGCCCATAGACGGCTTTGGGCGGCCGGGCATGGCGTCAACGGTAGTTGCCTTGCTGGTGCATGGCGACACGTATCAGGTGTCGTGGGTGGGTGACAGCCGCTGCTACCTATGGAGCAATGAGCGAGGCTTGGAGCAGGTTTCTCGCGATCATTCTTTGGTACAGCAATTATTGGAAAAGCAGTACATTAACGAGGAAGAGGCGGCTACTCATCCCGGTCGTAATGTAGTGCTTCAAGCCATTGGCCAAGAAAATCTCGAGTACCTTCATGTCGACTCCATCAGGGATAGTTTTGAAGCTGGACAGGTCGTGTTGTTGTGCAGCGATGGTCTGAGTGATTACGTAGCACACGAAGATATTGAGGCTGCGCTTACGGGCAACGAAGATTTGGACGCAGTGGCCGACCAATTGATTGCGAAAACCCTCGCCAATGATGGCGCCGACAACGTCACTGTCGTGTTGGTTCGCTTGGAACGCAGCTCGCTTAGTGATACCGAGGATTACAAGTCCTCAGATCTGAAAGCACTCGTAGATGAGCAAGGACTACTAGAGACATTAGACACCGAAATTCCTTTTGCCCGGCGACCCTTTGTTGCTATAGCCGCGGTTGCAGTGTTGGCAGTCATTCTTTATTTTCTTGTTAAACGATTATGAGCACCGATAAAACACAAGTAAGGGCTCCCTTGCTGGAGTGGTCTCTGCGGTCGGTTAGTGACGATAGTCTCGTTGCACTTACTGACGGCTTCACGGTTGGTCGTAGCGACGAATGTGACTTGGTCTTGACTGAAGGGCTTGTGTCGCGCACACACGCCAATTTCAGCGTGCAGGGCATGAAGCTATTGCTTATTGATGCGGAGTCGACCAATGGTACTTTTGTCAACGACGAAAAAATAGAATCGCAGGTATTAAAGCCTGGGGACAAAGTGCGTTTTGACATCAATGAGTTTGACGTCCTGCTGGATACCGGTGTAAGGCAGGATGTCGATGCGACAATGCTTAGAGTCGCTGACAGATCGCCGCACTCGGGTAAATCGGAGCAGGAGCGCCCTCCGGAATCAAGTCCAGAATCCGTGCCAGATTCAAGCGCAGAACCTACTCACGAACCGATGCCAGAATCGGACGATGACGCTGTGGTGCTCATCGATCACGCCGATAGAAAGCGGCCGCTGGCCCAAACCATCGATAAGACTCAGGTGTCACCGGCAGAGGAAGGTGCCGAGCGCTTAGCGGAAGGCAGTCAAAAAACAGCTGTTTGGCAGGCCGCTAGTGTAGCTGAGGGCGGTACTGTCATTGTTGCAGGTGGTGGGGGCGGGACTATGTCGGCTCCTGTTCGGTCGGAACGCCGTGAGGTTAGTCTCACTGGCTTGACGGATCCGGCAATTGGGCGTAAATACACACTGTCCAAAAAGAAAAATACCGTTGGCCGCTCGCCGCTCAACGATATTATTTTGCGCTCGGCATCAGTTTCATCTCAGCATGCTGCGGTTGAGTTGGAGCGTGATGAATGGGTGCTGTACGACTGTGATTCGTCTAATGGAAGCTATCTCAATGGCGAGCAAATTAGCCATGGAGTATTGGCCTCAGGCGATATCATTGCTTTTGGCAGTGTGGAGTTTGAATTTGATGCAGCGGGTAAACAAGCGGTCGTCGCGCCAACACGTGATGACGGCCAGCTCACAGAAGGGCACCTGTCGCGCTTTGTAAAACTTTTTGCAGTAGGCGCGATCGTGCTGTCGCTGGTATTTGCCCTCTCCATCTATTTTCAGCGCGGCGGCTTGTCCACCGGCGAGCCGGTAGCGATCAGTTCTGTGGTCAGCGGCGGTCTTCGCGAATTATGGCGAAACCCCGTGAAGCAGCGCACCGGTCAGTTATTGGGACCAATAGTCACTGATCTCGACAATGACGGAAGTGTAGAGCTGGTACTTGCGGATTCCAGTGGGCGTTTGCTGTATTTTGACGGGCGCACCGGAGCATTAGGCAAGGATATTAAGCTGAATACGAAGCTCGCTACGGCGCCGATTGCAACAGCCCATGGCGCGGTCATCGTAATCGATGACTCTGGAACGGTTGCTGCCTATGGCGGCAACGGACAGTTACTGTGGTCGCAAGTTCTGGGTGTGGCCGCTAGGGCGGTTTTTACCAAGCCTCTGACGATGACAGTAGCAAGCACGGAGCTTCTTATCATTCCTACGGCGGGAATGGGGCCGATAGCCATTGAGGTGAGCAGTGGTCGTAAGGTTTTCGACTCGCGGGCAATGTCGGATGGAGAGTTGATAACCAACCTGGTTGCCTCTGCGGCGACGGATAACCAGCGTTTGTTTGGCGGTGTTTCAGCGGGTGATGGCTCACAGCTTGTGGCCTGGACGCTGACGCCGCAAGGCATCAGCCGCGTGTGGCAGAGCCCTGTTCCCGCCGGCAAGCAGTTACTCACCTTGACGCGTGCTGGTGAAGCCATCATCGGCTGTACTGCAGACGGGGAATTGTTTGCCTATAAGGCGACGAATGGAGAGCTGATGTGGCAATTGTCGCTGCATGCACCGGTCTTGGCTAGGGCTGCCACACTGGCCGGCAATCTTCTGATACCGCTGCAAAGCGGCGAATTAGCCGTGGTGCAGAGCCACAGCGGTCACTTGATCAGTAAAGTGTTGACGGGCGGGCGTCTTGAGTCAGATATTATTACACATGGGCATTATGCCGTCGTAGCAGGGACCAACGGCAGTGTTAGTTTGCATGACGCTCAAGGTGCAATGCTGGATCGGCAGTTTGTTGCCGGCGCGGATGCCTTTGTGCAACGCCCCGTCCTGTATGCTGGGCAGGGCGGTCAGCTATCGCTGTATGCCATCAGTTTGAATGGCCTGTTGGTGCATTATTCGTTGGGTGGAAAATGATGGTCAATTTAATTACTAAAACAGATGGACGGGCGGCATGAGACCTTTACTGATAGGTTTTTTGCTTCTGGGTGGCGTCACTGTGGCGGGTGCCGGCGACTGCAGTGCAAGTGCTGCGCTGGATAAAATTTCTCATCAGATCGCTTACATTAATACCTTTGGTCGGTGGAGTGAAGGCGCGATGGTCGGTAGCTATCGCGTGATATTAATGGATGCCAAAGAAGATTATCCGCATTCAAAAATTTATCTGCAATGGGTGAAACAATCCAATGCCGATGAAGATGCGGTTGTTGTGGCTGTGGCGCCAGTCGTAGAAATTAATAATGCCGGGGTCTATACACTGTCGGCTCCTCGGATTGTGCAGTTGGACGACCGCATTGTTGTTTAGTTGACCGCCATCAATCAATATTCCAGAACAGTGCAGAACATTCAATTGTCACCGGAGGCGCTGGGGCGATACCAGTTTAAATATGCTTCAATACCCTATGCCGAGCAGGTGAATGCTGCGGTCAACAAAATTCTGTTGAAACTGAATTCTTATGTTCGTCCCACATTTTAGCGAAATAATTTGATAAGTGGCGCGCTGGTGCTACTGCGGATGCCGGAATAAAATTGCCGGAAAGTGTAAAGGTGCCACCGAATTATTTAGAGGCACCGCTATAATAGTTGATAATGGAGATAATTTGATGAAAGCAAAACGCCTTGTTATTGTCTGTGCGGCTGTGAGTTTTAGTCAGCTGGTGTACTCGGCGGAATCATTTTTCGATAAGCTAACGCTAGCGCCGACAGTAGCGGTGAAAATGAAAAATTTAAGTTTCGACCTGGATCATATCAAAGGCACCAGTAGTCTGCTCGCCAGCGCTAGCGGCGATTTTGAAGTGCATATGCCGTTATTGTCACTAGGTTTAACGGCGGCCTATGATCGCTTCTATATCGCCATCAAGCGGGATGATAGTTTTGATGATGCACTCACAACATCTACCGTGCCGTTTACTGGCGGCAAGTCCACCGTGCAACGTGAGGACATGAATTTAACCTTTGGCATGAACGTGGCAGGCGGCGTTAATATCTTTGTCGGTTATATGGACGGTGAAACAACCTTAACCAATATCACAGGCTTTGCCTCGACTCAGTCACCAAGGTACACGCAGGAGTATCAGGAAGATGGCTTCTTTGCTGGGGCAAGTTACAATTTGCCCGTTGAAGAAGTGGGTACGCTTACCTTTAGCACGGCCTACGCGTTTATGGATGGCGTATACGAAGATAACTTTGCAACCCAGGGGCGGGTTTTAGAATATGACGGGGACTCAGAAGGCATGAGTCTGGGGGTGACTTGGTCGGCACCTTTAACGGAGCGTATCGGTTATTTTATTGACTTGCGTTATCAAAGCTATTACTTCGAGGGTGACGCTGCCAATGGCAATTTCGTAGGTTCCGAGGTCGAAGCTGAGGAAGAAATGCTCACCTACAGTGCTGGTTTGCAGTGGTACTTCTAGGGTCAGCTTCCGAGTAATTTTATTCTTGGTGCAGAAAAAGCGCTTCCGTCTTATTGATAAAATGGCACAGGGTTGGCGTTAGGGCTAGAAGCCGCCACCGATGAACTTCCTCTATTTATCTTCCTCTTTTTCTACGGGCTCCGCAGCTTGGGCCGGTTTTGTCTCGGTACTGGTAGCCTTCGCAGTACTTTTGGGTGCTATCGCTTCGTCGTCTTTATCGGGGTTTTCTTTAGCATAGCGATCCAGCATCTGTTGCATTGCTTTTAACGGCGGCTCCGATTTAAAGGCCTTGTAGTCACCAATAAACTCTTTTGCTTCGTCGAAATCTTCATCATCCAGGTGGATGCCAATGATGTTCGCATAGACCGTTTCAAGCTCTCGAAATACATCGCCGAGTTTGGGGTGCCCCGGATCAATTTGTTTTGCCGATAGAATGGCTTGGTGGCCGGAGTTGTAAGTTTTGCGTTGTTTGTCATTGTTGCCAAGCATCCCGGGCTTGTCATAGGGCGTTTCAATGTAGGATCGTGCATAAGACAGCATGCCGGTGGCTTGGTTTTGCGTTCGTATGACGCTGGCAAGATCTGCTTCGAGCTTTGATATGCCGGGGTAGGCAGGCGTTGCAATTTTAATGGTGTCGATATGCTTGCGCGCGGCGTCAAATTTTCGAATAGTTAAGGTGTTGCGGGAAAACTGGGCTTCTGCGTCACTCGTTTTGATCAGGCCAGAGGCGTAGCTACTCTCCCCCGGATTAATTTCCATCAGTTTTTTGTAAAGTGCGCGCAGTTCGGTGTTGATCGCTATGGTGCGGGTCTTCTGTTCGAGTTCGTTGGTGCGAAGCAGTAGTTTGCCCTCGTCCGATGCGGCGAACTGGGCCGCCGCCAGCTCGTCTGCGAGTAGGCTCCGCAGGCGAACAAGTTCGTCAGGATCCGCATTGTGGGAAGTCAATCCATCCAGCAGGGCTGCTGCCGATGTCAGTTCAATTGCCATAATATGAGCGGCTGCGCTTGCATAGGCGGTTTGTAAAGCGCTGTCACGCAATTTTATGGCCGGCCGGCTTTTCGGATCCAGTTCGAGCGCTTTACTTAGGTTCTCGAGCGCTCCGATGGTGTTGTTGGCAGTAATTTGCTTCTCTGCGGCGGCGATGGCCTCCCTTGCCATTTCTAGCAGTGCCTTCTGAGCCTGCAGAGCGTTTTGTACTTCGATGACCTTGGCATCGGTGGGCGACAGCTTCAGGGCCGCAGTCAAATGGAGTTCGGCCGAGTCCAAATCACCGCTGAATATTGAGGACAGCGCCAAACCGGCCAGTTTGGCAACCAGCCGCTCTAAGCTCTTGACAGCTACCGAATTGCCGGGATCAAGAGATTGAAGTTCCAGAATTTTGTCGAGTGCACTGCTGCCTTCGGGGCGCGTGAGGCGATTGGCGTCGATGGATTCGTCTATCTCGGATTGTAAGCTCACTATTATGTTTGCACGCTGTCGTCGTGCTTCTTCTTGCGCAGCAAGCTTCGCTTGATAAGCCTCTTGCTCGGCTTGTTGCATGGAGCTGAGCTCGGCATTTTCGGCATTGTTTATTGCCAGCAGAGCGGCTGCCAAGCCTTTATGCGAGGGTAAAACCTGGCCGGCCGATGTGACCATTTTGTGTGCGAGTTCAAAGTCCTTGGCGGCTACTTGCGCTTGTGCTTTTTTTAAAAAGGCGTCAGCGACGGCCTTGATGCCCGCCTGCGCAGATCGATTTCCTGCATCGAGTTCGAGCACGCCCTGGTAGTGATGATAGGCATTGGCACTGGCTGGCGCCGTTAGATTTCCTGCTGCCAAGGCAGAGTCGGCTTTGGCGAGTATGCTGTCAATTTCCTGCTTGTGGTCAACGGCAACAATTTGTTGCTGCTGCGCGGCGATCACATTTGATCGCAGTTCGCGCTGCTCATTCAGCAGTCTTTTGTTTTGTATGTAGAAGGTAATTTGGGAGGCCTGATTCAGGAAATTGTTGGCCTCGGTAGGTTTCCGTGAAGCGATCGCTGTTTCTGTTTGGCTGAGGTAAATACGGAACAGATTTTCGATGGCCATTTGCGCTTGGGGTAAGTCGGGGCTAAGTGCGAGTAGTGTTGTTAGATAGTATTGGGCGTTATTGCCGGGCGGCGTGTAATAACGCTCTTCACGGATTGCGTTATTGGCGCCGTCGAGTAGCTCTTGGTGCCGCCGGCTAAGGGGGGCCACCGGTGTGACGCTGGCGCGGTTGATGAAAGCGCCATTGACGCTTTGAGTGTAGTACCAAGAGCCTACCGCCCCGAGCGTGGTGACACCGACAATAGCCAGCGCGATAGCCGTCTTGGACATGCGCGCGGGTGGTGGCGCATTACGACGTGATCCTGACATGCGGTTTTGGCCGTCGGCGCGGCGCGGCGCAGGTGGGCGCGAGGACCGCGATGATTTCGACGACGGCCTACCCGTGCGGCTTTTACCGTTCATGGCGCTACTGCCCATGGCCAACTCTTCGCGAGTCATGAGTACGGTGCCGGCGCCGGCATCGCTCAAGTTATAGGAGACTTCGTCAAGGGCATCTCTAAACTCGGCGCCTGTCTGAAATCGCTCTTCGCGATCTTTGGCCAGTGCAATGTCGATGAACTCTTGAAATTCAATCATATCCGCAGGCAATGGCGGTAGCTCTGCCGTAATATGCTTGACACCTATTGAGATTGCAGACTCGCCGCTAAAGGGAACAGCGCCTGACAGCATTTCGTAGAATATAACGCCGAGACTGTATAGGTCGGTGCGGCCGTCTAGGTGGGCCGCTTCGGCTTGTTCCGGGCTCATGTAGTGCGGCGAGCCAATAACCGTGCCAGTCATGGTCATGCGTGTTTCAGACTCGGTGTTGCGGGCTATTCCGAAGTCGGAAATTACTGCACCGCCATCCTCCCTGAAAAGAATGTTCTCGGGTTTTATGTCGCGATGAATAAAGTTTTTACTGTGGGCATAGTCTAGGCCGGTGGCTATTGCTTTGATAATGTTTATGCCCTCGGACAAGGGCAGGCCTTTTTTAAGTTTGCCTTTGAGATCACCTTCGGGCAGATAATCCATCGCCATGTAGTGAAAGTCTCCAAAATGGCCGACATCGTAGACAGGAACGATATTCTGATGGGATAGTTGGGCAACAATACGGGCTTCTCGCAGGAAGCGCTCGCCGAAGCTCGAGTCTGACAGGAGGTGTTTCGCCATGATTTTGAGGGCAATTTCACGCTCAAAATTTTCCTGAACCGCTAGGTAGACGACAGCCATACCACCTTTGCCTAGTGGTTTGATGATCCTGTATCCGGGGATTTCTGGAAAGTCCAACGTGCTGTCTCCAGTAAGTACTGATTATTGTTCGAATTGTGTAATCATTATATCACTTTGTGAACTGGCGCATAAAGCATAGATTTTTGGGTTGCGGAGGTAGTAACATCAAATATCAGTGGTGGCCGCAGCTCGCCAAGCCAACCTTTCGATGGACACCCGCATCCGCTAGGTTAAAAGGGTGTTGCGCTGGCGGGGCTACCATCGTTATAAGTATAAAAAAGGCGGCAATCTATGGCAGCGGCACTGACAATCGGTCGCAAAAGTGGGAACGATATCGTTATTTCGTCTCCGTACTTGTCCTCAACTCACGCCAGTATTGAACTGCTTGATCTCGATCGTTTTGCGTTCCGCATAAAGGATTTGGAGAGCACCAACGGCACGACAGTGAATGGCCTGCGTATTCAGGAAGTTGAATTTCGTCTTGGCGACGAGGTGAAGCTGGGCGAGTACGAGCTCAATTCTCAGGATTTTCTCCCCTTTTTTTGCAAAGTCGAAGCGGTTTCGGCAGCTGAAGTCAAAGCAAAGGCAAAAGGGCGCAGTGATCTAGGTAGTGATCGGTCGGCCTTGCTTGCCTTGTTGCTTGGCGGACTGATTGGCAGCTTGTGGCCACTCGCTAAAAAATTCGATGTGTTAATCGAGCGGTCAGTGGAGGTGCTGAGCGCGCTGTTTTTACTGGAACTGCTGGCCATTGGTGTATTTATTCTGAGGGGCAGCCTGCGCCGAAGTCGGGCAGATCAAGTGTACTTTGAGCAACGCCAACAAGGCTTGCGAGAGCTGCTAGAGCTGGATCTGCGAAAGCGTGAACTGGCGATGGCGGCTTCGGAGCACAGTTGGAACGGCTTCCGAAAATTTGAAGTCGCTAAAAAAGAATCCGAATGTGGCGATATCACTTCCTTTTACCTCAAACCCCACGATAAGCGCCCTATAGCCGCGTATCGCCCAGGCCAGTACCTGACCTTCAAACTTAATATACCCGATCATCCCAAGGCGGTGGTGCGCTGTTACTCCTTGTCGGATGCGCCGCAGCAAGAGTATTACCGCGTTTCAATTAAAAAGGCGGCGCCGCCCGCAAATGTGCCAGAGGCTCCTTGGGGCCTGTCGTCCAGCTATTTTCATGAGCAGGTGAAAGAGGGGGATATTCTTGATGTCAAAGTTCCCTCGGGTGCCTTTTTTCTCGATGTGAATGCGGGCGAGCCAGTCGTGCTGGCTGCGGGTGGAGTGGGCGTAACGCCGATGCTATCGATGTTGAATGCATTAGTGCAAGTGAATGCGCGACAGCCGATCTGGTTTTTCTATGGCGTAAAGGACGGCAGCGAGCTGGTGCAGGGGCAGCAGATTCGAGCTTTGGCGCAACGGCACGACAATATAAAGGTCGTCTTTTGTTTTAGTCGCCCGCTCGTGAGCGACGAGGTGGGCAAGGGTTACCACGTGCAGGGTCGCGTGAGTGTCGATCTTTTCAGAGAGAAGCTTGGTTCCAATAATTTCGCATTCTATCTTTGTGGTTCCGGTCCATTTATGCAAAGTCTTACTGAAGGCTTGCACGATTGGGGGGTCCCCGCTGACAAAATCAATATGGAGGCCTTCGGTCCGTCGAGTCTGGTTGCGACAAAACCCGCAGCGTCTGACTCGTCGGTAACGCCCGCGGCCAGCTTCAGTGTGAAGTTTTCACGTAGCGGCAAAACAGTGCAATCCGAAAATAACAGTACGGTTCTTGAAATAGCCGAAGCAAACGGGATTGACCTAGAGTACGGCTGCCGCGCCGGAAACTGCGGAACGTGTTTGGTTGCCCTGCGTGGTGGCGAAGTGCAATACGATGTCGATCATGATGTCGAAATAGAATTCGGCTCTTGCTTAGCTTGCATAGCCAAGCCTGCCGCCAATATCATCGTGGATGCCTGACGTGGACAAGATTAACGCACCGGAATCGGTCAAGCTGATAAAAAAGCAGCAGCAGCGTGAAAAGCTATTCGACGAACACATGCGCGATGCAGATGTTGAGCAGTTGCTGCGGGTCAGGCCCTTTAAAGGCATGGATGCATCGCTTTTCCCTGCTAAAAACTCGCTGCATAAAATCCTCAAAACCGACACTCGCATATGTCGCTTCGATGTCGGTGAAGTGATTTTACGTCAGGGAGACTACGGCGATTCGGCGTTCTTGATTTTGTCTGGCGCGGTACACGTCAGTCTGGATATTGACGAGTCTATTCTTGGTCGCACAAAACCAAAGCCCAAGGGCATAGCCTCGGCGCTTGCACAATTGTGGACAGATCACTCGGTACCCGAGCGCAGGGATGTCAGCACCTATAATCTCAAGCAGGATTTAGCCTATCAGGCGACGGGTAATAAATCTGATAGTCTGATTTTTCTCCAAGATATGTCGAGTATTATCGCCAATCATCAAACCGATACGCTGCGCCGAGGTCAACTATTTGGCCATATCTCCTGCATGTCGCGCAGTCCTCGTAGTGCGACTGTTGTCGCCGCGGAACGAACAGAAATTCTTGAAATAAAATGGCAGGCGCTGCGCGACATAATGCGCTACAGCAAGGAATTCAGAAGCCAGTTGGAGGAAGAGTATCGGCGTGAAAGCCTGGTGGTGCAGCTGCGTACGATTGATATATTCAAAAAGCTCGACGATGAAAAAATCAAGGTGCTCGCTGACTGCGCAATATTTGAAACCTACGGTCTCACCGATTGGAATAATGCACTTCGTAAGGCCCGTGACGAAGATGACGAGCATGTTCAGATGCCCGAAGAGCTTATTGTTGCGCAGGGTGACTACGCCGATGACCTGATATTGATTCGTGGTGGTTTTGCGCGCGTTGCCGTTACGGAGGGTGAAGGGCGGCGCACGGTCGACTATAAAAAGCGTGGCGATGTGTTCGGCAAAGCCGAGCTCTCGCTGGCCGCATCCGGTGACGAACGGTCACAGTATAAAAGTTCACTATTCGCGTTGGGTTATACCGACGTTATTCGATTGCCGGGTCGCTTTGTACAAGATTATCTCAAGAAGCGAAAAACAGTACCTGCTGAATCGACTAGCAAGAACTCGCCACACAGGGATGATCTGCTGAATCTTTACGTAGACAATTTGTTTATTAACGGCACGCGCTCAATGGTGATCAATTTGGATCGCTGTACCGAGTGTGACGATTGTGTGGTGGCTTGCGCTAACGCACATGACGGCAATCCGCGTTTTATTCGCCACGGGCCAAAATCCGGAAAATTTATGATAGCCAATGCTTGCATGCATTGCTCGGACCCGGTGTGCATGGTGGGGTGTCCAACCGGTGCGATCCACCGTGATGTGAACAGCGGCGTTGTCGTTATCAATGATCAGGCTTGTATCGGCTGTTCCACCTGCGCAAACAGTTGTCCCTACGACAATATTCGGATGACCAATATCACCGGCATTGACGGTGAGTTGATTCTAGATGAGTCACATTCTCCTATCAGCAAAGCCACCAAGTGTGATTACTGTGTTGACCAGCGTGTGGCCCCAGCCTGTGAGTACGCCTGCCCCAACAATGCATTGAAGCGCCTCGATGCGCACGATATTGACGTTGTTAAGGAGTGGCTGGAGTAATGACGCTTCGCGGACGCCGGCGATTGGTACTTGCCGTTTTGATTTTACTTGTTTTTGCCAGCCTTCAATACGCGATCGACGACTACAATACGCGCAATTTTCGCGGCCATTATTTCAGTGGTTGGTTGTTGATTGGGGTAGTGGCTCTGCTGCTGCTCTTTGCGGTGCGCAAGCGCATTTCGGTATTACCGTTGGGGCGCGCCTATGTATGGGCGCAGCTGCATAATTGTTTGGGCGTGCTGGCCAGCTTGCTGCTGCTTTCACATATTGATGAATGGTGGCCTTCAGGCCTATTTGAACGCTCGCTACTCACTTTTGCACTGGGAACACTTCTCACAGGCTTGTGCGGTATCGTGCTTAATCGGATTATTCCGCCGCAGATGCGTAAGCGTGGCGAACGTATTTTTCTTTCACGAATTAAAACGCATCAAAGTGCGCTTCGAGAAAGCATACGTAGCAGAATTATTGAAACGGTAGAAAATGGCGGCAGTCGCTATTTTCTTGAATTTTATGATCGTCAATTGGTCCCGCAATTGCTTGGTATTCGTGATATACCCTCTCACTTGATCGTCAGTAGTGCTCCTTATCAATTTTGGCAGCGACGCTTCCAGCAGACTGAGAAGTATTTTGGCGCCAGGGACCTAGAGGCGGTACGCGACATTCAATCTATGCTTCAGCAAAAAATGGATCTCGATTTTCAATATGTTATGCAGATGGTGCTACGTGGCTGGCTTGCTATTCACCTAGCGTTTAGTGGGCTGTTGGCGATTTCCGCGGTACTGCATTTGGTCTTGGTCTACAGTTTTGGTGGCTTGTAAATGAAGTTGCAAAATTTCCACTTCAAAAAGAGCCGCTACGATCGACCATCGGCAAAAAAATCCTGTGGCCTCAAGGCCGAAGGTGGCGGCTGTGAGCTGGGGCCCAACCAAGATGGCCTGTGTCCGGGGCGGGCACAATGCGTGCCTTACCGCTCGGGCGATCGGTGGGATTGTACGCGTTCGCAATCCAATGGTGGTAAATGCAAAAACGGCCCCGGGCCTGATGGTCAATGTCCGCATCGCGTTCGCTGTGTACCGGTCGACAGTGTGCGCTATAGCCGCCGCAAGTTGATTGCCTACGCTGCCTTCTTGTTAATAGCGATAGTGTTGACGAGTATATATTCATCATTGGGGGAGGGCTTTATCTCCCCCGGAGAATTGTCAGCCAAACATGGCGGCGTGGCACTCAATCAGTGTGCCGATTGTCATGGTGAGGCAACCGAGCAGCCCCAGGCTTGGTTCGCTCGCGCATTAAACGGCTTTAGTGGGCAGCACAGCAGCAACAACAACAATTGTTTGTCTTGCCACAAGCTGGGCGCGGCAGCGGGCTTACCGCACAGCATACCGACGCACACATTGCAGGCATTTGCGGCTCAATCTATCCCCGACTACGCTGCGCAGGCTTCGGCCCAGCCCATGCAGCGCGACATACCCTGTTTTTCATGCCATCAAGAGCATCAAGGCAAACATGCTAATTTGACTGAGGTGTCAAATAGGCAGTGCGATAGCTGTCACCAACAGCAGCACGAGTCCTTTAAAATGCATCCCGAGTTTCGCAGTTTTTCACCCGCAGAAAAAACGGAAGTTGCTTTTGATCACCAGAAGCACTTCGTGAATTATTTTCTCAAAGACGACATGCGAGCGCAGGCGAAAACCCAATGTGACAGTTGCCATACTCTGAGTGAAGGAGGGCGGCAGATGGCCGTTAAATCTTTCGGAGAAAGCTGTAAAGGCTGCCACCAGAAAGACGTCACCGGTGAAAAACTCTACCCTCCAGCCGTTGCTGTGCTGGGACTACCGTTGCTGGACGTAAAGACTCTGGCCGATGCTGGAGTGCGCGTTGGCTCTTGGCCTGCTTTCGCAGAGGCTCGGCTCACCCCTTTTATGTTTCACTGGTTGTCGCAGTACCCAGAAATTGCACCAGTACTGAACAAAGTTCGCAATGGCGATATTGATCTTAGTTTTCTTGAAGGCAGCAGTATTCAAGACTTGCAGTTGATCGGGCAAATGGTATGGCGCATCAAGCAGCTGTTTTTAACGGTAAGCTCTAATGGACCTCAGCAGCTGCTAGTCCTTAGCGAAAAAATCGCACGGGCCGACATCAGTGACGCCGACGGTGCCGCGATGTTTGGATCTCTGTCGGTGAGTTTAATGAACGGCATAAACGGCTCCTGGTTCAAAAATATCAGCCGCGAACTTGCAAATTTTGAGAAGGGTAACAGCGGCGCCACTGTAAGCTTTGAATCCGATAGCAGCGCTCTGCCAGGGCCATCTAAACTCGGTGGCTGGTACGCGAAGGACTTTAATCTGTACTACCAGCCAAGCGGGCATGCGGATCCCTTTATGCTTAGTTGGCTGACTTTCTCCGGGCAGTACAGTCACAGTGCGCCGGGCTTGGCGGCAGTGTTTTCTGAATTGTCAGCGCGTGGCACGCCCGGGCAGTGCGGCAAGTGCCATGAATCTTTGAGTGAATCCCCCAGACAAATTCGCTGGACTATGAACTCGGGAGCCCTGAGCTCGACGAACCCGACAATGCGGCCCCAGTCTTCACTAAACAATTTTGATCATGCTCGTCATCTGCATATTGTTTCCCAGGACGGCTGCGCCAGTTGTCATCAACTCGACATGGAAAATACCGTGAAGCAGTTTTCGTCAATCACCAAGGCTGATTGCCAGTCCTGCCACACAGCGGCGGCTGCCGGTGATGATTGCACGACCTGCCACAGCTACCATCTGAATCCATCCCAAGTTGTACTACCGACGACAGCCGTAAGTCGATTCAGGCTTGCTGCACCCCAGTAACGGACAGGTCTATTAAGCTGCGGTTAATCGGGGGGCTTTACACTTCGCTCCGCAGTGATAGATGCACTGCTAGGCAAACGCAGTTTCATTCGAGGAGGTTTAAGGTGAGAACTTGGCTTACAGGTATGATTTTGCTGAGCACAGCTCTGCTGGTGGCTTGCGCAACGGAAACACCGTACAAACCAGCCGACAGTCGCGGGGAGGCCGGCTATACGGAAACCTCACTGGGCGATAATCGTTACCGCATTACCTTTGTCGGCAATAGCAGTACGCACTCAGAAACGGTGCAGGACTACGCATTGCTGCGCGCTGCAGAGCTGACTCTAGCAAAGGGTTATGACTGGTTTGAAACGGCAGATCGAAACGAGGACAAGAAAGTCCGCAACACCACGGTAGACAGCGGGTTTGGTCCGACCTATCACCAGTCGCAAACTTACTACCGCAACTGTGATTTGTTGGGCAATTGTGACACGGTCGTCTCGGGTAGAACCTTCGTGACCCCGGGCTCGGGGGTGACTACCACCTCAAGTCGAGCGTCCTATTCGTACAGCTTGGAAGTGTTGATGCGTAAAAACCCGATGGACGACAACGTGCGCAGCTACGATGCCCGGCGATTGGCAAGTGCTTTGCGTTCTCGCTTGATCGAGAAGAATCGGCGCTGAAACAGGGCTGTGATTTAGCTGGTGACTTAGCCCCGCGTTAGCGGGGCTTTTTGTTTTGATACTAGGCAGTCTAAAAACCGTGCTTGTCCAGCCAGCTTGAACACAAGCACACGGCTTCTTGCAATTGCTCCGCTTGGCCGAAGTAGTAATGCGTCGCGCCTTCAATCTCGTGTAATTCTTTATCTTGGTGTGAAATAGCGTTGTAAAGTCTATGCGTATGACTTGGCGTGCAAGCATCGTCGGCACCGTTTCCCATCACCAGCGCGGGAATAGATATAGCTGCAGCACACTTGACGCCGTCGGCATTGGAATCGTCGTAACTCCACTGGGACAACCAGCTGCGCAGGGTGCAAAATCGCGCGAGCCCCACCGGCCCATTGTTCACAACCTGCGGTTCGCCAAGGTAACACCAGTTAGGCTTGCGTCCGTTGGGGTCAATGCTGGGGTCTAGCCAGCGCGGGTCCGCCATGGTGCCATGTACGACAAAGGCAAATTCATCGTGGGGTCGCTTGCTCTTGCGCAGCTGCTCTAGCTTGTCTCGCACCCAATCGCTTATGCGCCGATTGCGGGCGACCTGTGCCGCCCGATAGCGACTGATAAAGGCATCGCTGTAGGGTGCCTGGTTCGGGTTGTCGGGGTTGTAGAGGTCGAGTTCGGGTTCGCGTGCGCTTGGATTCAATTCGTCGAGTATCGACGCATCCATCCACTCGGTGAGCGTGTGCGCACGGCTGACATGGGCTGCGAGAATTAACATGCCGTCGGCCGGTATCAATGATTGCGCGGCGAGATCCAGTGGATCGCCGGCCGGGGTTTCCGTGATGCTAGGTTGCTCGGCTTGGCTCTGGTAAAACAGTGAGAGCGAGCCGCCGCCACTCCACGCCGCAAGAATCACTTTTTTGTAGCCCAGACTTTCTTTGGCATGACGAATGCAATTGCCAAGGTCGATGACAACCTTTTCCATAATCAGCGCCGAGTCATTGCCGGGGTAACGGCTCTGGCAATAGATCACGGGATAGCCTGCTTTTGCCAAGGCCGATACCATGGGCAAGTACTCGCCGCCGCCAATGGGGTGCATAAAAATAATAACGCTGTCGGTTTTGGCTTTGACCGGCTTCAGGAGGTTGGCTTTCAGGGCGCCGAAATCCATCGGCCCAGCATAGGTTTCCTTGAAGGGGCTCTTGTCCTGAAAAATAATCAGGTAAGGGATTCGCTCATAGGGTTTGGTATTCGACATCACAGGCTCCTAAGCATTTCAGCGGCCGCGCGCATTAAGCTTGGCACTGCCAAAGCGCTCTTCCTTTACGCTGCGCGTTTTCTCGGTCCAAGCATCTAGATTTGTTTTTGCTTCGTCTGTATGTGCGCTCATGATTTTGGCATAGCCATCGGTGCGGCAGGTGATTTCCACTTGGATGCCATTCGGGTCGTACATGTAAACCGACTTTACGAAGCCGTGATCGACTGGCCCAAGGCAGCTCTTGCCGACTTGGTTAATGTGTGATTGCCACGCTAACATGCTTTCTTCAGAGTCAGCCTCCAGTGCGATATGTAAGTCGAAACTGTCTTTGCGGGAAAAATTTCCCTCACTGGAAATAGCTGGCTCGTCGAAAAAAGCAAGATAATTACCGTCGCCCAATTCGAAAAATATGTGTAGAAATTGGCGTCTTCGGCCTAGGTTTTCACCGAAATCTATATCCTCTTCAAAGGCCGCTGCCAGCCGGAGTCCGAGCACATCTTCATAAAACCAGCGGGTTTGCTCGGCGTCGCGACAGCGGTAGGCTGCGTGGTGGATATTGCCCAGTGCGCTTAGCTGAGGGGGGCTTGCCATAGGGGTTTCCTCGGATGAGTTGGTTTGCGCAGCGTGGCTGCAATGTGCGGATAGCTGTGCTTTGATGCTAAAAGTGAATGGCCTATAAAGTCAATTATCTTGACAATAATTTAATGGCTGATGGTATCGTATTGTTTTCAGGTGAATGAATAATAGGGGGGCTTATGCCGGCAGAAAATGCTCGCTGGATCGAACTGCGTGTGGCACTGAAACGCTTTCTTGAAGCACATATATACCCGGCAGAACCGGTTTTGCACGGTGCTGATAGGGTGCTGTCGGAGCAGTGCGTACGCGAGTTGGCCAAACTGGCACAGCAGCAGGGCCTATGGGCCCTAGGGCATCCCAAGGCCATCGGCGGGGGTGGTATGCCCTTCATAGAATACGTATATCTCAACGAGATTATCGGTCGCTCGGAATATGCCCAGCGCGTTTTTGGCACCTATAGCCTGCAGGATTCGCTGATGCTCCATCAGTACGCCAGTGACGAGCAGCGCGAGCGCTATCTGAACCCCTTAGTTGCCGGCGAAATTTGTCCTAGTTTTGCCATGACCGAGCCCGACGTCGCCAGCTCCGATCCCACCCAGCTGCAGACCCGCGCGGATTTAGACAAGGGTGAGTGGACGATTCAGGGCCGGAAATGGTTTACCACCGGCGCAGACATAGCAGCCTACACGACGGTGATGTGTCGTACCGAGCCCGATGCGGCTCCCCATAAAGCGTTCAGCATGATCTTGGTGCCTACCGACAACCCTGGGTACCGTATTGTGCGTGATACACCCGTACTGGGAATCGGTGGAGGTCATTTTGAAGTGGCCTATGAGGATCTGCGTGTTCCGGAAAATCATTTACTCGGCGTCCGCGGTGAAGGTTTTCTTATCGCCCAGCGCCGGCTAGGGCCGGGGCGTATCTTTCATTGCATGCGCTGGTTGGGGCAGGCTCAGCGCGCCTTTGATTTGATGTGTCGTCGCCTGCATGAGCGCGAAGCCTTTGGCAGCTCGCTGACCGAGAAGCAACTGATGCAGCAGCATGTGTTCGACAGTCAAGCAGAGATTCAGAGCTGTCGGCAAATGACCTTGCATGCGGCCAAGCAGATCGATAAAGGGGACCTAGCTCGCATCGAGATCGGCAGCATCAAAGTGATGGGCGCGCGGATGTTGCACAATGTGATCGATCGAGCGATACAAGTCTACGGCGCAGCTGGCTTGACCGACGATACCCCGCTGAGTCGTATGTACCGGCACGCACGTGAAGCGCGGATCTATGACGGGCCAGATGAAGTGCATATCCAGTCAGTGGCTAGGCAGTTGCTTAAGCGCTATGCGGATCAGGGGCCGGGCTATGACTTCGCTGAAGCCGATAGCGACGCTGATATTGCAGGAGCTGATGCGCGCTGTAAGCGAGAAATAGGTACCTTATGAATGAATTACAACAACTGGGCGACTTTTTGCGGCAGCTATTGGCGCCAGTGCTGGGCGAACACCCTGCCATAGAAAATCTTGAGCAACTTACAGGAGGTGCTGCTGCGCAAACCTGGGCTTTCACTGCGTGCACAGTCAGTGAAAACCATGAATTGATTTTGCGCCTGGGCCGGGACCAGCAGCAGTTCGGTGCAGCGCTGTCTAAACGTCTCGAAGCAGACTTGATCAGAGCTGCGAAAAAAAGCGGGGTTCTAGCTCCCGAGGTGCTGATCGTGCTCGCCGACGGCGGCGCTTTTGGTGAGGGATTCGTCATGCGCAGAGTCGCTGGCGAAGCCCTGCCCCAGCGTATTTTGCGTGAGACCCGATATGCCGGGGCAAGAGCTGGGCTGGCTGAGCAATGTGCGTTTAATTTGTCGGCGATTCACGCGATTGCGCTCGACGCGGTGCCGGCATTGCCGCGCTTGCATGCACTTAAGCAGCTTGAACTTTATCGTGACGCTTATCTGGGCTACCCCTTTAGGTCGCCGGTATTTGAATTTGCTTTTCGCTGGTTGGAGCGACACGCTCATCTCGAGCGGCCGAGCGCCGTCGTGCACGGCGACTTTCGCAACGGCAATTTGCTAATAGACGAGGGTGGCATTACCGCGGTGCTTGATTGGGAGTTGGCGCACATAGGCGACCCCATGGAAGATTTGGGTTGGCTTTGTGTGAATTCTTGGCGCTTCGGTCAGCGCGATCTCCCGGTGGGAGGTTTTGGCCAGCGGACCGAGCTGTATACCGCCTATGCGCAAGCCAGTGGTAACACGGTCAATGCCGACATCGTTCACTATTGGGAAGTGTTTGGCACCTTGAAGTGGGGCGTCATTTGTCTCTATCAAGCGGATGCACACATGAGTGGAACGGAGCCATCTCTGGAGCGCGCTGCCATCGGGCGACGCGTATCCGAAGTTGAGATCGATCTGATTTCCTTGTTTAAAGGACAGCAACCATGACTGAAACCTACCCCTGTGCTGAGGATCTGATTGGCGCCGTAAGCGATTTTTTGAAAAGTGATGTTGCGCCAATGTTGGTCGACAGCGCACTGCAGTTTAAGCTAAAAATAGCCGTCAACGTGCTGGCAATCGTGCGGCGAGAGCTGGAGCGTGGGCAGCACCAGCTTGAAAAAGAGAAAGACGCATTGGCGGCCATGCTGAGAGAGGACGGCGATGTCCTGCACTTGCGACAACGCTTGATTGAGGCGATCAACGCCGGCGAATTTGACGCCAAAGAAGATGAATTACTGTCAGTATTGGAGGCGCAAAGCCTCCGGCAGATAGCCATTGATAATCCCCGATACTCGACCTATCAAGCGCTGGCGAAGTCGACCAGCCTTTTATGAATATCGAGTTGCGCATCGACGTGTTTGGGCGAGAGCGGGTCGATGTCGAAGATCTTTTTATGCAGCGGTGCGAGCGTAATATAGCCCAGGATCATGCAGTGAAAAGCCATCACCGATGGTATATTTATCCACTCATGCTTGCTGGTTTCAGAGAGCTCGGAGATATAGCTAAAGAAAGGCTTGTACCACTTGTCCGCGAGTATTGAGAGTGTTTCATCGTTCGCCAGCGTGGCGTGTTGAATCATTTTTGCCATATTAGGGTTTTGTGCATGGTTGCTCAATATGGTGGAAACCTGACGAAACATGTCCTCCGGTGAGTCGCCGTGGCTCATCTCCTTGACGATGTCGTGCAATGGATCAAACAACCGAGCCAACACACATTCGTAAATGTGCAATTTGTTGCGGTAGTGCTTGTATACACCGGGGCCTTTAATTCCTACCGCTTCTGCAATATCCGTAATTGAGGTGGCGGGAAAACCGTGTTGTGCAAAAAAATCTTCAGCAACATCCAGTATCCTGTCTCGTGTGTCGGTGGTCCGTCCCATAGGCTTGGTACTTCCAGCTCAACTTTATGGTGGATATCCGTTTATCTTAACGGTTTGTAATGCACATTGGCTTCGGAGTGTTTGACTCTATGGCGTACACCTTTGGCAGTTACAACCACGTAACTATGCATTTGTAAAGTAATCATACCAGAAAGGAGCATATAGATGACAGAGAGCATACCTGCTAAAGGACGCGCGATGGCCGCTTTGGTGGAGGAGGTAGTTCTGGCCAATGCGGCTAAATCTGAACAGGCACGAACGCTCGTACCTGAGGTGGTTGATGCTTTGTGGGAATCAGGCCTGATGCACTGGATGAACCCGAAAGCCGCGCATGGCAGTGAACCTGGCCTGTTGGAACTGTTGGATGTGTGGCAAGAATTGGCTCGTCAGGATGGCTCTGTTGGCTGGATTGCCATCGCGAATTTCCCGTCAGCTGCGTTTGCAGCGGCCTATTTAAATGACGAAGGTTTTGATGAGGTTTTTATAAAAAATGAACATCGGGTCACGGTGGGCGGGCAGTTTGCGCCGAACGGGATGGCGGAAAAAGTTGACGGCGGCTTCCGGCTCAGTGGCGCTTGGAATTTCGGTAGCGGTACCGGCCACTCTCAGTACGTCGTCGCTGGATTTATACCCTTGGTAAGCGGCGAGATGATTATGGATGATCACACTGGTCTGCCGGACATGCAGGTTGCTGTGATACCCCGCGAACAAATAAATTTCACGGATGGCTGGCATGTGCAGGGTCTGAAAGGCACGGGTAGCTATGATTACAACGTTGCCGATCTCTTTGTACCCGAGCATCGAACATTCCCTCTGTTCACGCGCGCGCCTTATCGCGGTGGGCATACTTTCAAATTGGGGGTGATGCCGCTGACGGGGGCAGGCCACGCGGGCTGGGCGCTGGGTGTTGCGCGCTCGCAGCTCGATGATGTGCTACAGCTGGCGAAAGAAAAAACCCGCATGGGTGATCCCACCACGCTGTCCCACAAATTGACATTTCAGCGTAATCTGGCTCATCACGAAGGCATGTGGCGGGCGGCGCGCGCCGGTGTCGTTGAAGCCTTTACCCGGGTAGAGCAAGCGGTCGCAAGCGGAGAAGAGCTGAGTGTTGCAATGCGTTTGGATATGCGTGTGTCTGCGACTTACGCCACCGAGGCCTGTCGAGAAATTTGTCAATTTGTGCATTTGGCGGCCGGTACTGCGGCAATACGAGAAGGCACTCGGATAGAGCGTGCCTTTCGCGATATGTATACCGGCACACAGCACGCCTTTATCAATGAGCGAACCTATACCGAGGCCGCGTCGGTGATGCTGGGCTTGATCAATGATAGTACGGCGCTGTAAGGCCACAAGAGTGCACTAATGGAATAGTGCCGCATGCGCGCCCTTACGAGTTGCGCAAGCGTCTATAGTGGCCGGCAATAAATAGAAAAACCCCAGAGTGCAGGCCAGCGCGAATAGGCTAAAGCCGACAAATTGCCAGCGATACCGGCTGCTCAAAGCTTTGGGTTCTCTGGTTGAGATGACAAAGGGTTGGCTGCGGGCGGGGCTGTAGCTCATGATGTTGATGGGAGTGTGATCGTAATCGGCACGCACCTGTTTTGCCGCTTGTGCCAGTGCATCTGCGCGCACTTTTTCCCACTCTTGCAGGTCGATTGCGCCGTTGCCGTCGCGGTCATACTTTGCCACTAAAGCGTCGTATTCCTGCTTCCATTGATTGATCAATGTATTCATCGTTGTTTTGGTTTGATCAGAGGTCGACGGCGGGTGCACGGTTTCGAATTGCCCCAAGGCATAGATCGGATCGCCTGCATGTATTCGCTTTTCGGTATAGCGGTAGCGGCGACTAAATATCCCATTGTTCGTGTTTGAAGTGGGGTAGCGGCTGCTTACGTACCAGACTTTTTTGTCTGTGTACTGACGTCGGCGCGATCGGGGTGGATAAAGCAGCAGCCGGTGTTGTCGTTAAACACAATAGGCGTTTTGCTGGCACCTCTTTCGATAGTCTTCCACGAGCTGTTTTTGCCGTTGCTGGTGTACTTTTCTATTTCGACGCCCTACCAGACACAATTTGTTCCCGTGAGTTTCGCCTTAAGGGGATATTCTTCAGCATTGCCTTCACTGCGGTCGATAATTTCGATGTAGCCTTGTGGCGCCGAGCGAATTTTCGACGTTCGGGTGTCTTCGATCAGCCGGGCAACTTTTAAGCCGCTAAAACTCGCGAACCAGCTGAATAAGCCGAATCCTAGTGCGAATATTTCCACCCAGATCAGGTCGCTGAAACGGTCCACGCTCTGTTAGCTGAAAAGTGATTTGATGTTGACGTCTTTCAGCGCTTCTTCGCTAAATTCCAGTAATTCAAAAGCCCCAAAATTCATGAATCGGGCGATGATTACGTCCGGAAATTGCTCAATGCGGACATTGTTATTGTTCACGGCTTCGTTATAAGACTCGCGGCGATCAGCAATACTGTTTTCCAAGCCGCTGATACGTTGCTGTAAATGTTGGAAGGAGGCGTCGGCTTTTAGGTCTGGGTAGTTTTCTGTCAGTGCGAATAGGTTGCCGAGTCCGGCTCGCAGGGTGGTCTCGGCTTGGCCCAGCGCTTTCATATCACCCTTGATTTGTGCTTTGGCGACCATTGAGCGGGCGGTGATTACTTTTTCCAGCGTCTGCTGTTCGTACTGCATGTATTGCTTGCAGGTCTCCACCAGTTTTGGCAGCTCGTCGTGACGTTGCCTAAGCAGGACTTCGATGTTGGCGAGGTACTTGGATACGGCGTGTTTGAGATTCACCAGCCCATTGTAAAGCGTCACAGCATACATCATTAAAAAAGCGGCTATGACCAGTGTGATAATACTGCTCATCTCCATCGCGGGAGTCTCCAGACTATTATTGTGCGAAGAAGTATCGCAAGGCTGAGAGTATGAATCAATGTGGAGCTGTGGTGGGCTCAAGCCTGGCTGGCTGGCTGGCTGGGTGCTGGACTTCCAGGCTATAGTGGCGGCGCCCGCTGCTTGTTACATTCGCAACCAGTCGGGCAGGGGTAGGTCCATTTGCTCTAGAAATACCGGGTTGTAGAGTTTGCTTTTATAGCGGTCTCCATAGTCACAGAGAATGGTCACAATGGTGTGGCCGGGGCCTAATTCCTTGGCCATACGCACCGCGCCCGCGATATTGATGGCAGATGATCCGCCTAGACAAAGCCCTTCATGGCGCAGCATCTGGAAGATGTAGGGCAATGCTTCGGCGTCGCTAATCTGAAAGGGCAGGTCGACACGGCAATCTTTCAGATTGCCGGTAATGAAGCTGATGCCTATGCCCTCGGTAATAGAGCGGCCGTGACCCTTGAGCTCGCCGTTGACAAAGTGATTGAACAGGGCAGAACCCATGGGGTCTGCCAGGCCAATTTTAATGTCCGGCTTGCGCTCGCGCAGGGCCATTGCGGTTCCGGCGAGTGTGCCGCCAGTGCCGACCGCGCATATAAAGCCGTCGACCTTGCCGTCGGTCTGCTCCCAGATTTCAGCGCCGGTGGTGCGGTAATGTATGTCGCGGTTGGCCGTATTGTCGAATTGGCGCGCCCAGATTGCGCCGTGTTCACTTTCCCCGTCCAACTCTTTAGCGAGTCGTTCCGCCGTGTGAATGTAGTGGTTGGGGTCGTCGTAGCTGGTGGCCTTCACGAGACGCAGGTCCGCACCATAGAGGTCCAGTAGGCCAATTTTCTCGCGGCTTAATGATTGCGGCATAACAACAACCGATTGATAGCCTAATGCATTGGCGAGTAGGGTCAGGCCAATACCGGTATTGCCCGCGCTACCTTCGACGATGGTGCCACTCGGGCGCAATTCCCCACTGGCTTCGGCGGCGCGCACAATACCCAGAGCAGTACGATCCTTGATCGAACCACCGGGGTTGAGAAATTCAGCCTTACCGTAAATATTGCAACCTGTGGCTTCGGAAGCAGCCCTCAAAAAGACCAGGGGCGTATTGCCGATAAGCTCGGCAAAACCTTTGTTTTGGGGCAAAGTGTGCGGCGAAGTTGGGTGGGACATGCAGCTCTCCAGGCAATCAGCCGACATGTTAGCCCTCTCGTGATGGCGAAGGCAACGGCCCTGGTGCGGGTGAATGCTTCGCTGTGTCACTGGCGGCAGATATGTGCTCTACTTTGGCTTACAAAAATACGAGCATTGCCTGATCCAATTGCTGAAGAGCGGCGTATAGGGAACAGCGAGGAGCACTAATGACAGACAGCGTCGGCGAAAGCGTTGATGCTCGGCACTGGATACTCTGCATGGAGCAGATCGCCAGTTATCGTGACAAACAGAGTTTTATGGAATTGTTTGATTACTTTTCACCGCGAGTGAATTCTTATCTTCTGGGTATGGGCGCCGACAGTGGCCTAGCTGAAGATCTTAGCCAGGAAGCCTTATTGGCCCTTTGGAATAAGTCGCATCTATACCAATCACGCAAGGCGGCGGTGAGTACCTGGCTCTTTCGGATTGCGCGTAACCTATGGATAGACCGTTTGCGTAAGCAGCGAGCCGTGGTCTACGAGCTGGACGACGAGTATCTTGAGGCCGGACTTGGCGCCATAGACTCGGAAGAGGACACCGGTGAGCTGGATGCAGATAAGATTCAGCAGGCCCTCGATGCCTTGCCGCGCAATCAGGCACAGGTTGTGTACAAGTCCTATTTTGAGGGCAAAAGTCACAGTGAAATCGCTGGCGATACCGGAATGCCTTTGGGCAGCGTGAAATCGAGTTTGCGTTTGGCCCTGCGGGTCCTGCGTGAGAAGTACGGAGAGAGTGTATGAATATTCAGCATCATTTGCAGCCAGAGACGGTGATGGCCTATGCCGCAGGCACGCTGCCGGCCGCCATGGCGTTGGTCGTGGGATGCCATACCGAACGCTGCAAAGAGTGCCTGCAAGCTTTGCGTAGCGCTGAGGCACTGGGGGGGCTGCTGATGCAATCACTTGCGGCCAAACCCTTGTCTGAGTCGGCGCGTGACAATGTGCTGGCAATGCTGGATCAGCAGTCGCTGCCCGAGCGACGCCAAGAGCCAAAATCGCGACCCATCTACGACGATGCAGAGGGTTTTTTACCACACCGCTTAAAGTCTCTGCTGGGTATTGAGAGTTACACTCAACTGAAATGGCGAAAGCTGGCACCCGGTATAGCGAAATTCAATCTTCCTCTCAGTGACGGCAAGTCGTTTTTGCTGCGCATTGGTGCCGGTTTGGCTATGCCCTTACATACGCACAAGGGTTCTGAGCTAACGCTGCTGTTGCAGGGTGGCTATCACGATAAGCTCGGTAGTTATCATATGGGAGATGTGGCCGATCTTGATGCCAGCATTGAGCATCAGCCGGTTGCTTTTGATGATGAGCCCTGCATCTGCCTCGCCGGTTTGGATGCGGGCCTGCGCTTCAAGGGACTGATTCCGAGCTTGCTGAAACCGCTTACCGGTTTGTAGCCGCTTTTATCGTAGCCTTAACGCGGCTTGACCAATTCTTTTGCCAGCAGCCAATACACCCGTGGATTCATTGCGAACCCCAGGTGACTGGAATTCACTGCCAGGTGCTTTACTGTTGGGTGGTTGATCATTGCGATTTCTTGGCTAACGATGCCATCGGTGGGGCTGAAAATAACCGTCATAGGTACTTTTTGCTCAGAATTGTTGGCCGCAATCCAGCCTGAAATGTCCTGAGTCTCTTCGGGTACGTCACTTTTGTAAACCTTGCGCATGATGCCCCAGGCCGCAGTGCCGCGCGGGTCGCCGTGGGGTGTGCCCAGTGTTATAACCTGTCGCACCCATTCCGGATGCAACTGTCCAAGCTCGTGCGCGTAAATGCCGCCGAGACTCCAACCCACCAAGCTGACTTTTTGTCCGGTATCGAGAAAAATTTCTTCGAGGTTTTTGGCCGCGCGTTCTACCATTTTTTCTCGAAACTGCATGGCGTCGTCGAGAGATGACATGCGGTACTTCGGGAAGTTACGCCCCAGACCCCAAGGGCGCGCATCGTATCCCCAGCGGTTTATCCATCGCCGCATTGGTGCCATGCAACCGTCAGCGCCGCCAAATCCCGGCAAGGTCATTACTGCGTGACCATCGCCTTTAGGCGCGCGGTTTAGTAGAGGACTGGCGATGAGCAATTGCTGACATTCGACTAGTGAGCGCCAGCCCTCAGAGAGGGAGTGCCACAGCTCGGGTGGTGCGGGATGATCGTCGATGGGTACAGAACTAATCGTTGTGGACACCGGCAAGCCCTCTTACAATTGTCTTTGACTCAGTGTGTGGCCACACACTGTCGGCGGTCAAGTGCGGACTTTTGCCTATGCAATTAACGTCGACGCTATGCCGTTACGGTGCGATCGGAGGCCCATTGGCGCAAAGCCTGAATTTTTTCGACATAACAACGGAAAGCAGGCGCGTTTTTTCAAGTGCGTCGACCAGTAGTTCCGAACTTAAGGCCTGCGCTCTCGCGGCACAATTGTACAAACCCGATACCACCGCTTGTTCAATTTCGGCGCCCGAAAAGCCCTCGCTGGTGCTTGCTAGCAAGGCTAAGTCAAATTGCTCGGGGTTTTGTCCGCGTTTGCGTAAGTGAATGACACATATATCCTGACGGATTGCATCGTCTGGCAAATCGACAAAAAATATTTCGTCGAGGCGACCCTTGCGCACAAGCTCCGGCGGCAGGCCGCTAATATCGTTTGAGGTACACACCACAAAAACCGGTTTAGTACGTTCGGACAGCCAAATGAGCAGTGTGCCTTGTATGCGCCGCGAGGTTCCGTCGTCGCTTTGGCCGTTGGCGAGTCCCTTTTCTATTTCGTCTATCCACAACACGCAGGGCGACATCAACTCAGATAGCTGTAAAGCTTCGCGTAAATTTTTTTCGGTTTCACCAATGTACTTATTGTACAAAGCCGCAAAATCCAGGCGCAGTAAAGGCAATCCCCAGACTCCGGCGATGGCCTTGGCGGCGAGGCTTTTGCGACCGCCTTGAACGCCAAGTAGCATCAGACCCTTGGGGCAGTCGCCAGTGTCAGTGTGTTCCAAAAATGCTGCCTTGCGATGTTCCAGCCAGACTTTGAGCCCGTGTAAACTGCCGACACTGGAAAATTTTTCAGTGTTGTATTCAAAGCTGAGAATGCCTTCCATATCCATTAGCTGAAACTTACCGCGATTGATATCGGGCAAGTCGCTTCCGTCTATGGCGCCGTCGTCACGAATGGCTGCGCGAGCCTCTTCGCGAATCATCGATTCAAGTTGTTGCTCGCTGGGTAATGACAGTTTGAAATAGGCGCTAAGTCGCGTCAGTTCCGCTGGAAGTTTGAGTGAATGGCTAATCAGCACCAGTAATTGAGCTGTGGCCTCCGCGTCCTGTGCAATATCCTTAAGCAGGCGCACAATGGTGGGGTTGCTGAGGTAGTGATGAAAGTCGCACAGCGCAATAATGGCAGGCTGTCGCTCTTGCTTGATTTTTTTTAGTGCCGCGTCAGGGTCGCACAGGTCTTGTTTGCCCTTAATCTGCTATCCAAATCCCAGGTGGTTAATACCTTCGGTAACGGGCCAGCAATGCAATGAGCAGGCGCGCTTTATTGCCACGCGGGTGAGCAATTGTAGAGCGCGTTTTTCTTCGAAGGTTTCTAGTACCGCGAGCGGGATGC
>JBLHMO010000009.1:0-41352 GCA_047622145.1 Paracoccaceae bacterium | reverse complement strand
AAATAACGCCGGATTTGCGTTGAATACCGGCAAAGACTTCTTCGCTGCTGGCCATCTGCGGCACCCATTTTGGATTGACGAAGCTGCCGGCTTCAATGGCCGTCAGTCCCGCATCGCTGAGCTGGTTGATCAGGGCAATTTTGTCAGCAACATCCAAAGACCGGTTTTCATTTTGGAGGCCGTCGCGCGGTCCGACCTCTACAATTCTGACTTTTGTGGGAAGGTTCATTCGCTGGCCTCGAATTCGAGCAGCTGTGCGCCGCCGTCGACTAGCTCGCCAGCTGCAAAGTAGAAGCTGAGTACCTTGCCGTCACTGGGGGCCGTTATGCTGTGCTCCATTTTCATGGCTTCCATAATCACTAAGGCGTCGCCCTTGCTGACGCTAGCGCCGGGTTCAACCACCTGCGCGACGATGGTAGCGTTCATTGGGGCAGCAAAATGGTCGGCCGATTGCGCACTGTCGTATTCGCCAGTGTCTGCTTTTATTCGATTGAAGCTGAAAGCTCGATCCGGAAGGTACACACTGTATACCTCGCCGTGCTTACTTACACTGGCGCTCAAACGATGGCCGTTAATAATGGCGGTCAGTTTGCGATCGTCGAGAGTGGCGCTGGCTTCGATGGTCTGCCCCTCAATAATGAGCTGGAAACGCAGCTCTTTGTCAGAGTGCTTTGGCACCGCTAGTACCGTCACTTCCTGATCCAGCCAGCGCAGATTCAGAGTGCAATGCGCCGCGGCATTGGCGCGCCAGCCGAAGGCAGAGTTCCAGGGCGAATCGGATTCTGCACTGTTGCGGCTTTGGTCGTGCAGGCTCTGCTCCTGATCCAGCAGCACGTGGAGTGCCGCAAGGGGCAGCACAGTCTGAATATCTTTTGCGCGCTGATCCGGAGAATCGTGAAATAGCTCGTCGCTATGTTTCTCGATAAAGCCGGTGTCGAGCTCGGCGCGTTCGAAGGCAGAACAGCGACTGATGTTATAGAGAAAATCGATATTGGTAACGATGCCGCCCACGCTGTATTCGGCAAGTGCGTTTTGCAAACGTTTCAGCGCGCGCTCTCGACTTTCATCCCAGCAGATCAGTTTGCTGATCATAGGATCGTAATACACGCTGATACGGTCGTTTTCGACAACGCCGGAGTCGACGCGAACGTATTCGCTGCTCTTGGGTTCTTTCAGAAAACTTAATGTGCCCGTTTGCGGTAGAAAGTCGTGAGCAGGGTCTTCGGCATAGATGCGCGCTTCGAAGGCGTGGCCGTTTATCTGGAGCTCGGATTGCTTGCGTGGCAGCAGTTCGCCACTGGCAACGCGTAACTGCCACTCGACGAGATCTTGGCCGCTGATCATTTCCGTTACCGGGTGTTCAACCTGAAGACGGGTGTTCATTTCCATAAAGTAAAACGAACCGTCGCTATCGAGCAAAAACTCCACCGTGCCTGCGCCCACGTAGTCTATGGCCTGCGCGGCTTTGATTGCGGCGTTACCCATGGCTGTTCGTAACTTGTCGGACATACCGGGAGCTGGAGCTTCTTCAATAACTTTCTGGTGGCGGCGTTGAATAGAACAGTCGCGTTCGAACAAATGGACGGCATTACCGTGACTGTCACAGAACACCTGAATTTCTACGTGTCGCGGGCCGGTCAGGTACTTCTCAACCAGCATTTTGTCATCGCCAAAAGATTTAGTGGCTTCACGCTTGGCCGCCGCCAGTGCTGTGGAAAATTCTTTTTCCGACCAGACCTGACGCATCCCCTTGCCGCCACCACCAGCAGCGGCCTTCAGCAGCACTGGGTAGCCCATTTCGTCGGCGGCAGCCTTTAAAATAGATTCGCTTTGGTCCTCGCCGTGGTAGCCGGGCACCAAGGGTACGCCCGCATTTCCCATAATAGTTTTGGCGGCAGATTTTGAACCCATGGCTTCGATAGCGCCCACTGGCGGGCCGATAAAAACAATACCGACTTCGTCGCAGCGTTTGCGAAAGAGTGCATTTTCCGACAGAAATCCATAACCGGGGTGAATGGCCTGAGCGCCCGTTTTTTGTGCGGCGTCGATAATGCGCTCCAGCTGCAAGTAGGAATCAGCCGTGGGCGATGCGCCAATATGAATAGCCTCGTCTGCCGAGGTGGTATGCAAGGCATTGCGGTCTGCATCGCTGTACACCGCGACGGTGCGAATGCCGAGTTTGTTGGCACTGCGGATGATGCGGCAGCAAATTTCGCCGCGATTGGCGATCAGGATTTTACTAAACATGTGTCTTAACCCACTGAGGTGATCGTTTTTCCAGAAAGGCTTTCAAGCCTTCTTGGCCTTCATTCGAAATACGGATATCAGCGATACGCTTGCAACTATCGGCAATCAATTCGTCGGTGATTGCTAGATTGGCATAGTCGTTTATCAATCGCTTTGCCTCGCCGACTGCGGCGGGACTGTTGGCCAGCAGGGTGTCGGCGAGTTTGCTTACGGCGAGATCCAGTTCCGATTCGGGTACAACATCGCAAAGCAGGCCAAGTGAGCATGCGGTGTTGGCATCAAAGCGTTCGCCGCTAAGGAAATAGCGCCGCGCTGCTCGGCTGCCTATCGCCTGCATAACATAGGGGCTTATGGTGGCTGGCATGAGTCCGATTTTCACTTCGCTCAAACTGAAACTGGCGCGCTCACTGCCAATGGCCATGTCGCAGCAACTGACCAGCCCGACTGCGCCACCAAAGGCTGCACCTTGTACGCGCGCGATGGTGGGCTTGGCCAGTTCGTTAAGCGTTTTCAGCATGTCGGCTAAGGCTTGTGCATCGCGAAAGTTTTCGTCGTAGCTATAGTCTGCCATGCGTTGCATCCAGCTCAGATCGCCTCCGGCAGAAAAGCTTTTGCCTTCGCCGGTGAGGATGACTACGCGAACGTCGTCGTTCGCCTCTAGTGCGCTGAATGCGGTGGTGAGTTCGGCGATTAGAGTGTCGTCGAAGCAGTTGTGTTTTTCGCGGCGATTGAGGGAGAGGGTGGCGACGCCGCGATTGTCGATTGTTTGAAGTAGATTTGTCATAGTTGCCAACCTGCCTGAATTTGATTGTTTTGTCGCTGATACCGGTGCTGCTGCACGGCGTTTTCGCCAGCCGGCGAGTTACTTTCTTTGCCCCCGCAAAGAAAGTAACCAAAGAAAGCAGGCCCCGGGGAGGTCGAGTTGCGCAGCGACCAGTGTCGATCGTGCATCGCAGGGAACTCGCGATTAGCGGGCGCGGTATTGGGGGTGCCCTTTTTTTTGGTTACTTCTTTTTGGGCACGCAAAAAGAAGTAACTCGCCAACAGGCGAAACCGGTTTTTCGTTAAATAGCGATGCATGGGCGCGTTCATACCATCACATCCTAAACACTCCAAACTTCGTTTCTTCGATCGGCTTATTCAATGTCGCCGCCAAACTCAAACCCAACACCCGCCGCGTATCGGCCGGATCAATTATCCCGTCATCCCACAAGCGCGCCGAGGCGTAATAGGGGTGGCCTTGCTTCTCGTAGGTTTCAAGCGTGGGCTTTTTGAAGGCCAGTTCCTCTTCGGCTGACCATTCCTTGCCTTCACGCTCATACTGATCGCGTTTGATCTGGGCCAGTACACCGGCCGCTTGTTCGCCACCCATTACGGATATACGCGCATTGGGCCACATAAACATAAAGCGAGGGTCGTAGGCGCGGCCGCACATGCCGTAGTTGCCAGCGCCGAATGAGCCACCAATTAGCACAGTGAGTTTTGGTACTTTGGCGCAGGCTACGGCGGTCACCATTTTGGCGCCGTGCTTGGCAATGCCACCGGTTTCGTATTGTTTTCCGACCATAAAGCCGGTGATGTTTTGCAAGAATATCAGCGGAATTTTTCGCTGCGCGCACAACTCAATAAAATGTGCGCCTTTTTGCGCCGATTCGGAAAAGAGAATGCCGTTGTTCGCAACGATACCCACTGGGTAGCCATAGAGGCGGGCAAAGCCGCAGACGAGGGTAGTGCCGTAGAGCGCTTTGAATTCATCGAATTCGGAGCCGTCGAAAAGTCGCGCAATAACTTCACGTACGTCATAGGGTTTGCGAGTATCGGCGGGTATCACGCCATAGATTTCCTCGGGCGCATGCAGGGGTTCTTGTGAGGGCTTCAGGTCGAGTTGTTGAGGTTTAACGCGGTTGAGCCGTTGCACGGCATTGCGCGCGAGTTGCAATGCGTGGTGATCATTGTTGGCGTAGTGGTCGGCAACACCGGAGGTTCTACAGTGAACGTCCGCACCGCCCAATTCTTCTGCTGTAACGACTTCGCCGGTGGCGGCTTTTACTAGTGGCGGCCCGGCCAGAAAAATGGTGCCCTGCTCACGCACGATAATTGACTCATCAGACATCGCGGGCACGTAGGCACCGCCGGCGGTGCAGGAACCCATGACGATCGCGATTTGCGGGATATTTTTTGCGGACATATTCGCTTGGTTAAAAAAGATACGGCCGAAATGTTCGCGGTCGGGGAATACCTCATCCTGTCGTGGCAGGTTGGCGCCGCCAGAATCGACAAGGTAGATGCACGGCAGTTGATTTTCCTCGGCAATGGTTTGTGCGCGCAGATGTTTTTTAACGGTCAGCGGATAGTAGGAACCGCCTTTTACCGTGGCGTCGTTGGCAACGATCATGCATTCCTGACCTGCCACACGACCCAGACCGGTGATAATGCCCGCAGCGGGCACATAGTCATCGTAGACTTCCCAGGCGGCGAGTTGTGACAGTTCGAGAAAGGGTGAGCCTTCGTCGAGCAGTGCATTGATGCGGTCGCGTGGCAGGAGCTTGCCGCGTTCGGTATGGCGTTTTTGGTATTTTTCGCCACCACCGACACTGATTTGGGCCACTTTTTCACGCAGGTCATTCACTAGCGCCTGCATGTGCTCGCGATTAGCGTCGAAATCGTCTGAGCGAGTGTTGATGCCTGAGGTAATGATCATTGCGTTGAGTCCTTAATTACCATTCTCATGTTCGGCTAGAACACAGATTCTCGATAGGCCTTTGCGTCGGACGCAAACCCGGGCAGACAAATTTCGCCGAGCCATTCTGGTATTGCGATCCCAGAACGAATCCCGCGAGTCAGTCAGTCGGTTTCCTTAAATAATTCTCGGCCAATCAACATGCGTCTGATCTCGGATGTGCCGGCGCCAATCTCGTAAAGCTTGGCATCGCGCAGCAGGCGGCCAGCGGGGTATTCGTTGATATATCCATTGCCACCCAAAGTCTGAATGGCTTGAAGCGCCATTTGGGTGGCACGCTCTGCAGTGTAGAGAATAACGGCGGCAGCGTCTTTGCGGCTTTCTTCGCCGCGATCACAAGCTCTTGCTACCGTATAGAGATAAGCGCGGCCGGCATTCAATTCGGTATACATATCCGCGACTTTGCCCTGCATCAGCTGGAATTCGCCGATACTTTGGCCAAATTGCTTACGGTCGTGAAGATAGGGCACGACGATGTCCATGCAGGCTTGCATGATGCCAACCGGCCCGCCTGAGAGCACCGTGCGTTCATAGTCCAAGCCGCTCATGAGTACGTTGACGCCGCGACCTTCGCCGCCGAGAATATTTTCTTCTGGGACTTCACAGTTGTCGAATACCAGCTCGCAGGTGTTGGAACCGCGCATACCGAGCTTGTCGAGTTTTTGGGCTTGAGAGAAGCCGGGGGAATCCCGCTCCACAATAAAGGCGGTCATGCCACGCGGTCCCGCGTCGATATCGGTTTTGGCGTAAATCACATAGGTGTGGGCGTCAGGGCCGTTGGTGATCCACATTTTGTTGCCGTTCAGAATATAGCGGTCGCCTTTTTTCTCGGCCTTAAGTTTCATACTCACCACGTCGGAACCGGCGTTGGGTTCCGACATGGCCAGCGCACCAATATGCTCACCGCTGCAAAGCTTGGGCAGGTATTTACGGCGCTGGTCTTCGTTGCCATTTTTGAATATCTGATTCACGCAGAGGTTTGAGTGAGCGCCATAGGAGAGGCCGACCGACGCTGAGGCGCGGCTGATCTCTTCCATGGCTACGCAGTGGGCGAGGTAGCCCATATTACTGCCGCCGTACTCCTCGCTGACGGTGACGCCGAGCAGTCCCATGTCGCCAAACTTTTTCCACATATCCATCGGGAAGGCGTTATCGCGGTCGATGGCCTCCGCGCGCGGAGCCAATTCGGCCTGCGCGAATTGGTAGGTGCTGTCGCGAAGCATGTCGATGTCTTCGCCAAGGCCAAAGTTCAGTGTGGGGTAGGGAGTATTCATGGCTTGTCCTGTTATCGGCTAGCGGATTTTTGCGGTGTGGCGGCAGAGTCGTTGAGGGCGCCGAGACAGCGGGTCTCGGCCTCCTCCAATTCCTGCATCATGGTGTTCAGATCGTTCAGCTGGTCTTTGAGTTGGATGCGCTTTTCACGAATTTTGTCGATGAGTTTTTGCAGTTGATGACTGTTGTCTTGATTGGGCGCGTACATCTCAATAATGTCGCGGCTTTCCTCCAGCAGTAAGCCAAGCCGTTTGCCGCGTAAGATCAAAATGAGTTTTACACGGTCAGCGGCGCTGTAGATGCGGGATTGGCCATTGCGCTCGGGTTGGAGCAGGCCTTTTTCCTCGTAGAACCGGATGGCACGGGTGGTGATGCCAAACTCTTTGGCGAGCTCGGAGATGCTAAAACTTTTTTTCCGCTTAGAGGCCATGACGAATACCCAAGAAAACAGAGTGGGCAGATTTTAGGATAAGTTAACGTTAACGTCAACGGCAGGTTATTTCTGTGATTATTGCAGGATCTGCAGAAACCACGCTAAATCTGCTTCAGAGCGCTGGGTTTTACGCCAGACGTCTGACAGCGCCAAATAACATGACATTCATGGAAACTTTCCAGCATCGCGCTTATGGTGAGTTAAGCAAGAACCGACACTAACAGGAGCCCCCAGCCCATGTCATGGACCCACCACCACGCGCAAATCAACGGCATACAGATGCATTACGTCGAACAAGGCGAGGGCCTGCCCGTGGTGTTGTGCCACGGTTTCCCCCATCTTTGGTTTAGCTGGCACCGGCAGATACCCGCCTTGGCAGCGGCGGGTTACCGGGTGATAGCCCCAGATATGCGCGGTATGGGCCAAACCGAGGCGCCAGCAGATGCTAGCGCCTACGGCGTGGATTCTGTTACTGCGGACCTACTCGGCCTACTCGACTATCTGGGTATCGACAGGGCGGTGTTTGCGGGTCTGGATTTTGGTGCTTTTGCGATATACGACTTGGCCCATTTGCATCCAGAGCGGGTGGTGGCAGTGATTGGTCTGGAAAACCCAGCCGCACCGCATAACCCGGATGTGCGGCCGCTAACGGAATACGCGGAAATGGCGAAAGAGCACTTTTTGCATATCGACTACTTTCGCCCCGTTGGGCCCGCAGACCGCGATCTCGCGGCTGAACCGCGCCGCTTTTTGCATAAGGTATTTTGGGCCTTGAGCGGACAAGGTGATTATTTTGCAACGTGGAAATATCCGCCAACAGCGACCTATATTGAAGCGATGGATGACGCGCCGCCTTTACCCTGGTTGTGGCTGACGGAGGAGGAGTTCGAGTATTTTCATTCGGAGTATGCGCGCACGGGTTTTACGGGCGGGCTCAATTGGTATCGCTCGATGGATTTGAAATGGCAGCAACGCAAGGCGCTGGAAGGGCACCAGAGTCTCGTGCCAGCCTACTTTCTGGGGAGTGATCACGACGTCGATTTGGAGGGCTTTCACGGCGATGATCCGATCAGTTTGATGCGGGCACAGTTTCCGGATTTGCGGCGGGTGGAGATGATTGCCGATGCGGGGCATTTGGTGCAGTTGGAAAAGTCGGATGAGGTCAACTCAATAATGATCGAATTTATGGGCGATATTTGTGCCGGACGTCCGGAGTCTGACGTAGAATCACCCTAACGGAGCGACACTTTTCAGAATCAGACTGACCAACTGGGTTTGCTGGCTTACGCCGGTTTTTGAAAATGTCGAACGCAGATGGGCGCGAGCGGTATTGCGGCTGATATGTAGGCTGGCGCTGGCGTCGTCTAGGCTGAGGCCATTGGCTAGTGCGGTCGCCAGCCGGCCTTCCGCGGGGGTTAGGCCGAATAATTGGCTTAGGGACGAGTGCGGTGTTTCTCGAGTGGCGGCCGCGTCGCTGACGAAAATGGCGATGACGGCCTCGTCGTGGTGCTCGCGGTGACGTTTTACTGCCAGCGGTCTCACCGTCATTCCTAGCACGCAGTCCCCGCTATCGTTGTAAACCGGCATTGCTTGAGCAAATACGGTGTCACCACGGCTGCGAGCATTTAGCGCGGCCTCGATAGCGCGGCGCAGTTTCTGGTTGTCGACAGGTCGCAGCAAAGCTAATTTGCCGTTATTGAGCGTAATGCCGCGATGGGCGGTTACAAGCCGCTCTGCCATCGGATTACTACTGACCAGCTGTTGTTTGTCGTTCAGAAAGAAGGTTGCAACCGAGAGCTGGGAAACGGTTTGGGCGTAGAGCTCTTTTTCACTACTGGTGCTTTCCAGGCGTCCGTGAATTCGCAGTGCGCGTTTCAGATGAGGGATCATGCTGTTGAGCAGCTGTCGCTCGTCGTCGCTAAAACCTTCGCGGCCCCGTGAGCGTGTTAGGCGAAGGCTGCCATCGAGTTCGCCACCGCTACTGAGTTCAATGCCGGCAATATGGTGAATGCCGAAGGGTTCCATGCTGAGCTTGTAGAACTCGCTGGCTTGCAGCGCGTGTAGGTCGAGATGTTCATCGAGTGTGACAGTGATGTTGTCGGAGATATTGACGAATGGGTCGATGCTGTAAAAGTACTCGCTGTAGGGATTGTCACCGATTTCGCCGTCCAGACCGGGAATACCGTCAGCGATAATGACGCCGCGCTCAAACTCGTTCGGTTGGCGCAACATTAGGATGGCGCCATCTGCTTTTAGTGTGGTGCGAAAACTATGTAAGCAGGCGCTCCAGACGGGGTCTGATAGGGGGGCGTCATAGATCGCTTCTAATAATTGGTTTTCGCGCTCATCCATGTCTTTCTGTCACTCGATGCACTAGTTGTTATTGTCGTTAGTCACTATATCGCAGGTATGTACTTTACAAGAATGTACTCTACAAGAATGTACCTGAGCTGTAACAGTCCTCACTAGTCCGGGCAGACGATGCGCGTACGATGGGCTTCTGCGATAAACAGGAATCGACGAAAATTCAAGGTGAGCACGATGAACGAATTTAAAGGCAAAGTGGCAGTGGTTACAGGTGCGGCCAGTGGCATAGGCGAAGGCCTGGCGCGGCACTGCGCGAAGGAGGGGATGCGCTTGGTACTGGCTGATATCAACGAGCAGCGTTTGCAGACACTGGCTGATTCGCTGGATGCTGAGGCTGTGTGTCGAGTCACCGACGTCTCCGACAGCGAACAGGTTAAGGCGCTGGCGGATTTCGCTTGGGAGCAATTTGGGCAAGTAGATCTACTTTTCAACAATGCAGGGGTTCTAATCAGCGGCGCCAGCTGGGAGATACCCTTAAAAGATTGGCAATGGATTCTCAACATTAACTTGATGGGGGTTGTTCATGGTATTCACCACTTTGTGCCGCGCTTTTTGGCGCAAGGCACTGCGGCGCATATTGTTAATACCTCCTCGCTAGCGGGTTTGATGGCGGCGCCCTTGATGGGCCCATATACCGTGGGCAAGCAGGCGGTACTCGCACTGACGGAAACACTGAGTTATGAGCTTGCTGATACCCCGGTGTCAGTGTCGGCGCTTTGCCCGGGTCCTATTGCGACCGGCATTGCCGAGTCGGGCAAAGGGCGCGACGCACAAGCCGCGCCCTCGGAAGGTCAGCAGCAGTTGATGCAGTTTCTTAGTGACGGCATCAGTCAGGGTATGGCGCCGGCGGACTGCGCCGCGCTAGTGTTCGAGGCCATTCGCGAGCAGCGGTTCTGGGTATTCACCCACGAAGATTTTAAGCCGGAATACCAGCGGCGCATCGATGATCTGATGGCAAATAGGAATCCGCTTTACAATCAGTACACGGTCGACGAGTAGCACGCTGCCGACTAACAATTCGGTAACGCTAAGCGCGAGCGGGTGAGTGCTAGACTCATCCGCGCAACGAATAATGTAAATAAGCAAGGAGACACGATGGCCCTCAGCCCCGAACTGACCGATATGCTCGCCTTTATGAACAGTATGGAAATGCCTTCTCTGGAGTCGATCACCCCAGAAGAATATCGGATTTTGTTTGCGTTCCCCCCAGCAGAAGAAGTACATCCTATCGGCGCCGTTGAGAACCGGACTACCCCCGGCCCTGCCGGAGACATCCCCGTGCGAATCTACACGCCGGATGCCAGCGGGCCCTTCCCCGTGTTGGCTTTTTATCATGGTGGCGGGTTTGTGCTGTGCGATCTCGATTCCCATGACGATCTGTGCCGTAAGTTATGTACCGCGATGAAGGCAGTGGTGGTGTCGGTGGATTATCGTTTGGCACCAGAAGCGACTTTTCCTGCGGCGCCAGATGATTGCTACGCGGCTACCCAGTGGTGCGCGGACAATATGGCTGCCCTTAAGGGTAGTGGTAAGTTGATGGTCGGTGGCGATAGCGCCGGTGGCTGCCTCGCTGCTGCAGTTTGTATGATGTCGAAAGCGCAAAGTGGCCCAGAGATCGATCACCAGTTCCTTATTTACCCAGTTACGGATTGCGATTTTACGACCGGCTCCTATCAGGATTTTTCCGAAGGCTATTTTCTCAGCCAAGAGATGATGCGTTGGTTCTGGGGGCATTATCTGGATAACGAGAGCGACGCGAACAATCCTTTGGCGAGCCCCTTACGCGCTGCTGATCTATCCGGTATGCCGCCGGCAACGGTGATTACGGCTGGCTTTGATCCGCTGCGCGATGAAGGCAAGGCTTTTGCCGACAAGCTTGTCGCTGCGGGTGTTGCGGTAAAATATCACTGCTATGACGATATGATTCACGGTTTTCTGGGTTTGCCTGTGCCGCTGACCGCGGCTACTGCAGCAATAGATTTTCTGGCTGAGCAGGTTTAGAGACGACCACTGATTACCGCATAAAACAACTAATAAAACAGGAATAAATTTATGGGACTTTATGCAATGACCGGCGGTGCTACCGGCATAGGTGCGGCTATCAAGGCGCAACTTCAATCTGAAGGTCATCAGGTTATCGTGGTGGATATAAAAGATGCCGATATCATTGCTGACCTTTCTACCGCTGAGGGGCGGCAGTCCGCCATCGACGGTATTAAAGCCGCCGCTCCTGACGGTCTTGATGGATTTGTGCCTTGCGCGGGCCTCGGTCCTGCGGCGCGTCCCTATTCTTTAATTACACGGGTCAATTATTTTGGCGCCATAGCGACTACCGAAGGTGTGCGAGAGCTGCTGGCCAAGCGCAAAGGCAGCATTGTGATGATTTCCTCCAACTCAGCTCCTATGTTGCCTGACGATGACTACACCGCAGCTCTGCTGTCGGGTAACGAAGAAAAAGCCTGCGCACTTATTGATGAACGTGATGCCAATCAAGCTTATGCGGGCAGCAAGCGAGCAGTAAGTCAGTGGCTGCGAAGCAACTCAACCGCCTACGCCCATCAGGGTATTCGTTTGAATGCTGTTGCACCTGGCATTACCCAAACGCCTCTTGTGGATGCTTCCAATAAGGATCCCGAAGTTGGACAAGCGATGAAAGACTTCGCTGCAACCGTGCCGATTGGGCGAATGGGGCAGCCAACCGATATCGCTCAGGTGGTGTGTTTTTTATTAAGCGAGAAGGCCAGTTTCGTTACTGGGTCTATTTTCTTTGCCGACGGTGGCCACGACGCAATGTTACGGCCTATGCAGTTTTAGTAGGTGTTATCCATGAGTCCGCCCTCGATCTGGGCGGACTCATGGCTTCCCTTCATTCAATTTTGCCTATCCCTCGCACTCTCCTGACCATCAGGCTAATCTTCCCTGATCAAAAATCTTTTCGGTTATTAACGCTTAATTTATAGGGAATGCTCTCCCAGAATGCTTGGCAACCATATTTTTGAAGGTACGGTTATTGGCAGCATTGTGCCGGTAGTAACACCGGTTATTGTCTGCATCGTTTTGGGTGCCTGGTGGGCGCGTAGTCAGCAGCGCTTTCCCAGTGAGTTTGTCGGCGATCTGGTTATGAAGATTGGAGCTCCCGCTTTGATTGTGGGTACCTTGGGGGCAACGGAATTAGCACCCGGAGCATTGCTTGAAGTTTTGGCTGCAGCTTTTGTGATGCTTACCTTTTCAGCATTTTTATCTGCGTTGACCTGCAAGCTATTCGGCTGGCCACTGAGGGATATCGGCCTGCCGATTGTGTTCGGTAACTCCGGCAATATGGGCTTGCCACTGTGCCTTTTTGCTTTTGGTTCTGATGGATTGGCGCTGTCTTTGGGCATTTTTGTGGTGTTCTCGCTGGTGCACTTTTCCCTTGGCACCGCCGCGCTAACGTCCAGCATGCCGGGCAGGGCGCTACTGCGTTCGCCGCTGATTTGGGCGGGGCTACTGGTCTTGCTCATGATTGCCTTGGATTTACAGTTTCCGCTTACCGTAAACAACACACTAGATATTCTTGGGGGCATGGCGATACCGCTGATGCTGCTGACCTTGGGTGTATCCCTCGTGTCGCTGCGATTACGCGATAGTGGAAGAGCGTTGGCAATGGGGCTGGCACGAGTCGTCACCGCCTTGTTGGCGGGCGTGTTGACGGTTGAGGTGCTTCAATTAGAGGGTTTGCTGCGCGGGGTTGTGCTGTTGCAAGCCGCAACACCAGCGGCAGTATTCAACTATCTATTGGCCCAGCAATACCAGCGCAGCCCGGAAGCGGTAGCGGGCTTGGTTATGGCTTCTACTTTGCTAAGCTTTGTGAGCATTCCGCTCGTATTGGCCTACTTGGTGTAAGACCTACTGAAAACCGCGTTTGTCTTGGATTACATCGACAATCTTGGCGGCCTTTTTGTAAACCTCTAGAACATTGACCTCGGCACCGGCTTCAACCCGGCGGGAGATCATGGTCATCGGGAATACGAATTCACGCTTGCCGGGGATTTCAAGGGCGCGACTGCGGCCCATACGATCGGTGTAGATCGTCCAAACTAGCTTTTTCTCTTTAAGCAGAATGTCGCCCAGTACCACGCCCATACCCTGCAACTTGGAGGTCTCGTCAGCTTCTACCAGCTTGCGATCCAGCAGCGCTTGCAACACCTCAAGATCATTTTGCTTTCTGCCGTTGAACTGGCGGCCGAAGTGGCGGCGACTGATGTCTTCGAGAGCGGTAACCTGGGAATCCATAAAGTGGCGATCCATTTTGGTCATCGCCTCAGTCCGAAAGTCTTCCGCATACGCCAAAGTCGGTAGTAGGGTCAGTAATAGGCTAAAAAATAGGCGCATTGTGAACCTCCATTGATATGCGGCTTAACTTCAGGTAACAGACTAGGGGCATCAGTCTAGGGCGAACTTGGGCGCTGTGCCAGTGGCAGGCCTGTTCTGTCCCCTTCAAATACAGTCGTTCATCCACAAAAGTCGCTTGAGCTTGGGGTTGCCCACCTTTACCATTGGCGCCTTGCGAAATTTGGGAGAAGTTTGATGATTACCGGCAGTATGGTTGCGCTGGTGACGCCGATGTTGGATGACGGCACGATTGACTGGCAGGGGCTGGCCAATTTGCTGGACTGGCATATGGAAAGTGGTACCAACGCGATTGTCGCGGTGGGCACCACGGGAGAGTCTTCGACACTAGGTGTAGACGAGCACTGCGAGGTCATTCGCAGCGCTGTCGCGCGCGTGGCTGGCCGCATTCCGGTCATTGCCGGGACTGGTGCCAACTCGACCACTGAAGCGATTGAGCTTACCGTGGCCGCGAGTAAAGCCGGTGCAGACGCCTGTTTGTTGGTGACTCCCTATTACAACAAACCAACTCAGGAAGGTTTATACCTGCATTACAAGACCGTAGCCGAGGCGGTGAACATTCCCCAGATTTTGTACAATGTGCCTAGCCGGACTGCTTGTGATCTTCGTAACGAAACGGTATTTCGTCTGGCAGACATCGACAATATTGTGGGCATCAAGGATGCGACCGGCGATCTCGTTCGCGGGAAAGCCTTGGTTGAGGGTGTGCAGGGTCGCTTGGCGGTTTATTCCGGCGATGATGCCACGGCGATGGAACTCATGCTGTTGGGTGGGGTCGGTAATATATCGGTAACGGCCAATGTTGCGCCGGTGCAAGTTGCAGCAATGAGCAAGGCCGCCATAGCCGGTGATCGTGGCACTGCTGAAAAAATCAATTCTCAGATTGACGTCTTGCATCACAAGCTGTTCCTTGAGGCGAACCCGATTCCTGTGAAATGGGCCTTGTACGAAATGGGTCGCATTGAGCAGGGTATACGCTTGCCGCTGACCCCGCTGGGTGAGTGGGCACGCGAAGAACTTAAGCAGGCATTACAGTCGTCGTCTGTACTGTAATGACATTACTTGGAAGTCGAATGATAAGATTTGTAGCACTACTGACTCTGTCGCTGATAGTGGCAACGGGGTGTACTTGGCGTGATCGTGCCAATGACTACCGCCAAGCGCAGCTTTCTAAGCCGCTGCAATTACCCCCCCCAATTCAAAGCAGCGCCTTGCATGACAGCTATCGCGTGCCGGGTATCGAGTCGCATATTGTGCTACCCGGTAAATTTTCTGTGCCCCAACCCGACCCCTTGATTAAGGATTCGGAGGAGGGCGTCGTCCGCATCCAGAAAATGGGTGAAGAGCGCTGGATATTACTGGACGGTTCGCCCGGTCAGATTTGGCCGCGTCTGCGCGGCTTTTTGAATCTGGGTGGTTTTCCGGTGGCGCGCACGGATGCAGTTAACGGCATCATCGAAACCAGCTGGGTACAGCCCAAGATTGAAGACCAGGCTCGCGAGCGCTATCGCTTCCGCATAGAGCAGGGTGTTCAGCGTGGCACTAGTGAAATCTACGTGCTGCAATCGATGGTGGATACTGTTGATGGTCGCTGGCCGAGCGATTCTGCCGGGACCGGCCGCGAGCAGCAAATGACCATGGCGCTGGCCCAGTATCTCGCCGATTCAGAGGCCGCTAGCAGCGTGTCAATGTTGGCGGAGCGAAATGTTGAAGCGGGTGGCCGAATTTTCCTGGTCGGCGGTACCAAGCATTACGTCAAATTGCTGCTGCCGTTTGATCGTGCGTGGGCTTCACTGGCCAATGCTATAGAAAAATCTGGCTTTGTCATTGATGATCGCAATCGCACTGAAGGCCGCTACTGGATAAGTGTTACCAAAGAGGGCAGTGAATCCCAGTGGTTCCGTCGCTTTGTAAAAGACATGGATACTGACTCCGAAAGCTTTATCGTGGAAATGAAAGCGCAGACTGATGCCGAGATGCATATCACGGTTCTACCCCAGGAAGCGCGTGACGACAGCAAAGAGGTGTTAGAGCGCGTGCTTAAGCAGATCAAAGGCTTTATATCCTGATCTCGGGCAAAGGCTGACTATGCGTTTTGCTTCTTTAGGGAGTGGCAGTCGTGGCAATGGCACGCTGCTGGAGAACAAGAACACTTGTCTGCTGGTGGATTGCGGATTTACGGTCAAGGAAACCGAGCGACGCTTGCGTCGGCTCGGTAGAAGCGCCGATGACTTGAGTGCCATTGTCGTTACCCATGAGCACTCTGACCATATAAAAGGTGTATTGCCGCTGGCGCGCAAGTATGGCCTCCCGGTATATGCCAGTAACGGTACCGCGCAATACGACACCATGGCGAAGTTGCCGGGTTACCGCGAGGTTAATACCCATGCTGTATTCAGTGTCGGCGATATCGAGATTACACCGGTTGCAGTGCCCCACGATGCTCGGGAGCCTTGCCAGTACGTGTTCTCCAATGGTAAGCGTCGTTTGGGCTTACTGACAGATTTGGGCAGCATCACGCCGTTCGTGAGTGAGCAGTACCGGCAATGCGACGCGCTGGTGCTGGAATTCAATCACGATTGCAATCTGCTGGCGCGCGGACCTTATCCGCCGTCTCTGAAAAACCGGGTTGGCGGTGATTGGGGGCATTTAAGCAATGAGCAGGCGGCGGACTTACTGTCGACAGTTGAGCTTGAGCGCCTGCAGCATATTGTTATGGCGCATATTAGTGAAAAGAACAATACTGTTGCACTGGCCGAAGCCGCGTTGCGACAAGTCGTAGCGTCAATGGACACGGCTATATCGGCGGATCAAGAAAAGGGTTTTGATTGGCTGGCCATTGCCTGAACGCACTGTTCGCCATCACCGTTATTAAGAAGTCTCCCCGGGCGTTGCGCCCGGGGATTTTTTTAGCGCACTGATTAGTGCAGGCAGGCCCTAGTCGATCAAACCGTACTGATCGCGCAGAATGTCAATGATCTCGGCTTTGGGGTTGTCTGACAGCTTAAGTTTTTCACCGGTAATCTTCTCGGCAATACCGACATAGATCTTGGAAACTTCCATCAGTACAGCTTCCGGCAACGCGTTGTCGCGGGCCAGCGCAGCTCGCTCGGGCATACGGTCTTTGTTCAGCAAGATATCCGGATCGGGGAAGTGATTGAGCAACAACTGACGGAAGCCTTCCTTGGAGTTTTCAACAATTTTTCCTTCCTTGTAGGAAGCACCATCCCAAATGCGTGACGAATCTGGTGTGCCGACTTCATCCATGTAGATTAGTTTTTCATTGCCCGCTTGGTCGGTGACATAACCAAACTCGAACTTGGTATCGACAAAAATTTGATCTAGCTTGGCCAGTTCGTCGCTGATGACATTGAAGCCTTCGGTGAGTAGCTTTTCGTAAAGGTCGATGTCGTCTTTGCTGGAAAAATGAAAGGCTTCGAAATTGTCCTCAATGTTAGCACGCGTGATATTGACATCGTCTTGCGCCGGCACGCCGAGAATGCCTTCGAGAATGCCTTTGGTCGAAGGCGTGATCAAAAGCTCTGGCATCTTTTGGTCTTTTTGTAGACCTTCGGGCACTTCAATGCCACAGAACTCCCGCTCGCCTTTGGCGTAAGAGCGCCACATGGAGCCGGTGATGTACTGACGGGCAATTGCCTCGATCATTACCGGACGCGCTTTCTGTACTATCCATACAAAGGGGTGCGGGATATCGAGAATGTGACTGTCTGCCAAACCGTTTTCGCGAAACAGTTTAAACCAGTGGTTGGAGATAGCGTTCAGTGCGGCGCCTTTGCCAGGAACGCCGTTCATGCCGCGCTCACCATGCCAGATACACTCGAACGCTGAAATCCGGTCACTGATGACCATGATTGCCAGCGGCGCATCAGCGGCTACATCGTAGCCTTTTTCTTCTACCAGGCGGCGGCTGTCGGCTGCGCTTAGCCAATACACAGAGCGGACTTTGCCGCTGTGAACGGGAGCGTCAGTGCGGATCGGCAGATCGTTATTTACGGCCAAAACTTTATTGGCAAGACTCATGTTAATTTGTCCTGTAATCATTTTTGCCGGTGTAAGCGGCAACGAAGTCGGTAGGTGAACGATAAGCGAACCAGAAACCCGTTGAATTTTAGGGTGGTTCACCAATCAGGTTCCAGCAAACAGCGAATTTTAGCAGATATGGGCCGGTATGCCATAGCCCGTCATGCAAGTGCCTGAGTCATTGCAGTAAGGCTTAAGGCGGCTGGAGCATGGACATGTCGAGCAACGAAACAAAGACTGCGTTCGCCAAGGGCGTTTAGATTTCGACTGATTTCAGTGTGCCCTGCGTTTTTCTGCTTCCGCAAAAGCCTCAGACTCGAAGGGTTTGGGGCTTTTCCATTTCCTATTGCTCATCCACCAGCTGGCAGGTTGCTCACTGATTGAGCGCTCGCAGGCATCAATAAAGCGCTTCAGTACCTCATTGTCATCATTGCTGTGGGGCGGTTCGGCCAGCAGCTCCCAGCGAATACTGTAATAACCACGACGCAAGCGACGCGGGTGGGCAAAGACCACTGGGTTGTTGGTTGCTGCGGCAATTGTCTGGGGCCCGTAGTAAAAGGGTGCGGGGCGGCTGAAGAAGGGGTACCAGAAACGGTTGTCACGGCTGATGGGTGATTGATCTGCGGCCAGTACCATGCAGCGGTAGTTTTTCCGTTGGCGCAGTATTTCCCGTGCGGCGCGTTTCATGGCCACAGGCTCGCCATAGCGCGATCGAATCTCTTTGATCAGCGCATCGGCGGTAGCGTTGTGCAGTGGCTTGTAGATTCCCGCAACGGGGCAGGGGAAGTGCTGAGCTATACGTTGAACAATCCACTCGACGTTGCCCTGATGAAGGGTGAGCAGCAGCAGTGGCTGCTCGCGGTCGATATACGCTTGTATTACTTCGGGATTTTCGAAGGTCACCCGCTCAACCAACTCCGCTTCGCTCATGCTGAAGCCTTTCAGGATTTCCACTGCCTGCTCGACAAAATTTCGGCGAAATTCTCGGGTAATGGTCGCTCTCTCCCCGGCACTGGCCTTGGGGAACATTATCTGCAGATTTTGATCTATAACTTTACGCCGGTACCCAGCTAGATTGAAGGCCAGAAAACGTAACACGCTGCCCAGTCCATAAAGTACGGGCCAAGGTAGGTGTGATAGGGCTTTGAAGAGGCTAATCATAGGGCTGCACTGCGACGCAAAGGTGCGTATAGTAACGGAAAATTCATATAGACTCTTTATAATAACTGGCCGGCAGTTTGATTGATTCTGCCTGAATGTGCGCTGGGCTTTACGTCTGGCTTGCGATTGCGCAGAATCGGATAGCGGCGCCGCGTTTGTCGGCGGCACAATTTTTTTGCCTTCGATTTATTCGACAATTATGAGGTTTAATACAGGTTTTATGTTAACAGTTCAACGACTAGTACCCGTCGTCAGTGCGCTGTTACTCGCGCTGGCGGGCTGGTTGAGCGCGCTGCTGTGCTGGGATCTGGTATCACTTGCCGTTGATGAGCAAACCGCCAATCCGGCACAGGCTTTGCTCAACTCGCGGGTAACGCAGCCTTCGCGTCCCAGCTATGACCTCGCTGCGCTGATGGCAGTGCCCCTATTCGGCGAGGCTGCCAAAGCCGCAGCGAATGCGCCACTTTCGGCGGAAGTGGTAAAACGTACTAATTTGCGTATCAATTTGCTGGGGGTTGTTGTCGGCGGTGACGGCGGTGTCGCAATACTCAAGCACGATGGCAAAGAGTATGCCTATAAAGTGGGCGATAAATTGGATGTGCGCGAGGATATAACCTTGGTCACTGTTGCGTCGGACTATGCGATCATTGCGCGCGCCGGCGGCAACGAAAAAATAGAACTGGATCGCCCCGCGCTTGCAGGGCTGCGTGACAATGAAATCAAGGTGATGAGTCGCCCTGGTATGTCGAGCACCATCGTCAATCTGAACGATCCTTCGATACGTCGCCTGATCGGTGACCCCAAGCAAACGCTCAATACCAATCCGCTGCGACTAACCAGATATATCTCGGCCGAGCCGAGGGTGGAGGGCGGCAAGACCATTGGTTTTTCCGTTCAACCGGGCCGGGACAAGCGCCTGTTTGGTCAGCTGGGCCTGCAGCCGGGTGATGTGGTGGTGTCTATCAATAGTCAGCGAGTGGGTGAGGCGGCGGTCAGTGATCTGCTAAACTCCGTTAACAATAGCCAGAGCGTCGAAGTTGAAATACTGCGCAACGGGCTACAACAGACAATAAGACTGAATTTATGATGAGACAATCGTGGCTTGCCTTCGGCGTGCTTGCTTTAGCACTGTGTTTTTCGCCCGTGCTCGTTCAACCGGTGCTGGCAGAAGAGACTTTTGAGCTGGATATGCGCGGTGTCGATATCCGGGAGTTTATCAATACGGTCTCTAAACTCACCAACAAGACGATTGTCGTCGATGAGCGAGTGAAGGGCGACGTCAACATTAAAAGCCCGCGCCTGCTGACTGCCTCGCAACTGTATGAAGTGTTTCTTTTGCAATTGGGTGTTAGCGGCTTTTCCGTGGTGGATATGGGGAATGGCATCCTCAAGGTTATCCCCAATCAGGCAGCAAAAATCGAAGGTATTGAAGTTCAGGTAGAGGGCGACGTTTCGCATCAAAGCGAATCCATCATCACACGTATTGTGCAGGTGCAGAATGTCGATGTGGACAAACTGATCCCTTCATTGCGTCCGCTGGTAGACAACCGCACTGGCGTCATTACACCTTACAGCGCCTCCAACGTCATTCTTATTACCGACCGCGAATCCAATGTTCGACGCCTGCTGAAAATTATTCAGCAAGTGGATAAGGCGGATTCCCAGTCGATGGAAACCGTCGAGCTCAAGAATGCTTCTGCCAGAGAGCTTGAACGAATTCTCACCAAATTGATCAACGAGCAGGCTAAGGAGCAGGGCACTCCCAAGCCCATCATCACCTCCGACTTGCGGACCAATACACTGGTGATATTTGGTGACCAAAATTCACGGCACTACCTCAAAAAGCTCATTAAAGAGCTGGATACTGAGGTGACGACTTCGTCCAACGTGCGCGTGCACTATCTGCGCTACGCCAAGGCCGAAGATATGGTGCCAGTGTTGAAAAGCGTCAGCGAAGCCATGCTCAAGCAGGAAGGCGACAAAGAAGCGGCATCGAAAAGCAATATCAATATCGAAGCACACGAGCCGACTAATTCTGTGGTGATGTCAGGTAGCCCCCATATTATTCGTAATCTTGGCGATGTTATTGAGAGGCTTGATATTCGACGTGCACAGGTGCTGGTTGAAGCGATAATCATCGAGCTGACAGATCGCCGTGCCAAAGAACTTGGGGTGCAGTGGTTGTTTCGTGGCGACCCCACGGGTACGGCGCCAATCGGCGGCATCAATTTTGGCTCAACCACGCCAGCCGGTATATTTAATGTTGCCGGCGCGGCCCAGGCGGGCGGCGACGCACTGGGATCGGTACTCGGCAGTCTGCAAGGTGTTTCGCTGGGCTTGGGCAAGATTAATGCAAACGGTTTCAGCTTCGGTGCATTAATGACGGCGCTGGCCAGCGAAACAGAATCCAATATTCTGTCGACGCCGAGTTTGCTCACCCTTGACAATCAAGAAGCGTCCATATTGGTGGGTAGCGAAGTGCCGGTGCTCACCGGGTCCACCGCGAGCTCGAACAATGCCAATCCTTTCCAGACCATTACGCGACAGGAAATTGGTATTAAGCTGACGGTGACGCCACAAATAAACGAAGGCGACGCGGTGCAGTTGAGCTTGCAGCAGGAAGTTTCGTCACTTAGCGGGCTGTCGGCCTCTGATATTATTACTGACAAGCGCACCATCAGCACCACGGTGTTGGTCAATGACGGGCAAACCATCGTTCTGGGTGGCTTGATTGACGACGATATTCAGGAATCTACCGAGAAAGTGCCGATACTGGGGGATCTGCCGATTATAGGCCGTTTTTTCCGTGCTGACCGTACGCAAAAGGTCAAACGCAATCTGATGGTATTTATTCGTCCGACCATTGTGCGTGATACCAACACCTTGCGCGGTCTGTCTGCGGAGAAATACAACTACATCCGCGCCCAGCAAATCATGATGCACGATGGCGGTATCAATCTGTTCCCGAATGCCCAGGCGCCGGTGCTGCCGGCTTGGACCGGATTGGATGCCTCACCTGCGGGCATACTGCCGGAGTTGGAAGCAAAAATTGACCCTAAAGCTGAGCCCAATAAGCCCTGAGGCGTGACATGCTGTCTTATTCATACGCACGCAGAAATCAGGTACTCATAACCGGCGAGTCCGACGTTGTTGAGGTGTTGTATTGTAGCGACACGCCGCGCGAGGCCTTAGTTGAGATTCGCAGAGTCAGCGCGCGTCCTGTTGTTGCCTTGCTGTGTGAGCCAGCCGTTTTGGTGGAAAAGATTAACGCTGAATACCAGCAGCAAAGTGGCAGCGGTGGCATGGACGCGATCGACGACATCAGCAATGAGGTTGATCTCGACAAGCTGATTGAGGCTATGCCTGAATCTCAGGATTTACTGGAGTCACAGGACGACGCACCCGTGATCCGCTTGATCAATGCGCTGTTTGCCGAAGCGCTCAAACTCGGCGCGTCCGACATCCATGTTGAAACTTACGAAAAAGCGATGTCAGTACGGCTTCGTGTTGACGGTATTTTAAAAGAAGTACTCAGCCCCAATCGACGCCTGGCTCCCTTGCTGGTGTCGCGTATCAAAGTTATGGCCAAGCTCGATATTGCCGAAAAACGCGTGCCACAAGACGGTCGCGTATCACTGAAAATTGCCGGTCGCTCGGTTGACGTGCGTATCTCGACGATTCCATCGAGTTACGGTGAACGGGTGGTCATGCGATTGTTAGATAAGCAGGCCGCGCGTATCGACCTACTGCACTTGGGTATGCCGGCAGGTACGCTGGGCAAGGTTACGCAACTGCTGAAAAACCCCAACGGCATTATTCTGGTTACCGGGCCGACGGGTTCGGGTAAGACGACAACACTTTACGCGGGGCTGACCCTGCTTAACGATCGGATTCGCAATATTTTGACCGTTGAGGATCCCATTGAATACGCCGTCGACGGGATTGGCCAGACCCAGGTCAATACCAAAGTCGGCATGACCTTCGCGCGAGGTTTGCGGGCAATTTTGCGGCAGGATCCGGATGTGGTAATGGTCGGCGAGATTCGGGATGCTGAAACCGCTGAAATTGCGGTGCAGGCTAGTTTGACCGGTCACTTGGTGCTCTCGACATTGCACACAAATAATGCGGTTGGCGCCATTACACGATTGATTGATATTGGTATCGAGCCCTATCTGATTTCCTCAAGCCTGAAAGGTATTTTGGCCCAGCGTCTGGTCCGGCAGCTATGTCCCAGCTGTCGTGAGGCCCACGCCATGGATTCAGTTGAGGCCTCCCTGCTGGGGGACAACACACTGGCGGGCAGCACGGCCTATCTGCCCAAGGGTTGCGATGACTGTCACCATACCGGTTATCGCGGACGCAGCGGCATATACGAACTCCTGACGATTGATCGAAAAATTGCTGAATTGATTCACAACGGTGCTGGCGAGCAGGCGATTTTGAACGCTGCGCGCGGCGTTATGACGCGTCTGCTGGACGAGGGCCGCAGGCTCGTGCTGGAAGGTGTCACCAGTATCGACGAAGTGTTGCGCTGCGTGCGCGAGGAATCTGCCGATGCCGGCGTATGATTACGTGGCACTGGATGCTGCCGGCAAACGTCAGCGCGGAATTCTTGAAGCCGACTCGGAACGTCTGGCGCGGCAGCAATTACGCGAACGTGAACTACTCCCTGTAGAGGTAGCCACTTCACAAAAAAAGCAATCCGGTGAAGAGCGGGGCTTCGGCCTGGTGCAGCGCATTAGTATTGGCGATCTCTCTCTTTTTACCCGTCATTTGGCAACGCTTCTGCAATCGGGAATACCGCTAGAAGAAGCTTTGCATGCCACCTCTCGACAGACGCGTCACCGCAGATTGCAATCAGTGGTGATGAGTCTGCGCAGTCGCGTGCTGGAAGGGCATACTCTCGCCGACGGTCTCGGCGACTTTCCGCGCGTATTCACGCCGGTTTACCGGGCCTTGGTCGCCTCGGGCGAACAGTCCGGGGATTTGGGCTTGGTGCTGAATCAGCTGGCAGAATACACCGAAGACTCCCAGAAGCTGCGTGCGACCTTAATGCAGGCCCTGGTGTATCCGCTGGCCTTAACGGTAGTGGCGGTGAGCGTGATCGCGGTACTGATGGTGTACGTCGTGCCCAAGGTTGTGGCGCAGTTTGATCATTACGGGCAAACGCTACCCTTGCTGACGCGGGTTTTGATTGTGATCAGTGACGCGATGGTTAGCTATTGGTTGCCGGCCATTATCCTTGGCGTGCTGGCGGGCCTCGCCGGGCGCTGGTGGATGAGCGATAACACGCGGCGCAAACGCGTCCACAAGAAAATGCTGCGTATGCCGGTGGTGGGCGATGTCTTGCTGACCGTGGATTCTGCCCGCCTGTTGCACACCTTGGCTATTCTTTTGGCGAGCGGTGTGTCTTTAATTGAAGCTATTAAAGTCGGCATGTTTACCTTGAACAATCTGCATTTGCAGGAGGGCATGGGGGACGTGGCCAACGCCGTGCGCGAGGGCAAAAGCTTCAGCTTTTCCCTGCAGCAAATGGGCGAATTGCCGCCAATGGCGGTCTATATGATTGCCAGTGGCGAACAAAGTGGTGAACTGGATGCAATGGTAAAGCGCTCAGCAGACAATCTTGCCAGGGAGCTGGAGATGCGGGTGGGTATTATGACCAGCCTGTTTGAACCGATCTTAATTGTTGCGATGGGTGTCATCGTGCTGGGCATCGTGCTTGCCATATTGCTGCCTATCTTGCAGCTCAATAATTTATCCGGTTTTTAGGAGAGCGAAACGGTGTTGAATTCAATGGAATCGCGGCAGCAGGGTTTTACCTTGCTCGAAATCATGGTGGTGATTGTGATACTCGGCTTATTGGTGTCCATCGTGGCGCCCAATGTATTGCAGAATCAGGATCGCGCGATGGTGGAAAAGGCCAAAGCGGACATCGCGGTGCTAGAGCAGGCGCTGGATATGTACAAGCTCGATAACTATGTCTATCCGACGACGGATCAGGGGCTGGATGCACTGGTTAAAAAGCCGTCGTCCTCACCAGAGCCGCGTAATTATCGCAGTGACGGCTATATCAAGCGCTTACCAAAAGACCCATGGGGCAATACCTACCAATATTTGCAGCCCGGTGAGCATGGCCCGGTCGACCTTTACTCCACAGGTGCCGATGGTGATGAAGGGGGCGAGGATCTGGCCAGTGATATCGGTAACTGGTGATCCTCACCTGCCGGTAAAGCAATGTCAGCAGGGCATGACGCTGCTGGAGTTGATGCTGGTATTGCTGATTATCGGGTTGTTGAGTGCCGCTGCAGTGTTAACGCTGCCGTCGGACAATGACGAACGCGATATGCGGCAGCTATCGGAAAGGCTGGTGTCCTATTTCCGTTACGCGCGACAAGAGGCGGTTTTTACCGGCACCTCTCACGGTATTTTGTGGCAGGGTGGTAGACCGCTATTAGTCAAACGCAGTACCTCGGGCTGGGATATCCAAGATGATTCCCGGCTGAGTTCCTTACATAACGCCGCTAGCCGCTACCCTATGTTTCTTGAGCGATCAAAACAATTGCTCGATCTATCCCAAGACTACCAAACACCACAAATTCTGTTCACCAATGACGGTCAGGTATCGCCTTTCGTTTTGATTATTCGCGGCAAGGAAGGGCGCGAGCTCAGCTTGAACGACAGCCTGACGCTGGAGCAGGCTGAATGAAGCAGCGCGGCTTCACTTTGTTGGAAATCATGGTCGCCTTGATGCTGTTTGCGGTGGGCGCGGTTTCGCTGTCCAAGGTCATTGGCGCTAGCGCCCTGCATGTTGACGAACTCGCTCGCCGTCAGTTCGCGGGTCTACTTGCCCACAATCAGATGCTGACATTCCAATTGGAGGGCCGCCTGCAAAGCGATGCCGGTAAGGCGGTGCAGGGGCCCTATGAATTTAATTGGGAAATAAACGTCAGTAAAACGGACACGGACGAAATAGTCCGGCTTGAACTCGCCGTCTACGATAACCCTGACGATGCCGCGCTTGCGGAGCTCAGTGCCTTTGCGGGAGCCAGACAGTGAATCGGCGTCAAGGCGGCATGACGCTCATTGAACTGCTTATTGCGGTCGGTATTCTAGCGGTACTGGCGCTGCTCTCAAGCACATTGCTGGGCACCTCACTGGACAACCAGAAGCATTTGCGCGCCAGTAGTCGGAGTCTTGAAGAGTTGGCCTTGTCAGTAACGCTGGTGCAGCGTGATTTGGAGCAGATGCTGAATCGCATAGGGCGCGACGAATATGGTACTCGGCAGCAGTCGCCGCTGTTGAGCTTTGCTGAAGGTGAACTCTACCAGCTTGAATATACGCGTGATGGCCGACGCTTGTTACCGGGTGAAATTTTCAGTAGTTCACTGGAACGGATACGTTACGGGCTAGAAGAAAACCAATTTGTGCGCTATAGCGCTGCGGTGCCCGACCCTGTTAGCACTACTGAATGGCGCAAGCAGAAAATGATGGGCGAAATTACAGCGATAAATTTCAGCTTTTTCAAACAGGGAAAATGGCACCGGGAGTGGCCGCCCTCGGCGCTGGGTGCGACTGCCATCGTACAAGAGCTGCCCCAAGCCGTGTCGCTGCGTTTGGATACCGAACGTTGGGGCGTAGTGGAGATTATGGCGCTGGTGCCGGGAGCCTCGAATGAGTAATCGTGAGCGCGGCGCCGCCTTGATATTTGTCTTACTCATTGTGGCGACCCTGTCCATTATTGCCGTGCAGATTAACGAACAGCTACGTTTTAATATCAAACGTTTAGATAATCAGCGTCAAAACGCACAGGCTTATTGGTACGCGCTGGGCGGCGAGCAACTGGCATTGGAGCTACTCGATCAGATTGGCGGTGAAGACCGCACCCATCTCGGACAAGCCTGGGCAAGTGAAGACGCAATTTTTCCTATTGAGGGGGGTGTGTTGCAGGGACGGATCACCGACGCCACGGCCTGTTTTAATCTCAACAATTTACTGGTTGTGCGTAAACCGGGCGAGGCTCCAGCCTTAGAGACAGCGTATGAGCAGCAGTTTGTCGCGATGCTGGCGCTCTACGGTTTTGATCGCGCACGAGCGCTGCAGTTGCGAGACCGAGTGCAGGATTGGATAGACGAAGATTTGCAGCCTAATGGACTTTATGGCGCTGAAGACCTGGACTACGGCGATCGCGAGTTGGCTTTTCAGGCCGCCAATGCCTTTTTTGTCAGTACCAGCGAACTGAACCTGCTGATGGAATTCAAAAACAAAGAAATTGACGCGCTTAATCGTGTTTTTTGCAGTCTGCCGAAAACAGGCACCACGATCAATGTGAACACCTTAAAGGACGATCAGGCCCCGTTACTAGTCGCCCTGCTCGCATCGACAATCAGCGTGGAAGACGCAGCCCAATTGCTTAAACAGCGCCCGGAAGGCGGCTGGGAGAGTGTCGATCAGTTTCTGGCTGAGCCAGGCTTGGGCGGCAAGGAATTGCCTGAAGATTACCGCGACAAGCTGGCTGTTCAGTCGGGCTTCTTTCATGCCACAATTAACGTCTTATATCGTGACACGCAATTCAGCCTGATATCACTGGTGACCATGGCCGACAAAAAGGCGAGCGTACAGTCGCGCCGATACGGAGAACTCTTTTGAGCGAATTGCTCTTACTCAGACTGCTAGACACGGGATCATCGAATGCTCCCGACGGCGATTGGCTGCTGTGGGATTCGCTGCAGCGACGTGTTAGCGCCCGTGGTGAATTAATGGCGGGCGTAGCATCTGAGGAATTAAAAAACTATTCTCGCATCGCCCCCTGTCTAGTGTTGGTGCCGGGTGAGCGGGTAGCGCAATTATCCGTCACACTGCCCGTCGCCGGGGCCAGTGCTGAAGCGGCGCTACCTTATCAGGTGGAAGAAAAGCTCAGTTGCGAACTGGAGCGTGTGCACATAGCCCATGAAAAAATTCGTGCAGGTAAAGCGTGTAAGGTCTGGGTCGTGGACAAAAGCTGCATGGACGAATGGCTGGCATGGCTGCTGTCGTCTGGCCTACGCGTGCGTGCGTTGTTGCCCGATTACTCCGTACTGGCAGCGCCCGTGATTTTTCGCGACCAAACTCGAACGATTGCGTGCATCGGAAATTCTGCGGCGAGTATGGAACACGCGCTATTTGCCGCGTGGTGGCAACTGCAGGTAGCTGAGCCCGCCATGGTACTGAGCGTCGACAACGCCCCTGACAGCGAATTGTTTGTTGATAGCGAACAACAGCTGGTGGCATCGCAATTGGATGCTGCGGTCAGCTATTTTTCCATGCCGGCCAATAACCTCTGCCAAGGGAAGTATCAACTCCACGATGTGGTGCAAGATACCTTGGCTATTTTGCGCTGGCCCGCGCTGGCGGCAGTCTTGGTCCTGGTGTTGCATTGGGCGCTGCTCGGCGTCGGCGGCCTCAATTTTGCGCAGCGGGCTGAGCAATTGGATTTAGCTGCTGAGGCGGTTTACCGCGAAACCTTTCCCGAAGCGCGCAGAGTCGTCAATGCGCGTAGCCAGATGAAGAGCCAGTTAAATGCACTGGAAAGTCAGCGCGGCGATGCAGGCCTGTTGCCATTATTGGCACCGGTCGCTAAAGCGTTTCAGGGGCAATCGAATATCACTGTGAGCCAGCTGGTCTTTCAAAATCAGACGGGTAGCTTGCGTCTTGCGGTGGAAGCGCAAAACTACGCGGCTATCGACGCATTCAGTAGCCAATTACAGGGCCAGCAACTACAGGTTAGCAGAGGCACATTCCGGCAGAATGGCGAATTGATTAGTGGTCAGCTCATCATTAGTAAAGGAGTCGGACAATAATGGATTGGCGAACAATTGACTGGAAGCTGACTCAGCGTACCGAGAGTGAGCGCAAGACGGTTTTTATCGGCGCCGCCGCAGGCATTCCCTTGATTATCTGGCTGGCGATTTGGCAGCCGCTGTTATCTTGGCGCACCGACGCGGAGCAGCGTTTTGATAGCCGACAGCAAACGCTGGAGTGGATGCAGTCCGCAGCCACCACGATTCGGGCGCATCGCCAATCGGGCAGACCGAGCACGTCGGCGGTAAGTGGATCGCCGGAGCAAATGATTACCCGCGCGGCAGCGGTGCTGGGTTTGGCGATTTCCAGAATCGAACCCTCTGGCGAGCAGCGCTTCAATGTCTTTTTTGCCGAAGCGGACTACCAGCAATTTTTACAATTTGTCGATCAATTGCAAAAGCAGGGGCTTATTATCGAATCGCTGACCATGGGTCAATTGCCGAAGCCGGGGCAGGTATCCATTCGCATGACGCTGGAATCTGCACTGTGACGCTAAAGCGCGGACTTATCCTCTATGGAGCGGTATTTCTTTTTGCGATCCCGTTAAGCTTTCCGGTACGTTTGCTTGCCGGGCTGATTACGCTGCCTGACGGAGTCGTTACCGCCGAGCTAAAAGGTTCCCTGTGGTCTGTGCATCTCGACTGGGTTCAGGTCGGTTCGCTTCGTGTCAACGATCTGATTGTGCGCCCGTCAATTGTTGGCCTGTTTAGCGGAGCACCCCTGAAGCTCTCTTTGACAGATCCGCTTGAGGTCTCTGCAAAAGTGGGTAGCACTAGCGAGGGCGCCATTGTGCGGGGTCTTACCGCCAGGACTCGCCTGGACGCAGTACGTGATCTCTTGAAAATCCCCCCTTTGGGTCTTGATGCTTCTATTGCATTAGCGATCGACGAGGCGGTGATTGCCGGAGACCACTGTCAGGCGCTTACGGGCGAACTGAAACTGACGGACTTCGAAGGCAATATCGAAGGCTTGCCCCAGCTTAAGGCGATCACCGGCGAGCTGAGTTGCGATACGGGACGTGTGATTTTGACGGTGAATCCCGACAACGCTCTACGTTTATCAGGCACGGCGGTATTTTCTGCTAACGGTCATTATCAGGTCACGATGCAGGCCGAGCCGCCGCTGGGGCCCCTATTCGAAACTTTTGTAGATTTACTCGGGCAGCCGCGGGATGGCAAACGCTTCCAGCTCAATTTTCGTTCCTGAGCTTTGTGTGCTGATTGATAGTGAGCGCTCTGCTGACTATCAAGCCAGTGTCGACCTTGCCGGCCAATTGAATGTCCCCTGCCTGCCTGTTGCGGAAGGCTCAAATCGCGCCGGCCTTTTTCTTCAGTTTCGCGATCATCACTTGAGGCTTGGACGGCTCGGTGGCCGTGAGCACCCGATATCGGTCGACTTTGTTAATGCCTTAATGAACCCTCGCCGGGGCCCCGAGTTGCTGCTCAAGGCTGTTGGCGGCGGGCAACCACGACCGTCAGTGATCGATGCTACCGCCGGCTTGGGCCGAGACAGCGCAATATTGTTGGGTGCTGGCTACGCCGTTAGCATGATCGAGGAACATCCGGTCGCAGGCGCCTTGTTGAACGACGCACTTGCACGTCTGCGAGCTGAACCTATTTGCGGCAACTTTGCCAAAAACCTCAACCTGCTTACCGGTAAAGCCGAGCACTGTCTTCCTGAGTTGGCCATTCAAGGTCGTGCGGATGTGGTGTATTTGGATCCGATGTTTGCTGCTTCGGGTAAGTCGGCGCTGGTAAAAAAGGAGATGCAGATTTTTCAGAGTTTGCTGGGGCACGGTGACAATGGCGCGGAGTTGTTGACGGTGGCTTTGTCGGCGGCAACGTATCGCGTCGTTGTGAAGCGCAGTATTAAGGCGCCGCCGCTGGCAAACCGCCAGCCGACATTGTCGGTTAGCGGCAAAGCCGTGCGTTTTGATGTGTACGCGCTGAAGAGCTTCAAGCGCGCCTAAGTACGTAGCAGCTTTTGCGCCCAGCTCAAGTCAAAAGTCGTTTTAGGATGTTCTGATAAATAGCCGATAGTGTATCTAGGTCGTTTGCGCGTACGCATTCGTCCACTTTGTGAATAGTGGCGTTCACTGGCCCAAGCTCAACCACCTGGCTGCCAGTGGGTGCGATAAATCGCCCGTCGGAAGTCCCGCCTGCGGTGGAAAGCTTACCTTCGTATCCGGTGACCTCATTGATAGCCGCTACCGTTGCACTGACCAGTTCGCCTTCGGCAGTAAGAAAAGGTTCGCCGCTGAGGTTCCAGTCCAGTTCTGTTTCCAGTCCATGCTTTTTCAATAGCGCTTTGGTTTGTTGCTGGAGCGCGTCGGCCGTGGTTTCTGTTGAAAAGCGGAAATTGAAAACGACCTCAAGCGCACCGGGAATGACATTGCTTGCTCCGGTGCCGCTGTGAATATTGGATATCTGGAAGCTGGTCGCAGGGAAGTGATCATTGCCTTTATCCCATTCGGTGGCAGCGAGTTCCGCAAGAGCCGGCGCCGCCAAGTGGATGGGGTTTTTCGCGAGGTGGGGATAGGCCACATGCCCCTGAATGCCTTTCACCAGCATGCGGCAGCCGAGTGAGCCCCGGCGACCGTTTTTTATCACGTCGCCGATGCGTTCTGTAGAGGAAGGTTCGCCGACAATGCAGCAGTCGATATGTTCGCCCTGTTCCTGCAGCCACTGAATCACTTTTACGGTGCCATTGATGGCTGGACCCTCTTCATCGCTAGTGATGAGGTAGGCGATACGGCCATTGTGGTCGGGATGAGCGGCAACAAATGCCTCGCAGGCAGTGATCATGGCCGCGAGACTGCCTTTCATGTCGGCGGCGCCGCGCCCGTAGAGGTAGCCGTCCTTCACGCTGGGTTCAAACGGTGGGGTATTCCATTCGCTGCTCGGTCCGGTCGGAACAACATCGGTATGTCCGGCAAAGCAGAGCAGGGGGGCGGCCGTTATAGCGACGCCGTCGCGCACCGCCCAGAAGTTTTTGACGTCGTCAAAATTCAGTTCGGTGCAGTGAAAACCGATTACGCGCAATCGCTGCATCATCAACGCTTGGCAATCGGCGTCCTCCGGGGTCACGGAGGGGCGGCGCATTAAATCTATTGCCAGTTCAAGTGTGGTGCTTGCCTGTTCGAGAGGGGGCATATCGGAGATTACCTTGAATTATCTTGCGATTCGTTAATGCTATTCTACCAGACAATTGCGTAAGCTCGGCGCATGGTCTTGCGGGCGCAAGTGACAGAAGCGCTCAGGGTATAGTGATTTTGGCAAGAATCGTCATGGCTAGGCGGAGTCGGCTTGGATACCATGCATCATTATTAGAATTGTTTAAACAGAGGGCACTATGACTACGGATATAAGTACGGATTCCCGAAACATCGATTTCGACGTAGCGTCAACTGCCGCACAATATGAGTTCGCGGATCAGGATATTCCTCAGCTGCTGCGTCATTGGGCTACGCATAAACCAGATCATCCCTTCTTTATTTGGGAGCCTGTTTCTGGTGAAGATAAAACCTGGACCTATAAACACTTTGATGTCGAGACCTCTGCGCTGGCAGCAGGCTTGCATGCCAAGGGCATCAAGAAGGGCGACAAGGTTTTACTGCACACAGAAAATTGTCCGGAAATGGTTTTGGCCTGGTATGCCTGCGCCAAACTGGGCGCTGTAGCGGTCACCACCAATACTCGCTCGGTGGGTGGTGAAATTGAGTATTTTGCCGGACATACCGGTGTCGTGGCCGCGATTACCCAGCCCAAATTCGCTGATCAAATTCGCGAGAACACTAAGACGGCACAATGGATTGCGGTAACTGCAGACAATTCGGGTGAAGCTGCTGACGAAGCAAGCTTGGCCCACGGGCTGGAATCGTTCGATAGTTTGTTTGGCAATGCTGAGAACGCGCCCATCCGCCCTGCAGAGCCCTTGCTGCCGGCCGGCATCATGTTTACCTCGGGCACAACGTCGCTGCCCAAGGCCGTGGTGCATACCCACGCCAACGCGCTGTGGGCCGGACGCACCGGGCCCACCAATTTGAATATGACCGGCGATGATATCTATTTGGCTTTCTTGCCCTTCTTCCATGTCAATGCGCAAAGCTGGGCATTTTGGAGCACCTTAGGTTGCGGTGGCACGGTCGTGTTACAGCCAAAGTTTTCGGCAAGCCGCTTTTGGGAGGTGATTAACAAACACAAAGTGACGCACGTTTCGCTTATTCCTTTCGTATTCAAGGCCATTGGTGCGCAGCCAGTGCCTGAGCACACACTGAAGGTGGGTGCGCTGGGTATTATTTGGAACGATATAAAGGGCTGGCTAAATCTGGATATTCTGGCTTGCTGGGGTATGACCGAAACCGTGATTCACGCCACCCGTTCAGATTTCAATCAGGTATGGCCCCAGGGCTCTATCGGCAAGCCAACACCGGGCTATAATTTTGCGGTGGTCGACCCCGAAAGTGGCAAGCTTTGTGAGAAAGACGAAATTGGCGAGTTGTGGGTGCAGGGTACGCGCGGGGTACAGTTATTTCTTGAGTACTACAATAACCCCGAAGCCAACGCTAAAGCCTTTACCGAAAACGGATGGTTCAAAACCGGTGATATGGTCAAGATTGGCGACGAAGGCCATTTCTACTTCTGTGACCGCGACAAGGATGCGCTGAAAGTCGGCGGTGAGAATGTGTCGGCTAGACAGGTTGAAGAAACCTGCATGCAGGTGGGTGGCATCGGCGAAATCGCCATTGTCGCGAAAACGCATAAGATGCTGGATATGGTGCCGGTTGCCTTTGTGATCAAAGGCATGGGAGCGCCGGACGATGATGCTGCGTTTGAGCAGAAAATCATCGAGCACTGCAAAGCCAATTTGGCAGACTTTAAAGTGCCGCGTGCGATTTATTTCGTTGATGATTTTCCACGCGCTACGCTGGATAAAGTTGCCAAAAACAAACTGCGAGAAATCGCAGAGGCTAAGCCTGGTGCCTAGTTGTGCGGTAGCGTCGGCGGCAATCGTCGTCGGCGCTTAACTCCCACTCCGTCATCAAAATATTAGCCCATCTGCGGAAGCCTGCCATCCAGCGGGTCCTGCAGGCGGCCACAGGACCCGCTATTGCACAATCAGTTGTGCGCGTGCAGCGCTTCGTTAAGCTCGATTGCCGATTTGTTGGTCAAGGCCTCGATGGCACCGGTTTTTGAGTTGCGGCGAAACAGTAGGTTGGATTGACCTGCTAGCTCGCGCGCCTTCACGTTCTTTACTGCGCTGCCTTTGTCGTCGAGCATGGCGACGATGCTGCCAGCCGTAATGTATAGGCCAGCTTCAACCGTGCAGCGATCGCCAAGCGGAATGCCGACACCGGCGTTGGCACCAACCAGACATTCCTTGCCCAGCGAGATAATGACATTGTTGCCACCGGACAGGGTGCCCATGGTAGAAGCACCGCCGCCTAAATCCGAGCCTGCGCCCAATACCACACCAGCGGAAATACGGCCTTCGACCATGCCGGGACCTTCGGTACCTGCATTAAAGTTTACGAAGCCTTCATGCATGATGGTGGTACCTTCGCCGAGGTAGGCACCGAGGCGAACGCGGGCGGTATGTGCAACGCGTACGCCTGTGGGCACCACGTAATTGGCCATCTTAGGAAATTTGTCTACCGACATGACTTCCAGCACACCGCCTTGAAGGCGGGCTTGAAGTTGGCGCTCGCTTAATTCGTCTATGGCGATAGCGCCTTGATTGGTCCAGGCAACATTGGGCAGAACGCCAAACATGCCGTCGAGTTTGGTGCTGTGTGGTTTAACCAGTCGGTGTGACAGCAAATGCAGTTTCAGGTAAACCTCGGGAACCGAACTAGGCGCTTCGTCGCTGCTCAGCAGGGTGACTACCAGTGGTTGCTTGCTGCTGCCCAGTTTGAGACAGGTTTCGGCCAGTCCGCCATCGACCGACTTTAGTGCTTCGGACAGGGCGTTCATGCGGGCGGCGTCTAGAGTGATAGCGTGATTGCCGCCGTCGAATGCGAGGGTGCCCGCTAACACTTGGGTAACCTCGGCAGAGGGTGTAAGCAGAGGCTTGGGATAGAAAACTTCCAGCCATTCGCCTTTACTATTGTGGGTGCCGACACCAATGCCAACGCTATAGAGTGAAGTTGTCATAGTTTTACCTATTACTGGGATTGAAGAATTTCGGAATAACGGTCAGTCGAAAAACCGATGGCTACGGTTTTGCCGGTGTCGAGCACGGGCCGTTTGATCAGCGTCGGATGTGCCGCCAACAGAGCAATGATATCGGCCTGCTTTTCAATGTGTTGTTCTGTTTCGTTCAGCTGCTTCCATGTCGTGCTACGTTTATTGAGCAGATCATCACCAACACTGTCGTGCCAATGTTGTAGCTGTGCATTCGACAGGGGGGTATCGCGAAAGTCTACAAATTCGTGCTGGACAGTCTGCTGTTCCAGCCATTTGCGGGCCCTGCGCACCGTGTCGCAATTTTTAATACCGTAGAGTTTGATCATTGCCGCGGTTACTGTTTTCAGGGCAGCGAAGAATAGCAGATTGTGAGGCCGAGTTCACGGCGCCATCGACTCACAATACTCACGCTTTGAGCGTGATTTTGGGATTCACGCGCTTCGGGTAGCAGCGGCGGCAGAGCTCGCAGACTGTGCCGTCGCAACTGCGTGCGGAGCAGTATTCGCGGCCGTAATAGATGATCTGCAGGTGCAGGGCATTCCAGTGCTCGCGGGGAAAGAGTTTTTTTAGGTCACGCTCGGTTTGGGTAACGTTTTTGCCCGAGGTTAGGCCCCAGCGTTGGGCCAAGCGATGGATGTGGGTATCGACGGGAAACGCAGGTACGCCAAATGACTGCGCCATGACTACGCTTGCGGTTTTGTGACCGACGCCGGGAAGGGTTTCTAGAGCGTCTAAATCGGCGGGCACTTCGCCGTTGTAATCTTCCACTAAAATTTCTGACAGACGCTGTATTGCCTTGGATTTCTGCGGGGACAGTCCGCAGGGGCGGATAATGGCCCGAATATCTTCAACGCTTTGCTTGGCCATGTCGTAGGGATTGTCGGCAAGTATAAACAGCGCCGGTGTTACTTTATTGACCCTTTCGTCAGTGCACTGAGCAGACAAAAGTACGGAGACTAGCAGTGTGTAGGAGTCTTTGTGATCCAGCGGTATGGGAGGCTTCGGGTAGAGCTCCTGCAAGCGCGATAACACTAAGGCGGCTCGTTCCTTCTTCAGCATATTACAAACTCTGTATGTATTCGCGGATGCGCTGGGCGGCTTCAATGCATTCCGCAGGCGCTGCTACCAGAGCCATGCGTATACGTCCGGCGCCCGGATTGTAGCCGTCGATCTCCCGGCTGAGATAGCTGCCGGGCAGCACTGTGACATGTTGTGAGGCGTACAGGCCCTTGGCAAATACTTGGTCGTCAATGGGTGTTTGTGGCCACAAATAGAAAGCCCCTGCCGGATGTTGTAGCGCGAGCACGGGTGATAACTCTTTGATCACTGCCGCAAACTTCTCCCGATACAGGCGTCGATTTTCCTGCACGTGACCTTCATCCTGCCAGGCGACAGTGCTGGCAAGTTGGTGTTGAACCGGCATGGCGCAGCCGTGATACGTTCGGTACTGCAAAAAAGCTGTTAGTACATCGGCGTCGCCGGCGACAAAGCCGGATCGCAGCCCCGGCAAGTTTGAGCGCTTGGACAGTGAGTGGAATACAACGCAGCGATTGAAGTTGTGGCGCCCCATAGCGGCGGCCGCCTGCAGCAGGCCTGCTGGAGGCTTGCTCTCGTCGAGGTAGATTTCCGAATAACATTCATCGCTGGCAATGATGAAGTCGTGTTCGTCGGCGAGCCGTATCAAGTGCTGGAGTTGCGTGACCGATAGGGTGGCGCCAGTCGGGTTGCCGGGGGTGCACAAAAAAAGCAGCTGGCAGCGCTGCCATTGCTCGGCGCTGACTCTATCGAAGTCAGGCAGAAAGTGTGTTTGTTCGTCGCAGGGTATGAACAGGGGTTCGGCACCCGCCAAAAAGGCCGCGCCTTCGTATATCTGGTAGAAGGGGTTAGGGCTGATAACCAATGGGTCGGTGCTGCGATCAATTACGGCTTGGGCAAAAGCAAAAAGTGCTTCGCGGGTTCCGTTTACGGGCAGTACTTGGGTTTCCGCATCTAGCCCCTTGAGCTGAAAACGGTTTGTTGCCCAGTGCGCGATCGCTTTGCGCAATTCGGGTAGACCTTTGGTGCTGGGGTAGTTGGCTAGCCGCGGCAGTTCTTTGGACAGCCTGTCCAGCACAAATTGCGGTGAAGCGTGTCGGGGTTCACCAATTGACAGGGCGATAGCCGATTTGTCGGCGGCTGGCGTGACACCGTCGAACAGCGCGCGCAATTTTTCGAAGGGATAGGGGTGTAGTCTGCCTAAGTCCGGATTCATTAATAGGTGGGCTCTTTTAAGGGGCTCTAATGTGGCGTTACTTATATGCCGATATCAATAGGGAAGTACGGCGGCAGCTTGTTCGTCCAGCTCCTTGCAAATGGCGAGCTGAATGGCTTCGCAAAGATCTGAATCCTCTATAGGCTGCTGCATTTTGTTGGTAATGAAAAACACGTCTTCCACACGCTCGCCCAGCGTGGCAATTTTGGCGGCTTGCAGTTTTATTTCGTATTCGAAAAATATGCGACCTATGCGTGCCAGCAGGCCGGGGCGGTCAGGCGTAATCACTTCGAGCATTGAGCAGCCCCTGCTGATATCGGTCGCCATGGTGGTGCGCGTGGGCGTTGAGAACAGGCGCATCTGTCGCGGTGTGCGTTTGCTGATAAATTCAGGAAAGCGGTCAGGTTGTTCTATGTGTTGGCGTAAAAAATCGACAATTTCTCTGCTGCGATTTTCGTCGTCGCCGATAGGTTTGCCATCGGCATCGAGCACGTAAAAGGTATCTAGCGAGTATCCGGATTTAGAACTGTATATCCGCGCATCAACGACGTTGAGATCAAGCTGTTCTAGCGCGGAGGCGACAGCGGCAAAGAGGTTGTCATGCTCCAGCGTATGAACAAAAATCTGGGTTGCGCCTTCAGTGTCGACGGTACTGCCTTTCTTGACCAGTATGAGAGGTTTGCTTACATCGTGGTGGCGTGCAATCGCTCGGGTGTGCCATACGATGTCTTCGTCGCGCTCGCGTAGAAAATAATCTTCACCGCGATCCTTCCAGATACTTTGCACTTCGACTTCTTCGAAGCCGTGGTCTTCCAATTTGGCCAAAGCTGTACGTTGGGATTCGATAACCCATTCCTGCTTGTCGATAACATTTTCGAGGCCGCGCCGCAGTGCGCGCTTGGTTTCTGCGTACAGTTGGCGTAGTAGCGATGCGCGCCAAGAATTCCACAGCGTAGGGTTGGTTGCGTTGATGTCGGCAACGGTTAAGGCGTAGAGATAATCCAGCCGTACCTGGTCGCCAACCTCCTGTGAAAAATCGCGAATGACTTCGGGGTCGGAAATGTCCTTGCGTTGGGCAACGGCTGACATCAATAAGTGCTTTTCTACAAGCCAGCACACGAGGTTGGTGTCTCGATTCGAAATGCCGTGATGTTCGCAGAAACGTCTGGCGTCGATGGCACCCAGTGTCGAGTGGTCGCCGCCGCGGCCTTTGCCAATGTCGTGGTAAAGGCCTGCCAGGTAGAGCAGTTCAGGTTTTTCCATTCGTCGCACAATGCGCGCGGCTACCGGAAATTTTTCTTCGTAGTCGGGGTAGTTAAAGCGACGAAGGTTTTTAATCAGCTCCATGGTATGAGCGTCGACCGAGTAGATGTGAAAAAGGTCATGCTGCATCTGGCCGATAATCTGACCGAACTCAGGCAGGTATTTGCCGAGGATGCCAAAGCGCACCATACGGCGCAGCGTCAGCGCCACCTTATTGCGCGAGCACAGAATGTCGATAAAAAAGCGGCGATTGCGCGGGTCGGCGCGAAAAGCATCGTCGATTAATTCGCGGTGGTCGCGTATCAAGCGGATGGTCGAAGCGCGAACACCGTCGATCGCGTCGTTATGGGCCATCAATACAAATATTTCCATCAGCGCCGATGGGGTTTTTTTGAATACTTTGCTGTTGGTGACTTCTATATGGCCATTGCGTACCCGAAAGCGCGGGTTCAATTCGAAGATGGTTTCAGCTTCGCAGGCGCGTAAAATAGTTTCGTCGTAGTGCTGGATCATTAAGTCATTTAACTGACCCAATGCCAGCGCCCAGCGATAGTAGCGTTGCATAAACTGCTCGACCGCCAAGCGTGCGTCGTCGTCCTTGTAGCCGAACATACGCGATATAGTGCGCTGATGATCAAACAGTAAGCGGTCTTCTTCACGCCCGCTCAGCATGTGCAGGGCGTAACGGATTTTCCATAGATAATCTTGCCCACGCTTGAGAATGGACAAGTCTTCTTCGCGCACAAAGCCCAAATCCAATAGCTCCGATAACGAATCTACGCCGTAGTGGCGTTTGGCAATCCAGCCGATCATTTGGATGTCGCGCAGTCCGCCCAGACAGCTTTTTACATTGGGCTCGAGATTGTATTCGGAGTTGGCATATTTGCGGTGGCGATCAATCTGTTCATTCCATTTGGCGCGGAAAAATTCGGGGCTCGGCCAGATTTTATCCGAGCCTGTTTGCGCCAGCAGCTTATTCAGCAGCGTGTCATTGCCGGAAATGGTGCGCGATTCCATGATGTTGGTCGCGACGGTGATATCTTCACTGGCGACTTTTATACACTGTTTGATATTGCGTACGCTGTGGCCGATGGCGAGATTTAGATCCCACAGTAGGGCGATAAAGGATTCCAGTGAATCGCGATAGTCTTCGGCGCTGCCGTCATCAAACAGGATTAATAGGTCAATGTCGGAGTAGGGGTGTAGTTCGCCGCGGCCGTAACCTCCAACGGCGATCAGGCTGATATCTGTGCCCCAGTTGTACAGGCCCCATGCGGTGCGTAATACCTCGTCGACAATGTCTGCACGATTGCGAATGATGTCGTGAATTTCGTCGCCGGCTTTAAAGCGTTCGTCTAGTTGCTCGCGGTTGGCGCGCAGGTACTCGCGAAAGACTGCAACCCGCTGCGCGGGCTGGGCAATGGCGTTTGCTTGAGCCGACAGCGCCGTCACGACCAGCTTCTCCTGAATTCTGCCTCGCTGTCGCGAGCGGTCAAGACTTCAACGCCCTCGGCGGTAACGGCCATGGTGTGCTCCCACTGGGCGGAAAGGCGACGATCTTTGGTGGTGACGGTCCAGCCATCTTTCATATTTAGCTTGGTGTGCTTTTTGCCCGCATTGATCATGGGTTCTATGGTGAAGGTCATGCCTTCCTTGAGCTCCAGGTCATTGCGCGCGTTGTAGCCGGCGTAGTGCAGCACCTGCGGATCTTCGTGGAAACCAAGGCCGATGCCGTGGCCGCAATACTCCTCGACCACAGAATAGTGATTGGCGTGAGCGTGCTTCGCAATGACCGCGCCGATATCGCTGAGGTGCGCACCGGGTTTGACCAGCCGGATGGCCTGATACATGCACTCTTGGGTGATGCGGCAAAGGCGTTTGGCGTGCTCGGGGACGTCACCTACATAAAACATGCGGTTGGTGTCGCCGTGCCAGCCATCTTTTATTACGGTGACATCAATATTGAGAATATCACCATTTTTTATAGCCTTATCATTGGGGATGCCATGGCATATGACCTCGTTAGGCGATGTGCAGACCGATTTTGGAAAGCCGTTGTAATTCAGGGGTGCCGGAATAGTCCCCTGAACATCCACGATATAGTTGTGGCAGATGCTGTTGAGCTCGTTCGTGGTCACGCCGGGTTTGACGTATTCCTCGATCATTTCCAACACATCGGCGGCCAGTCGCCCGGCAATACGCATTTTCTGGATTTCATCGGGTGATTTGATGCTTACATTCATAAGGCGGCTATAGTTTGTCTCACAGATCGGCGATTTAGCTTTATGCCGGGGAATTTTGGCCGCTATTGTAAACTATGCGTGGCAACCGCGCGATGCTCGCCGTGGCGCTTTTGCGCGCTAAAGACTTTAAGTTCGAGAGCCCTTGTGGTATAAAACGCGCCCCCACTGGGAGGCAATTCGTCCGGTGTCGGGCCGCGAGGTCTGAAATCGGCTGTAAGTGCTTGCACAGTAAGGGGATTACCTTAACGTCGCCCGTGTCTCGACACATGATCCAGGGTGCTGACTTCGGCTTTGCCGGGCTCGGTTGGTTCATGGGAGATGCGGAAGCCCAAAACCCGCAAAGGAAACTATAATGTCACATGTAAGCATGCGTGAAATGCTGCAGGCTGGTGTTCACTTTGGACACCAAACCCGCTACTGGAACCCCAAAATGGCGCCGTATATCTTTGGCGCCCGCAACAAGATCCATATCATTAACCTCGAGCACACTGTTCCTGCGTTTAATGCGGCTATCGACAAAATCGTTGAGTTGGCCGGTAACAAGAACAAAATTTTGTTCGTTGGTACCAAGCGTGCAGCTGGCAAAACCATTGCCGAGCAGGCAGCACGTGCCGGTATGCCCTATGTCAGCCATCGCTGGTTGGGCGGCATGCTAACCAACTACAAAACCATTCGTCAGTCTATTCGTCGTCTGCGCGAGCTCGAAGTTCAGCAAGCCGATGGCACCTTCGACAAGTTGACCAAAAAAGAGGCGCTGATGCGTCGTCGCGATATGGAGAAGCTTGAGCGCTCTATTGGCGGTATCAAGGATATGGGCGGCCTGCCCGATGCACTGTTTGTTATTGACGTTGATCACGAGCGCATCGCTATCCAGGAAGCCAACAAGTTGGGCATCCCCGTTATCGGCATTGTTGATACCA
>JBLHMO010000008.1:0-41789 GCA_047622145.1 Paracoccaceae bacterium | reverse complement strand
GCCTGATACCCCCAATAATGAGTTACAGGCTGTTATGGCGGTGGTGTAGGGCTATGTTGACTGACTCCAAAATAAAAGCGGCGAAGCCCACCGAGAGGGCTTACAAGCTTTCCGATAGCGGCGGCCTGTACCTCCATGTTCAGCCCAGCGGTGCCAAGTACTGGCGTTGCAAATATCGATTCTTGAACAAAGAAAAGCTCTTGTCCTTCGGCACCTATCCAGCTTTTTCCTTATCCGATGCGCGAGCTAAGCGTGACGATGCCAAAATCCAGTTAAAAAACGGCATCGACCCCGCCTTAGTAAAGCAGCGTCAAAAAAATAGAAGGTATGAAGCCGCGGCCAATAGTTTTAGTGCAATAGCCCAAGAGTGGTTGATTAAGCAAAATGCAGTGCTGGCGAAAGAAACAGCGAAGCGTAAGTTGGCCATGCTGGAGAACGACATACTGCCTTATATTGGTAAGCGACCTATTGCCGAAATTGAAACCTTTGAGCTGGTAGGGTGTTTAAATCGTATCGTTGATCGAGGCACCGTCGAAACTGCTCATAAATCGCGCAACATCATTAATCAGGTGTGTCGCTATGCCAAGCAAACGGGCAGGATAAAGCACAACCCCGCTTCTGACCTTGCGGGTGCCTTGCCAGCTAAGCGGAAAAGCCATCGCCCAGCGATAGTCGACCCGCAGGGGTTTGGCCGCCTGCTAGTCGCCATTGATCAGTATCAAGGCTCTATGATTGTTCGCACCGCATTAGCTTTAGCCCCATTGCTATTTCAGCGCCCCGGCGAGCTATGTGCAATGGAGTGGGCGGAAATAGACATTGAGAACGGCCTTTGGACTATTCCAATAGAAAAGAAGAAAGAGCGCAACAAGGTCGAGGGTGATCACATTGTGCCGTTATGCCATCAAGCCAAGGCCTTACTTGAAGATATACAGCCATTAACAGGCCGTGGCCGCTTTGTTTTTCCTAATCAGCGCAACCATGAATCCACAATCCGAACAGAGTCATTGAATAAGGCAATTAGGGCGTGCGGCTTTGATACCAAAACACAACATTGTGCCCACGGCTTCAGAGCATCGGCCCGCACGATGTTGGCTGAGCGACTGCACCTGCGTATTGATTGGATAGCGCAGCAACTAGCACACCAAGTACGCGATACGCTGGGTAATGCCTATAACCGCACGAAATATCTGCCTGAACGTATCGATATGATGCAGCGTTGGGCGGATTATCTGGATAATTTAAAGCGACAGGTCTTAGCTGGGAATGTGATTGCCGCGAGCTTTAATACAGTCTGATCTATAACCTATTTGAGAAGTGCGGTAATCTTACTCGAATAAAAAGCGATTTATCAGGATGATGTCATCGCAATGACACCCCTACAGCGTATTCTCGACGCATTCCGTAATGATTCAAAAACTGAGCGAGAGAAAGGCACCTATCTTGAAGAGCTGATTTGCACCTACTTCCGTTATGAAGCCACCTACACGGATCTGTACAGCGATGTTTGGACTTACAGCGATTGGGTCAAAGAGCAGGGCTTGGATGGCCGCGACACCGGTATTGCCCTCGCTGCTAAAACCCGTGGTACCAATGAATGCCATGCTATCCAGTGCAAATTCTACGCGGAAACGGGGTAGAACCTTTGCTATAACTTGTCGCGTAAGCTTTTATCCTTAAATATTGAAAGGATGATCGAGTTTTACAATAGTGAAACTAACCGATTTGGTAGGGGCTATGAAAAGTTGGATAAAGCATCAAAACTAAAGGCAGTTGCCTGTGCTGCTTGAGCGCACAGAGCTTATATTAAGCCTTACTTTAAACCAGCCAGAGCTACGAAATTCCATTACGGTTGAAGTACGCGATGCCCTGGTAGAAGCACTCGCACTTGCAGTAATCGATACCGATATTGAGAAAATTTTGCTGCAAGGAGCAGGCAAGTGCTTCATCGTGGGCGGTGAACTGCGTGCGTTTGGTAGCGTGCCTGATTCTGCAAGCGGCCACATGGTTCGCTCTTTGCGCCTGCCGGGACATTGGCTAGCTCGCGTAGGCAGTCGTTGTGAAGCGCGGGTGGATACGTGAGTATTGCCCAAAGGATTGGCCGCCATCGCTTCAACCAAATGGCGCTTTCTGCTAAAAGTATCAATGCATCTCGGGCGCTCGACTGGGGACTGGTGGATGCAGTAAGGGAATGGATGCTTTGTCCAACACATCGTTAATGTCAGGTTTGATATGCAGGCAAGTCAGTTAATTTCGCATTACATTCGCACGCTACTGGACACAGCTGTGTCCGCAGGTTGGGATGCAAAAGGCATTTGCCAAAAGGTTGATGTATCGCTCGATGATGTGCTCGACGACGGGCTGAAAGCGCAAATACGCTTTTCACCTGAGCAGCTTGCCATTATTGTCCATGAAATTTCTGCACGCGATGATTACTTGGGGCAACTGCCGGGAGTTCGCCGTACCGGAGTCTTTGAACTCATGTCGGAGCTGGTGCTTTCCAGCGAAACATTAAGAGAAGCGCTGCACAGAGGTTTCCGCTACTACGATATGGTGTCGGATGTTCAGAGCTTTTCACTGCACATAGATGGTAATGAAGCACGTTTGGGCTTCAGGTTGAATCACCCGGATGGCGACCCCAATAATTTACTGAAAGAATGGTGGCCGCGAATGTGGCATCGTTTTTCGGGCTGGCTTATTGGCGGCAATATCCCATTGACGGGGATTAGTTTCACCCATACGAACTCGGCACCGGTAAGCGAATACGAACAAGTGTTTGCCTGTCCCTGTCGCTTTAATCAGCCAGAAGCTTACCTCGGTTTCGAGGCTAAGTGGCTGGACCTTGCACCCATTCGACATGCCGATGAATTGCAGGCCTACTTCACTTTCTCAAGGCTGGATCTGGTGAGCTTACCGGTAGGCGAATTCCTGCTGACCCAGCGACTCGCTTATTCCTTACATGAATACTTTCTCCGGCATCAGGCATTTCCCGGGCTTGGACGCGTCGCGGGAGAGCTGTCCGTCAGTAGCCAGACTCTGCGCCGCCGCCTGCGAGAGGAGGGGACAAGCTACCGCGAAATGAAAACGGATGTGCGCAAAGAAATAGTCGGTAAATTAATGAAAGATAAGCGTTTGCCGCTCATAGAGGTGGCTCGTCGCAGCGGTTTTTCTGACCCCGGCGGTTTGAGTCGCGCAGTGCGTAAATGGGTCGGGCTTAGTCCTAGTGAATACCGCAAACTGAGAGGGGATCAGTTGTAACTTCAAGCTAAATATTTGTCACATTAGGATATATCATTCGGGGCGGCGGCGTACCAGACTGTGCAAAACGCAAGTCATAATAATGTCAGCGAGGTCGTCATGAGTCATTCTCCAACTCCCCGTAATTTTTTTTCGGTAGATTCCCATGTTGTCATCACTTCTGAGCAGGTTAAAAAGAATCTGGCTTCCAAGTTTCACTCTGCCTGGGATGAGGGCATCACTTCCTACGAAAATCACTTAAACAATGAATTGATGGGCGGTGAAAAACTAGAGCTGGAAGATTTTGTTGATCTGGAAGCGGCAAGCCATCCCGGATATTTCGATCCTGTTGAGCGACTCAAGGCGATGGATGCCGATGGCGTGCAATGTGAGGTGCTGTATTCGGAGTTCGATTTCACCTCCAAGGTCTATTCCCTTGGCAAGCACTGGAAAGAATGCGCAACAGCCTACAACAATACCCTTCACCAATTTGCCGCGCAGGATCCTAAGCGGCTGCTGATCACCTACCAACTACCGCTTATCGATATTGATTACGCGGTATCAGAAATTTATCGTTTGCGTGATTTGGGCGCACGTAGCATTCAAATTCCCAATTTTCCCAGCGAGCTGGGTATGCCGGATTACCACGACCATAAGTACGATCCTTTGTGGACAGCCTTTAGCGAGACCGGCATCGTGTGCGCCAATCACCTCACTCTGAAACAGTCATTGTGGGACGTCTTTCGTCGCGACCCCACGCCGCAGAAGGGTATCTTTACATCCCTGCCGGGCTTTGCACTGGCTGAAACCATCGGCTGGTACATTTTGACGGGTGTTTGCGAGCGCTTCCCCAAGTTAAAAATTGTATTCGTTGAGCCGGGTCTGTTCTGGTTAAGCGGCTATATCAAATTTCTCGATGAGCGCATGGGCCATCACTACGAATTTCCCGATATGAAAGAACTTCCCAGTACCTACTGGAAACGCCAAATGGCTGCGACTTTTGTATCGGAACAGGCGGCGATAGACGACCGCCACTATCTAGGAGTTGAAAACATTATGTGGTCTACAGATTTCCCACACCCCTGTTGCAACTGGCCTAACGCCGCTGCAAAAGTCGACAGCTTCTTTGCCGGCGTGCCCGAAGAGGAAATTCACAAAATCACGTGGGAGAACGGTGCCAAAATGTATGGGATTGCGTCATGAAGGCTGCTTTAGAAGGATTGCGTGTACTGGACCTTTCCACGGGTATTGCTGGTCCGATGACTGGGATGGTGCTATCGGACAATGGTGCTAATGTCATTAAAATAGAATCTCCGGAAGGAGATCCGCACTGGGATAAACTCGGATATCGTGCATGGCAACGCGGTAAGCGCAATGCTGTTTACGATATGAAAAACCAGAAGCAGCGCTTGGAGTTTCTGGACTTGGTCAAAACGGCCGATATTTTACTGGAGAGTTTCTCTCCCGGTGTGACGGCCAAACTCGGTATCGATTACGCCAGTTTAAAAGACGATAACCCCGGTCTGATCTACTGCTCGATTACCGCCTATGGCCGCGATAACATTTTCTCTCAGCGGCCGGCCGTTGATGCATTGGTAGCTGCGAATGCCGGGTTGCATTATGAACAGCGCGGCCGACTTGGCGGCATGTTTTACGGAACCGGCCGTGAGATACCTTTGGAAGATTTTCCCTTCAATCCTGAGGGTGTTGTCGGCCCGCGCCACCATGATCGCGATGGCCCTCTCTTCCCTGCTACGTACTGGCCCAGCATGGGCGCTAGCTACGCTGCGATGACAGCGATCAATGCGGCCCTATACGTTCGTGAAATCTGCGGTCGCGGACAGTGGGTAGAAACTAGCTTGCTACAGGGCAGTTTAACAGCAGGCACACTGGCGTTTTCTCGCGCCGACAACCCTGAAGCTCCACATTTTGCCACTTGGATTAATGACTCGCGTCACCCCAAGGGCAACTTCCAATGCAGCGATTGTCGCTGGGTCTTAAACTGGGTGCCAAACCCGAGTTTTGTGCTCGGCGCTTCAGAAGGGAAGCAACTGAATCCTAAACCCGACACCTCTGCCCGACAAGATCCGGATCGTATTATGCCAGCCGTGGAAGATTCGCTGGTACTGGATCATTACTACACGCCTATGTCCGAAGCGTTTAAACGCTTTTCGGCGGATGAGTGGGTAGAAGCCGGTGTGGTAGCAGGGCAGTGCATTCAAAAAATTCGTTCGCCCGAAGATGGGCTGAACGACCCGTTATTATTGAACGACGGTTGTGTCGCTGAAGTGACTGATCCAGAACTAGGGCAAACTCGTCAAGTGGGGGTGCTGTTTAATCTGGAAAAACACAGTAATGGCATAAAGCAGGGTATAGCGAAGCCGGGGGAGCACAGCGGCGAAGTGCGCGGCGAAGCGGGCAACAAAACTTTTAAAAGGAAGTTTGTAGCTAAGAAAAAAATGCCTGCACGTCCGCTGGAAGGAATTCGTGTATTGGATATGGGGGTTGCTATTGCCGGGCCCTTTGCCGCCCAGGTTTTGTCTGATCTCGGCGCAGACGTAATCAAGCTGAATGCAACCTACGACTGGTACTGGCACTCTAACGCGATTGCCATGTCGGCCAACCGTGGTAAGCGCAGCATTGCGGTTGATATGCGAAATTCCGAGGGCGTAGCGCTAATTCAGAAACTGGCTTTGAGTTGTGATGTGGTTGTACACAACATGCGCTACAAAGCGGTTGAGGGTAAAGGCCTAGACTACGACACTTTGAAGGCTCTAAACCCCAGATTGATTTATTGTCACACCCGCGGTTTTGAAAAAGGTCCACGTGCAGCGCTGCCGGGTAACGATCAGACCGGGTCAGCGCTGGCAGGTGTGCAATGGGAAGACGGAGCCTGCGCACACGACGGCGGTCGCCCTTATTGGAGTCAAACGACACTGGGCGACACCGGCAATGGTTACTTGGCTGCTATCGCAGTTATGCAGGCATTGCGCTCGCGGGAGCAGTCGGGTGAGGGTCAATTTGTTGATACCTCCATTATTAATGCCCATTTGTTTAACTGCTCTCAGGTGATTGCGCCGGCGGGAGCGGGCGCATTTGATCGGCCACATTTGCGCGCCGACGCCTTGGGATACAGTGCGGGCTACCGCCTCTACCGATGCAAAGACGAGTACATCTGCCTTGCCATTCAGTCCGAGCCGCAGTGGCAGGCCTTAGTTGAGTTGTTTGGACTAGCGGAGAGTTTTACGGCTGCCGACTATCGTAAGGCGCGCGACGAGGAACTCAACGGTCTGCTGGAAAAGGCCTTTGTCCAATGTCAGAGCGCCGAAATCTGGCAAAAGCTGGATGGGCTTGGCATTCCCTGTGAAATAGAAAATGCGGCTTTCCATACGAGTATGTGGCAGGCGGATGATTTTCTCATACAGCGCGAATGGCTGGTCAACCTACCACACCCGGTTCTTGGAACAGTGGGGCATGTCGGCGTGCCTTATGAATTATCAGAAACGCCGGCTGAGGTTCAAAGCCCACCTTTGATCGTCGGCCAATATACGCGGGAGATTCTAACCGAGCTGGGCTACAGCAAGGCGGAACAGGAAGCGCTGTTTGCAGCCTCGGTGGTGGCTGACGAAAGCTGTTATATGTACGACTTGAATCTTGGACAGTCCTCGATCGATGACAAAACACATGAAAAGGCTGGATAGATTATGAGCGAAACTGGTGTGATTACCCGGCCCGATCCGGTGCCGACGCAAGACAGTATGTTTTTTTGGGAAGCCGCCGAGCGCGGAGAATTGATGGGGCAGCAATGCGGTGAATGTCATGCTTACCTGCATCCGCCCCGGCCCATGTGTCCGCACTGCAATAGTCTAAACCAAAAGCATGTGAAACTTGCGGGGACCGGATCAATTTACAGTTGGGTGCTGCCGCGGCATCCGCAAATCCCCTTATTCAAATATCCTTTGGTAACCGCGCTGATCGATCTGGATGAGGGCATACGCTTGTTAAGCAATATTGTAGATTGCGAAATTGCGGACATCAAAAATAGTATGCGCGTTGGCGTTCGTTTTGAGCCTACCAGCGGCGGTAAACAGGTGCCGGTATTTGCACCTTTGGAGAAACTGGAATGAATCTGAATACAGCCATCGTTGGCATCGGTCAAACCGAATTTTCCAAAAACTCCGGGCGTAGCGAATTGCAGCTAGCTTGTGAATGTATCAAAGCTGCTCTGGACGACGCCGGTCTGACCCCGGCAGATGTAGATGGCATGAGCACCTTCACGCTCGACACCAATGAAGACGTAGATCTGGTTCGTTCGCTGGGCATTGAGAATCTGCGTTTCAGTTCGCGGGTCCCGCATGGCGGTGGTGGCTCGAGCGGTATCCTGACCCATGCGGCGGCGGCCATTAGTGCTGGCCTTGCTGATGTCGTCGTGGTGTGGCGCGCCATGAATGAGCGCTCGGGCAATCGTTTTGGTCAGGCGCAAATGACGGGAGGAGGACAAGGCTCAGGCTCCACGTTTATTAATTGGAGCATGCCTTATGGCGCCTTAACGCCAGCCAACTGGTCTGCCATGAATTTACAACGCTATATGGACTACTACGGCGTGAGCAACGAGGACTGCGGTCATATTTCGGTTACCATGAGAAAGCATGCCGCTACCAATCCCGCTGCATGGTTTTATCAAAATCCCATTACGTTGGCCGATCACCAGGCCTCGAAATGGATTATCGAGCCCACCCTACGCCTGCTCGATTGCTGTCAAGAAAGTGATGGTGGTGTGGCGATCGTATTAACCCGCGAAGACCGCGCGCGCGATCTAAAACAAAAGCCGGTTAAGATGGCTGCAACTTCCCAAGCCGTACCGTATGGCGTCGAAGTCGTGACCAATTACTATCACGGCGAGCTATCCACCTTTAAAGAAGCAAGCGTGCTGGGCAAAGAATTGTACAGGCAATGTGGCTTGGGTCCCGCAGATTTTGATGTCGCTATGCTTTACGACCATTTCACTCCGATTATTTTTATGCAGCTCGAAGCCTATGGCTTTTGCGGGCCGGGTGAGGCTGCGGCCTTCGTTAAGGACGGTCACATCGGCCTCGACGGCAGCATTCCAGTGAATCCAAACGGAGGCTTAATCGGCGAAGCTTATATTCACGGGGTTAATAATATCAGTGAGGCTGTTCGACAGATTCGGGGTACTTCCGTCAATCAGGTGGGGGAAGTGGATAAGGTGTTGGTATCTTCGGGAATGAGCGGTGCTGTCCTCACAAGCTTATAAGTTTGATATAAGCCAGGTCCTTGATCTGGGAGAGTCTGTCAGTAGTGCAGCAGAAATATTTCCGCCGGAGGGTCCAGCCAAAGCAGCACTATTCTGTTTTCCTGGTGGCGCTTGCACACGAGAGTATTTTGACCTGAGTTTTTGTGACGCAAAGTGTGTCGAAAATACCAGTTATAGTTTTGCGCGCAGCATGGCGCAGCGCGGCTATCTTGTGATTACGATTGATCATCTGGGGGTAGGAGAAAGCACTCGTCCGCAGGACGGCTTTCTATTGACTCCAGAGCGCGTGGTGCAGGCTAATGAAATAGTAGTCGAACGCCTAATTGAGATGGAGCAATACCGGCAGTACGCGAATTCAGCGCTGCCAAAGGTTGCGGTAGGACATTCGTTAGGCGCTCTGCTAGCTATTTGCCAGCAGGCTTGGCATCAAAGCTTTGACGGCCTTGCCATGCTCGGCTTCGGGCATGGCGGCGTACCGGAATTTTTGTGTGAGCTTGGAAAGGACATAGCGGAGCATCCTACCTCCGCTATGTCTCGTGCTGTTGAGCTCGCTAAGGCGCAGTTTGGACAGCCCTATCTAGCCATGGGTTCACCCGACGCAGATGAACTCGAGAAACGTAATGCCGAAGCCGGTCTTGTTGAGGCAGTTCGACGAAAGTCCTGCGATCTAATTGCCGTGCTCGGTGCACTGACGCTGGTGCCCAATGTGGTCTGGGAGATATCGAGAGAGGTTACCGTGCCCAGTTTTGCTGCCATGGGTGACCGGGATATCTGCGGCGATTTTACGCTGCAATCCGAGTTAGTGGCTGGACCTGTTACCAGCGTATTGCTAGAAAATACCCGGCATAACCATTTTATGTTTCCGGGCCGAACGCCGCTTTATAAAGCGCTGGATCAATGGATTCAAGAGAGTCAGCTATAGGTGAGGGAAGCTGGCGCATTTGCCCCGATATTGCCGGTTTTGTCAGTTAAACGCTCATCACCAAATAATCAAAAATGAGAACCAATTATGAAGGTTTCAGGATTTAAATTACGGGCGGGAACAGTAAACAGAAATACTTTATTGGCGCTGACAGGCGGCCTTGCACTATGCCCTTTAGCGGGGCTCGCACAGGAAAAAAATACGGGTCTCGAAGAGGTTCTTGTTACGGCTGAGCGCAAGGTGTCGGCCTTACAGGATACGCCTATCTCGCTGGCCGCTTTCGACAGTAAAAAAATGGAAGTCGAGGGGATCAACAATCTCGCGGATATTGCGTCGAAGGTGCCGAACCTGACTATCCAGCCCTTTCCCACCGACAGCTCTACCTTGCGTATCTATATTCGTGGCGTTGGTCTGATTGACTCGCAGATTTCGCAGGATCCATCCATCGGTGTCTACATTGATGGTATTTATGTGGCTCGCAGTGTTGGCACCGCTTTAGATATGGCAGATGTGGAGCGCATAGAAATACTGCGCGGCCCACAGGGCACTCTATATGGTCGCAATGCTACTGGTGGTGCCGTGAATGTCGTAACGCGAAAGCCGAGCGTCGATAGCGTCGAATTTAGTCAGAAAGTGACGGTGGGTAATCGCGCTCAGATCAGTTCGCTTAGCTCCCTCAATATACCCTTGAATGACACGATGGCGCTAAAGCTGGCCTACTTGTTTAAGCAGATCGACGGCTTCGTAGATAATGGCGGCCCTGGCGGCGATTGGGGTGACAAAAATAGTGAAGGCTGGCGGCTCGACTACCGCTGGCAGGTCAGCGAACGCGTGACACTTGATTACTCGCACGATTCCTCGTCTATCGATTACTACAACTACACCTATCAGGCAGTCACTCCGGGTACTTTCCGTGGGTCGACCGTCGACCTAGTGCAGGACAATGCTAACGATCACGTCCGCAATGGCCCGGGTTACAGCGACAAGCGCTTGAGCAGATTGGATTCTTTTGCACCTCTAGAAAAATCAAAGAACCGCATAAGCGGCGATGCACTGACACTCGCTTATGAATTTGAAAGTGGTGCGGTATTGGAATACCTGTTTGGCTATCGCGATTTGACCAACAGCGTTTATACCGATTTAGGAAGTGGCGCTTCAGACGAGACTTATCGCCTGGATTCGAATGTTTACGAAGCGCCGGACGGACGTGTATTTCCTTTTGTTCCTCTCGATACAGAGCAGGATCAGCAATCCCACGAATTTAAGTTCAGTGGCACGATTCTGGAAGAACGCCTTGAGTACACCGCTGGCGTTTACTATTTCGAGGAAGACGCGACGCTGGCTGCCGTCCCAATTTATCATCTTTTTCATTCGACACTCGACAGCGGCGACGCTCCGGTCGCAGGGCCGAATACCGTTATCCTATCTGCAGAAGCACGCGAGCAAAATGTCGAAAATGAGGCGTGGGCAGTCTATGCGCGAACCACGTTCACGCCTGACTGGCTCGACCGGCGCCTGCATCTAACCTTTGGTGGGCGTCACTCAGCTGATAAGCGTCTGGCAGGAAAAACCTCTCTGAAAGAGAGTTATGCCTGCCAGCCCTTGGTGCGCGTTTGCGCACGACTGTCTGCGGAAGGCTTTAAAGCCAGTACTTCAGGCCGTTACGAAGACGATTCCTTTACGGCGATTGCGGCCTTTGATGTTAGTGATGAAATTAATGTTTACCTGAAATTGGATGAGGCTTATCGCGCCGGTGGCTTTAACGTTCGCGATCCACATCGAGATAAGAACACGGCGGGTAACAACTACGGCTTTGGCTTTGTTGAGGGTTTTGAGCCAGAGAAAGTCGAGGTTATCGAATTGGGTTTTCGTAGCCAGTTTCGCGACAATACCATGCGCTTCAATTTGACGGTGTTCTCACAGCAGTTCGTTGACCAGCAAATCAACTTCCTGTTTGGCGGAAATATCGCCGATACCAAAGCAAGCAATGTTGGGGAGTCCGACATGGACGGCGGTGAATTAGACTACACCTGGCAGGTAAATAATGCGTTGCGCCTAAACTTTAACTATGCCTACCTCGACGCCAAAGTGGTTAAGGCGACGGATCCTTCAACGGGTAACGATGTCGCAGGTGATTTTGTTTTTAACTCAGCGCCTAAGCATGCGGCCAATATCGCATTTGATTGGCATGTGTTGTCGGTGGATTGGGGACGCTTGGATTGGCATACTTCCTATAACTATATGGACGAGCGCAATGGCGCTGCGCAGGCATCGGTTGTTAAGCACACCCTCTTAGAATCCTACGGCCTCTGGAACACCCGGCTGTATGCATCCGGCATCGAGCTGGCTGGTGGTCGCCTTGATGTGGCCTTGTGGGGCAAGAATCTGCTGGACGAAGAGTACGTCGTTGATGCAATCAACAACCTGCCGCAGGCAGATCGTGCTGTCGTTTGGGGTGAGTCGCGAACCTACGGTATAGATGTAAGCTGGCATTACTAGAGGCAGTGGTAAGATCCCAGAAACCTAGACACTGTCTAGCTTCTTAAAATACTGTCTTTCAGCTTCCGCTGATGACAGACCATTATTAGTACCATGATTCCTCCGAGGGTTATAGGAGCCCTCGATATAATCAAATATCTCAGCCCGTGCATCGTCTCGAGTTTTGTGAATTTTGTGCTTCACTCGATCTTTTTTAAGCAGCGAGAAAAACGATTCAGCAACAGCATTATCATGGCAATTACCGCGCCTGCTCATGCTGGCTTCAAGGTTGTGATCTTCAAGAAATGTACACCAGCCACCCGAGGTATATTGAACACTTTGATCCGAGTGAACGAGCACTTTGTGCGCTGGTCTTCGACCCCACACAGCAATCAGTAGTGCATCGATAACGAGATCCGTTTTCGGCGAACTTTTCATCGTCCAGCCGATCACTCGGTGGGAATATAGATCAATCAACACCGTCACATACCGCCAACCTTCGTAGGTTCTTATGTAAGTGAAATCAGCAACCCAAACCTGATCTGGCTTCGTTACAACGAATTTTCGGTTAAGAACGTAGCTGCGGAAGGATGTTACTTCCCACCCTTGAAGCCAGAATGTCGACGATAACCGCGAACAGCCGCCATGCCCTCGTTGCGCATAATACGATGCACCCTGTTTTTACCGCATTGCTCGCCATCACGCGTTAAATCAATAGTGGCTAGAGCGTTGGCTAAGGAAATGAGCCTCCATACAGGCTAGTTGGGGAGGATTGCAGGGGAGTGCTTTGATATTTGGGGGTATAAGTGGGGGTATTAAACACCTGTTAAACAACCGAGTGTATGTGCCTATATGGCTGGTGGCTAAGATTAGATTCCACTAAGTGACCAATTATCACGCACTTACTTTCTGTTGCGTGCTTCGCTCAAAAATTACCCCGCATTTTGTCCGGGCATAGCGTGCTTTATGGTCTCGCCTCGCCAAATGGTTTAATCTTGCCTGCTTTTACTCCCACATCGGCCCGCATTGCTGTCATTGTCGCCGCGCCGATGGTCCCCAACGCATAAGAAAGGACGTTGTTTTGTATATTCTAGGTATTCACACTGGGCACGACTCTGGCGCAGCCTTGTTTAAAGATCAGCAGTTGGTGGCTTTCTGTAAAGAAGAGCGAATGACAAGAATTAAAAACGACGGCGGCCGCTTCGAGCTACAGTCTATTGATGAAGTGCTGCGCATTGCCGGTGTTACAAGAGCGGATGTCGGTTGCGTCGCCTTATCCAAGACCCGTTTACCCTTATCCGTTTATAAAACAACGGCCAGCCCTGTTAAGGATGCGTGGCGTAAAGTGCGTGGCAAAAATCCCGGGCGATTTCTCGCGCGCGAGATGGGTGAAAAGAAGGAATACGACGAAGCCAAGATCGTTGATTTTTCTAAGCTGAAAGATGTTCTCGGTGTGCCGCAGAGTGCCGAAATAATTTTTACAAATCATCACTACTCCCATATTTTAGGATCAGTTCGGTTCACCGATTGGCCGGATCAGTCCCTGTACATAAGTTGTGACGGCAGTGGGGATGCCATGGTGTACTCCGCCTATTACTTTGACGGTGAAAACTTGGAGTGCCTGCAGGGCGACAGATTCCGCTGGATGGATTCGGATCAGCGCGGCGGCTATTCGATAGGGCTGGCCTATAGCTATGCTACCGAGGTTATTGGCTTTCGGCCGAATCGGCACGAAGGCAAGATCACCGGTTTGGCGGCCTTTGGTTCTCCGGTCGCCGCCGACGCGATATTTGCGCGTTTTCAAACAAATGACGATGGCTCTATCACCAGTGACTTCGATCATCCCAAAGAATTGCGCGAGTTTATTCGGGCGCTGCTTGGCCCATTGAGTCGGGAGGACGCAGCAGCCTCGATCCAGCAGGCGTCCGAGCGAATTCTAGAAAACTGGGTGAAACAGCTACTCAAGCTGCGCCCGATCAAATATGTGGGCATGAGCGGCGGCGTCTTTGCCAACGTGAAGCTCAACCAAACCGTAGCTAGCATTCCCGGTATTGAAGAAGTGTTTGTATTTCCGGCGATGGGGGATGAGGGCTTGCCTGTTGGCAATGCAGTTGACGCCATGATTCGCCAACATGGTCTCTTGGGATTGCAGCGCGATCGCTTACAGGCTTTGTACTACGGCTATGCATATTCAGGCGATGATCTGATGCGCACTGCGGATGCCAGCAAGGTGAAAGTCCTTGAGTCCAAGCAGCCCGCCAAAGATGCCGCTGATTTGCTGGCAGACGGGCAGGTGGGCGCGATTTTCTTTGGCGGCATGGAAATGGGCCCGCGCGCGCTTGGCGCCAGAAGTATTCTGGCCAGCCCGGCTAGGCGCGATGTGAACGACAGCATCAATGCGCGGCTAGAGCGGACCGAGTTTATGCCCTTTGCGCCCTATGTTTGCGCGGAAGATGCCTCTACGGTGTTTGTTATCGACGAAGGCAATCGCCACGCTTGCGAGTTTATGACCATTACCACTGATGTGAGGCCGGAGTGGGAAAATATCATCCCGGCGGTAGTTCATGTTGACAAAACCGCGCGGCCGCAAATTATCTCTCGCGATCAAAATTGGCTGTATTACGATATTCTTCAAGAATTCAAGGCGATCACCAATATCCCCTGTTTGGTGAATACCAGCTTCAATGCTCATGAAGAGCCCATTATCAATACCCCCGAAGAAGCGCTGGGCGCACTTTATGACAACCGCGTTGATTTTCTCGTTTGCGATGCGGGCCTGATTCTTCGAAACTGATTTTAGAGTGATGCCGTGAGTGCGGCTACGAGGAGAGCACAATGGAAGCAATACAAGAACGGCCAGTACATTGCCCTAACTGTGGCGAGCGAATTACGCTACTGTTGGATTGTTCGGTCGCTGAGCAGCACTATACGGAGGATTGCTCAGTATGCTGCTGCCCTATCGTTGTGCATGTGTCGGGATTCGACGGCGAAACTTTCGTTAGTGTTTACAGTGAAGACGAATAGTTATCAAATTTTACATTCGGCGTGGTTTTTCCAAAGCGCGTGAAGCACGCTGGCACGGGTTAGCAGCCCGATGAGTTTACCCTCGGCAACGACGGGGTAGGACTTCGGCTTTTCTTTACCCATTCGCTGGGCAATATCTATGATCGATTCGTTGGGGCCGACGCTAAGTACCTGGTGGCTCATAATATCGCCAACTGTTTGTGACTCGTCGCAATGGTAGCTGCTAATTAGCATGCTATGAATGCAATCTTGTTCTGACAGGAAGCCCACTAACTGCTTTTTATCATCAACAACCGGTAGACCGAGCAAGCGATGATGGATAAGGCGCTCCACGGCGTCGTCAAGTGATTCACCAGCCTTCACAACGGGTGGGTTTTCGAGCATTACATCTTTCACTAGCATTTGAGTCATCGGAAGTCCTCCCTGCGTCAGTGACTACTATACGCCCAAAAGTTGGTCTGGATAAGCGTCGTCGATAGCTGAAAAATACCGGGGTGGCGGCAGGCGGTGGAGAATCTAACGGCAGTTGCGAATGGATGTCCCTGCAGCGCAAGGATTTCTGTATTACTTGAGAATGAACTTTTAGTGCCTGTGTCAGAATAGTTGAGAATCTTCAGTTTTGTCCCAGAATAGATGAGAATGTTCTAGGCCCTTATAAAACAAAGACTTATGAACCCCTTTCCCAGGGTGTGAGAGAGCAGCCGGTGTCCCTTCTTTTTCCTAAATTACGGGTATAGGCGAGGTGTCCGCGACTATCCACGCATTAAGCAATGACCAAAGACTTTAGTCGCCGTCAACCGTGATTACAATGCCGGGAAAGCGTTCATGCACCCTCTCGATGAATCGCCTAAAATTGTTGATCCCCCAGTTTCGCGCGACATAGTAGGCTTGGCCGGCATGATGTAATTCTGGGTCATTCTGGTGGCGGTATTTGGAGTACTTTCGTTCGGTATCGGTCATCTCTTCTTGCCTTTTCAATAGCTGAAAAGCGCATGATCTATCTTCGCGAAGCCATTCGAAGACAGCCTCATCGATTAAATTCCTACTTTCGAGTAATCGTACCGTGAGGTACCCGATGTCCGATTTACGAAAGTTTGTCTTGTAGACATCGCCTTGGTAGGTGACCGTCAACCGCGAGCGATCTTTACGGTGTGTTCGCGATACTCGTTCTTCGCGGCGTTTCTGCCGAACTTCTATTTGATAGGCTTCGGCCTCAGGGAGGGGAATAATCTGATCAGCACTCAGTACAAGTTCGTCATTGAGCCGATACAAAGATAGGCGAACACAGTTGATGTCCAAATCTCGCTCATTAAGCCACAACACAGATGTCGTGATTTCCTTCGAAAAATTAGCTGAGGCAAGTACGATCCGCACATTTTGAGCAAAATCATCTTCGTTGACTTCATCCCACCCCAAAAATTCACAGAGATGAGATTCAGCATCGACTTCCGATTCGTTGTCGGCCAGATAGCGGGTATAGGCAGTCGTCGCTTGTTCCCAGGTCATGTTCGCGACCATGGCGGCATACCGAATAGCCTGAAGCTCCATATGGCCTCCATCGTCCGTCCGCTTTAGCTCAATGACGACTAGGTTGGCGTCGCCATCGATCGCAAGCAAATCGATCCGCCGGCCACTCTCATCCCATTCACCAAACTCTTCTGCGATCACTAGCACGCCTGGTGCAATTGCATCGATATTAGCCCTGAGAAGGCGCTGCAGATCCCTACGCTCCCATAGGTTCTCTCTTTGAAAGGTGGTCGACTCCAATGCATTAAGGCTGGTGTCTGTGATCTTATACAAAGGCATATGTCTCTCGCAGAGCAGTTAAATGAGCGCCCGCGCGAGTGTTCTCCGCGGTTGATTTTTTTGGCGACCTGCCTACGGGTACCCCCGTTCTTCTCCAGGCATTGTAGCTTTCGATTCTGTCGCGTGACCTATCGCCCCGATATTAGAGTCATCACGTCAGTTAAGCTATAAGCCTGAATGTGGTTACTGTGGTGAAACCTTCGGCGCGAACGGATACTTTTCCGCGAAAATGTCCTGCCTGCCGAAATGGTGTGTCGAGTTTACCTAATAAAGCGACTGCAGCAGCCTAGCTTCAACAGTCTAATGTGTTGCTAGTATTCATAATTAAATAATGTCTTTAGCAATATTTTGTATCACTGAGACTCGGTTTTCGATAGCGCGATATCCGAGCTGTCTCGGTTCAGCTATTGAGAATTCCAAATTGTCTCGTTCCGGGGTCGCCTTTCTTTGTAATCCCGTCGTCCATACTGGTTGGCCGATCTCGGGCAATGGTGAGCTAAGAAGGCAGGGTTGCTATTGCACGTAGCCCTAGCACTTGACTGTAGTATAAGTGGAAAATATAGTATAATGAAGTCATCGTGTTACATTAAGGCTATAATTGGAAAGGGAAGTTATCATTATGCCAACCCCTCATCGTGTATCGCCCGGGGTCAAGCGAACCCTGATAAAGCTCGGCAGAGACCTACGGGAGGCGCGCCTGCGTCGTCGCCTCAGCGCTGAAATTGTTGCTGAGCGTGCAGGCACTTCGAGACCCACTTTGCGACGTGTCGAGGAGGGCAATCCGGGTGTTTCGATGGGCGTGTACGCGTCGGTCATTCAGGCTGTTGGCTTGCTGAGTAATCTGGGGGAGATCGCTGATATTTCCAAAGATGAGGTGGGCCGGGCATTGATAGGTGAGCAACTGACGCCGCGTCGGGCGCCAAGGAAATCTTCGTTATGAGCAAGCACCCGACACTGGACGTATGCATGTCTATTGAAGGCGAAACCCATCGTGTTGGGCGGCTGGGCTTTGCGGATAGCAAGGGTCAGTCGATCGCACGCTTTGAGTATGATCCAAGGTGGCTGGAACTACCTGGGGCGTTTGAGATCGATCCTGAGGCGCCGATGACCCGTGGCCAGCATTTTCCAGCAGGCGAATTCTTCAAGGGCATTGGTGACTCGGCGCCGGATAAGTGGGGGCGTGAAATCATGCGTCGCCGAGAAGTGCGGCGTGCTAAGGCGGCCGGTGAAAAGCAGCGAACCTTATTTGAGTACGATTATCTGATTGGTGTCGCCGATTTGCCAAGAATGGGCGGTATACGCCTGCGCTATGAAGGCGAAGAGACCTTTCAGACTCCTCTGGGTGGCGAGGGTGTTCCAGCATTAGTCGCTCTACCGCGTCTTTATGAGGCGGCCGGCCGGATTGAGCGAGGCCAGGAAACCGATGAGGATCTTACTTTGCTGTTCTGCCAGGGCTCGTCACTCGGAGGTGCCCGCCCCAAGGCCTCAATACGCAATAATAACGGTGAACTGTCGATTGCGAAGTTCCCAAAAGATACAGATACATACAGCCTTGAACGCTGGGAGTCGATTGCGCTGACGCTGGCTAGCATGGCGGGAATGGATGTGTCAGAGCATAGCCTCATCGAGTTAGCCGGCCGGGATGTTTTGTTGTCCGTGCGGTTTGACCGAGAGAGCGACGTCCGAATACCGTTTATGTCGGCCATGGCCAGGCTGCAGGCGGTTGATGGCGAGCAGGGCAGTTACTTAGATATGATTGACGATATAGTCCAGAACAGCAACCGAGCAAAGCAGGATCGTCTTGAGCTGTTTCGTCGTGTGGTATTCAATGTACTGATCTCCAATGTGGACGACCATCTGAGAAATCATGGGTTTCTCTATCGAAATGGCGGCTGGAGTCTGTCGCCTTTGTACGATGTAAACCCTACTCCGGTGCAATTCAAGCCACGCATATTGACTACAGCCATTGATTTTGAAAACGCAAGTTGCTCTATTGATACGGTACTTGATACAGCTGATTTTTATCAGCTGTCAAAGAGGGATGCTGAAACGATTGTGAGGTCAGTAGCGAAAGTGACTTCGCAGTGGCGCGCGGCAGCTGAGCGGGCTGGAGCCAAAAGCAGCGAAATCAGGATGATGGAAAGCGCATTTGAGCATGAAGATCTGGACAAAGCCTTGGCGTAAGTCGATCTGGATCATGCGCAGAATTGATGGGGTTTCATGTCAATTTTATAGCGCTGGACTTCTGTGCTAAATAGTAGAGCAAGGTCGTGGTAAATAAGCCATTCTCATTCGCAACTGCGAATATGGAACCCATTCTCAGTTTCACTGGGATTCTCTACAAGGTGGCATCCCTACAAAAGTGTAATGATGCTTTAATTGAAAAAAGTAGAACGGTGTGTAACTTTAAGCATCTGTTTTTAGCATACTCGCCCTCAAGATAATGACCAGGTGTTGGCCGCCGAGTCTGCTGTACCCTAGATTTGTTGTACTAAAGGAGTTACTCATGGATCGCTACATCGTTGTTTCCTCAGACTGCCACGCGGGGCTGCCACCAGAGCAGTATCGGAATTATCTGGATCCGCAATATCGCGAAACCTTTGATTTGGCGCTTCCCATTCAGATCGAAATGACTGAAAAAGCAGAGGCGAGCTTTTTGATTAAGGATATAAACGATGAGTGGCGATCGGACGCGGCGAGTGGTTTGCACGGCGCTTGGGATCACGGTAGCCGCATAAAGATGCTAGATGAGGACGGTATTGCCGGCGAAGTACTCTTTGTGGACGGTATTACCGAGCGTAATAGCCCGCCCTTCGGTGCGGGCCTGGGCTTGCCCTGTGATGACACCATTGTTGCCGAATTGCAGTGGGCCGGCGCGCGCGCCCACAATCGCTGGTTGGCTGAGTTCTGCTCGCAGGCGCCAGAGCGCCACTGCGGCGTAGCCTCGGTGCCGCTGCTATGGGATATCGAAGAAGCGATTAAAGAAGTTCGATGGGTGAAAGAGAATGGCCTGAAAGCGGTATTAATCCCGCTGTCGACCGGTACTTTCGAACCCTATCACCACAAGCGCTACGATCCCTTTTGGCAGGTGTGCGAGGATCTGGGTATTATCGTGAACTTCCACTCCGGCGGCGGCTTGACCAAGGAATACTTTGGTAAAAACTTCCCGGAAGAAGCGCCTGATGACTACCCCGGCGGTATGGGTGTTTACGTTTCTGAGGTGTTTTTCTGGACCTATAGACCGCTGACTTTCATGATTTGGGGCGGCGTATTTGAGCGCTTTCCCAAACTGAAAGTGGCTGTTACCGAAACCGGTACCAGCTGGATGCTGCCTCCCCACCTCAAATTGCTGGACCACAATTACCACGATGTACAATTTTCGGCCAAGTTGGGTGACTTCCGCTCCCATCTTTCTATGTCGCCGACTGAGTACTTTCGTCGCAATGTCGGTATTGGTGCGTCCTGTATCCCACGCACTGACATGCAATACCGCCACGATATGGGCATTGATCAGGTGATGTGGGGCAGCGATTACCCGCATCCTGAAGGCACCTGGCCAAGCACGCGGGAAGCCATGAAGGATACCTTCCATAGTCTGCCGGACGCCGAGGTTGAAAAAATGCTGGGCGAGAACGCGATTCGTTTCTACGGCTTTGACCGTGACAAGTTGGCGCCAATCGCAGCGCGTATTGGGCCGGTGAAGGAAGAATTGCTGAAAGCAGGTTAAAGAGTTGCTTGCAGGAGCAGGCTTCTAGATAGGTGATATAAAAAAGCCCGCAAAGCTAAGCTTATGCGGGCTTTTTGTTTCTCTACTGTGCGCCCGGGATCACGCTTTTAAACAGCATGCCGAGTTCGGGATTGCCGGTTTTATTCAGGTAGTCACTGCCGACGTCGGCAAACTTGGGAATCATTTCTGGGCCCATGCCGAGAGTTCTAAACTGTGATACCAGCTCCGTTCCAGCCTTGGCTTCAGGGCTGTATTTAGACGCCATACTCATTGCGTTATTCATCATGCCGCCACCGGCGATGACTTCTTTGACGACGGGCGCGGCCTTCATCAACGATTCAGTACCGGGAACGGCCTCGGCGATTGCGGAAAATTCATTATTCGCCATCAAGATTTGCGCAGCCTGCAGCAGAGAACCCATGCCGCCAGTCGCCTGCTCGCCACTTACGCCTAGTGATTGTGTTAGCAAGGGCAGCAATTGCAATCCTGTTTCGACCCTCGACGAAGACTTGGCCGGCGTTGGTGCGGGTGCACTTTGAACGACCGGCGCTGGCGCGGGTGCCGCCTTTTTTCCGCCCCCGAAAAGACTGTCCCAGAAGCCAGCGTGTGCAGACAGGCTAATACAAGCGAGCAGGGAAATGGCGAATATCTTCTTCATTGCGGATAGAGTCTCTGAATGGAGGGGTAGGGTAGTGCGGGCTCAGGTTTAGTTATTTCATCGCCATTGTACACTGCTGTTCATGTGAAATATCAAACCCTGAATAGATGCGTATCGGTTGCCCGGGTAATATAGCTGCCCGCTAGCGGGCAGTCCACTCATCATAAAACGCCGGCATATCCTTGCTGGCGCTGCTACTGAAGTTGGCCTCACGTTTTTCCAGAAAGGCGGCGACGCCTTCTTTGCCATCTTTCTGGCTGGCGTAGAACATGGCCAGCGAGTCGATTTTGTGTGCTTGTAGAGGGTGCTCGGCGGCTGAGTTGCGGTAGAGCATTTGTCGGGTGAGGGCGATGGCCACCGGCGATTTCTTGGCAAGGCGGTTGGCAATGGCGTAGGCCTCGTCCAACAGTTTGTCGGGGGCATAGATGCCTTTTACCAATCCACCACGTTTGGCCTCTGCGGCGTCGAATACATCGGCGGCGTAGGTCCATTCTAGCGCCTGACTGATGCCGACTACACGCGGTAGGAACCAGCTTGAGCAGGCCTCAGGCACAATGCCTAAGCGATTGAACACAAAACCAATTTTTGCCTTCTCTGACGCCAAACGAATGTCCATGGCCAGTGTCATGGTGATGCCGATGCCAACAGCAGCGCCATTGATCGCGGCGATAACCGGTTTTTTACAATCGAATATTGCGAGCGTCACGCGGCCGCCGGTATCGCGCACGCCCTTATAGATTATTGGGTCGTCGAGGTTTTCCATTTCAGCGAGCCCCGGCTGAACTGTCTCGTCCAGGCCAAACACGTTGCCGGCAGAGTTTAGATCCATGCCGGCACAAAAGGCGCGGCCATTCCCGGTTACGACGATTGCTCGTACAGCGTCATCTTCACTCGCCGTGTTGAAGGCATCTTCCAGTTCGTTAGCCATTTCAACGGTAAAGGCATTGAGTTGGTTGGGCCGGTTAAGACGAATAGTCAGAACGTGTTTTTCTAAGGAATATTCGATGCTGTTATACGCCATGTTTAGACCCTTCTGCTTTCTTGGAAATCACCGAAGTGTATCAGAATGAAAAGAGGCCGGAAATTTCCGGCCTCTTTTGTTGTGCAGCGTTTCGTTTAGCGGTGGTTGAAGTGATCCAAAGGCATATCCATCACCGAGCCAACCGAGCCGCGCATGGCTTCAGCGTGACCAATAGCGCGCGGCAGCAGGCGCTCAAAGTAGAACTCAGCCGTTTCCAGTTTGGCTTCGTAGAAGTCGCGGTCTTCTGGGTTTTGCTTTAACTTTTCCAGCGCGGTATCGGCCATGCGCGCCCAGAAAAAGGCCATGGTGATATAGCCGCTAATCATCAAAAAGTCGTAAGAACCCGCACCCACAGCGTCGCGATTGCGCGAAGCGCGTATCAACAGGCCGATGCAAAGACGGTTCCAACGAAAGGTATGCGCCAGCAGTTTGCGTGCGTATTTTGAACGGCCACGTTTGAATAAAATGCTAAAACCGTAGCTATACATACGCTTGCTGAAACTGCGGTACAGCTTCAAGCCGTCGAGAATAACCTTGCGCCCCAGCAGGTCCATTGCCTGAATGCCGGTGGTGCCTTCATAGAGTGTCGAAATGCGCGCATCGCGCACAATCTGTTCCATACCGTGTTCAGCGATATAGCCGTGGCCACCGTAAATCTGCATACCTAGGTTGGAAGACTCCTGCCCAGTTTCGGTTAGAAAGGCTTTTAGAATCGGCGTCACAAAACCGAGTAGATTGTCGGCATTGGCACGCTCTTCTTCGGTGTTGCCGTACATCATGATGTCGGCTTGACGCGCAGCGTCGTACAGCATGGCGCGGCCGCCTTCAGCGAACGCTTTCTGGGTGAGCAGCATGCGCCGTACATCGGGGTGGTGGATAATGGCATCGGCGGGTTTGTCGGGGTTTTTATGGCCGGACAATGAGCGCATGGAATAGCGATCCATGGCGTAAGGCACGCTGTTTTGGTAAGCCAGTTCGCTGGCAGCAACGCCCTGTATGGCGGTGCCGACGCGGGCCGTGTTCATAAAGGTGAACATACAGGCGAGGCCATCGTTTTCAGCGCCGAGCATATAGCCTTTGGAGCTATCGAAGTTGATCACCGCGGTGGCGTTGCCGTGGATACCCATCTTGTGTTCGATGGAGCCGCAGCTGACGTTGTTGAAATCGCCCATCACGCCGCCTTCTTCGACATTGAACTTCGGCACAATAAACAGGGAAATACCTTTGGTGCCTTCCGGTGCGTTGGGCGTACGTGCCAATACGATGTGGACGATATTGTCAGTGAGGTCGTGCTCGCCGGAGGATATGAAAATCTTGGTGCCGGTCAGTGCGTAGCTACCGTCGTTATTGGGTGCGGCGCGGGTGCGCATCTGCCCGAGGTCAGAACCGCAGTGGGCCTCGGTCAAGCACATGGAGCCTGTCCACTCGGCTGAGGTGAGTTTGGGCAGGTAGCGCATTTTCTGCTCTTCCGTTCCGTGCGCGAAAATCGTGTTCATGGCGCCCAGACTCAGGCCGGGATACATGCCCCAGGACCAGTTGGCGGTGCCGACCAGTTCTGATTTTAGTAGCCCCAGTGATAAGGGCAGGCCTTGGCCACCGTACTCGACCGGGTGGGACAGTCCTTGCCAACCGCCGGCAATCCATTGGTCGTAGGCTTCTTTGAAGCCATCGGGTGTGGCCACCTTGCCGTTGTCGAATGTGCAGCCCTGTTGATCGCCCACCTGATTGAGGGGCGATAGGACATCTTCACAGAATTTCGCACATTCACTGAGTATGGCGTCGATCATGTCCGGCGTGGCGTCTTCACCGCAGGGTAGAGCTGCGTAATGAGAAGGAAAATCCAGTACTTCGTTAATAACGAACTTGATGTCCCGGGTCGGAGCTTTAAACGTTGCCATAGGAAACCTCTGTAATTCGAAAGGACAAATCTAGTGCGTAGACTATATCGAATCGTCAATATGACCGAATTGGCCGCAGCTATCAGATAAAGCGGTATTGAGGTCAATACAGCGGTTCGTACACAATGGAAAACCAGTGCCTGACATCACTGGTTTGTGCTTGGAATGGCTGCCTTTATTTGCTCTAATCAGGGTAGGTACCAGAAAAAAAATAACCCGCGCTGCTATTACAACATACTTAAAGCAAAGGATAAGAGTCGTATGGATTTAGCGAGTCTCAATGAGCGGATCAGTCGCCTCGAAGCGCTGGAAGCGATTAAACGCCTTAAATATCAGTATTTTTTCAACTGCGACCAGAAACGTCCATCTGAGGTCCGCAAATGCTTTGCCGATGGCGAGCTTGATATCGATTTTGGTCGAATTGGCTGTTTCAGCAGCGCCGACGATTTGGTTGCCGTGTTTGAACAATTGGCCTGTAGTGAGCATATCGTTGAAATGCACCACGCCCAGAACCCTCAAATTGATCTCGAGTCGGCAACAGAAGCCTCGGGTTTGTGGGGGCTTTACTATTACATGATTGATACTCAGCAAAATATTACGACTCAGCTGGGCGCGTATTATGAAGACCGCTACCGTTGTATAAACGGCGATTGGAAAATTGTTGCCACCCGCTGTGTGGTGACGTCTACGCAAATTCTCGCGATGAGCGACGAGCGGGTGTCGGCAGTATTTACGGGCATTACAGCGCCTGCAGAATTGGACGATCCGACCAAACAGGCAGGTTGAGGAGCTGTTTATGGCGCAGAGCAGTGTAAAGCTGGTTCGACATCCGCTCGCTGTGGGCGGTTACCTTGCGCAAATTACGCTGAATGCGCCGCGCAGTCTCAATGCGCTCAGTCTTGAGATGGTGGCGACTTTACTGCGGCATTTGCAGAAACTTGCCGCTGACCCCGAAGCGGTGGCGGTGTGGCTGGACGGAGCCGGTGAGCGCGGTTTTTGTGCGGGCGGCGATGTTCGCGCCATGCGTAACTCGGCGCTTGCCGCAAAGGGCGGCAGAGCCCTTGCAGCGGAAAAGTTTTTTGAAATTGAGTATCGGGTCGACTATCTGATTCACTGCTTTCCCAAACCTGTGCTGTGTTGGGGCAATGGCATTGTGATGGGCGGTGGCCTCGGTCTTTTGATGGGCGCGAGTCATCGCATTGCCACCCCAAGTAGCCACTTTGTGATGCCGGAAGTTTCGATTGGTCTGTACCCGGATGTCGGCGCGAGCTGGTTTTTGCAGCGTATGCCGGAATGCACCGGCCTATTTTGCGCCTTAACCGGTGCCAACCTGAATGCCGCTGACGCGCTCTACAGCGGTTTGGCGGACTACCTTCTGCCGGAAACAGCGCGGCGATCGTTACTGTTGCACCTGCTGAGTCTAGATTGGTTTTTTGATGGCGAGCAGGACGCAGAGCTTCTCACCGCCGAGTTAACGGACCTGGAAGTAGAATACGAGGTCTGTTTGCCTGAATCACATCTGAAATCAAGAGCGGGTTTGATAGAACAACTCTGCGAGTCGCTAGAACCTGCGGCCTTGGATGTGGCGCTTGCCGGTTTGCACGGCGACGATCTTTGGCTCAGCAGCGCCAGCGAGAATTTCAGTCGCGGTTCAGCATCAACCGGCCGAATCGTGCTCGAGCAGTATCGGCGCGGCGCGAAGCTTTCTTTGGCCGATGCGCTGCGGATGGAACTAGTCATATCGGCAAACCGCGTGTGTACGGCCGAATTTATTGAGGGCGTGCGCGCGCAATTGGTAGATAAAGATAGGCGTCCACAATGGCAGTACCCGAATCTGGCCAGTGTGCCAGATGAAGAAATCAATGCTTTGTTTGAGGCGCCCTGGGCAGAAAACCCGCTGGCAGATTTGTAGCGCCCCGGCCAAGTTCGACCGGAGAGCTATGCTTTTCAGTGCTGTACGAAAGTGACTAGCGGGTCACGATGACCGATGAACCGTGACCAAACAAGCCCTGATTCGCGGTGATACCCACCTTGGCATTTTCAACCTGACGATCTCCTGCCTGGCCACGCAACTGCCACGTTAACTCACAAACCTGTGCCAAGGCTTGGGCAGGGACAGCCTCGCCAAAACAAGCCAGACCACCGGAGGTGTTAACCGGAATGCGGCCGCCGAGTTTGGTGTCGCCATTGCGCACCAATTGGGCGGCTTGACCGCGTTCACACAGTTGCAAATCTTCATACCAGTCCAGCTCCAGCGCCGAGGACAGGTCGTAGACTTCGGCAATGCTGACGTCTTTCGGGCTAATGCCGGCTTCTTCGTAGGCTTTGACAGGCAGTGAGGCGCGGAAGCGATGGGCTTCTACACCGGCAGCAGCTGCGGAATCCGTGGCGATATCGGGCATTTCAACCACACCGCTGGCGAAGGTTGGGGTGACGGTGGAAATGGCCGCGACTTTTACCGCGTTGGCTTTGCCCATTTTCTTCGCGTAAGCCATGCTGCAGACGATCATGGCCGCGCCGCCGTCGGAGGTGGCGCACACATTCAATAAGCGCAGCGGGTCGGCGACCATAGCCGACTTAGCAACGTCTTCGAGGGTAAATTTTTTCTTGTAGCGGGCATTCGGGTTGGTGAAACCGTTTTCGCTGTTTTTGACTTTGACCAATCCGAAATCTTCTTCGGTGTCACCGTACAAATCCATGCGGCGGCGTGCGTACAAAGCGAAATAGGTGGGGTTGGTAATGCCTAGATAAAAGCGCGCCCAGTCTGGATCTTCCGGGCGGTAGCCCTTGGCAGGTGCCAGAAAGCCCTTGGGGGTGGTGTCTGCGCCAACAACCAGTGCGACTTCGCACTCACCGGCGAGAATTTTGGTGCGCGCTGCGGCCAGCGCCTGTGAGCCGGAGGCACAAGCGGCATAGGAGGTGTTTACCTCGGCACCCTGCCAACCCAGCGCTTGGGCGAAGGTAGCACCGGCTACATAGCCGGGATAGCCGTTACGCATGGTGGCCGCGCCGGATACAAAACCTACGTCTTTCCAGTTAATGCCCGCGTCGGCAATGGCCGTACGCGCGGCCGCAACACCGTATTCGACAAAATTATGGCCCCACTTGCCCCAGGGGTGCATGCCAACGCCAAGAATGGCTATTTCATTGCTCATGGTATTCCTCACACATTCTGTGGTGCAGAGCTTAGGCTCTGTACGCGAATCTTTACTGGGCTTAGAAGCGGGCTCAGACCGGTTTCCATTTCCAGGTGACTTTGGTGTCTTCGTCGGTTTCGTGCAGCGTTTCCAGCACCAGTTCGACATCCATGCCGACTTTAAGCTCGCTAACGTCTATCCCTTTAATGACCTGGCCTAGCACGATCATTTGTTCCTCGGCCAGCTCAACCGCGGCAATGGCGTAAGGCACAAAGGGGTCGTCGGCAATAAAGGGCTCAGGCGGCTTGTAGCAGGCATTGGTGTAAGACCAAATCTTGCCGGTGCGGCTTAGCGGCACTTCGCTGAAGTCGCTGCTGTCGCAGGACGGGTTGCGGCAGAATTTCAGCATTTTAGGGAAGTAGTAGGTGCCACAGCTATCGCAGCGACTGCCCAGCAGCGCGGGCTTGTCTTTATCGAGTGTGTGCCAGCCTTCGATGGCGGCATTAACGGGTTTTGCACTCATTCCTGACAGTCTCCGGGTGAGTTCTAAGCAAAGTGGCGCCCGAAACTGGGCAAGCCAAACAGCAACAGGTGAGCATACTATCGCCCCGCAAGCAGCGGCAACAACCGATCAGGCCATAAAGATGTCCTTATGCGCCATTTGGGTGACGTCTTTGGTCAGCTCCGAATGATTGTTTTTGTCAGCGCTTTGACGAGAATTGCTATTGTGCTGCCTTGGGCATTCCCTATGATGGTTGCTTTCTGCGAAAGCCTTCGCTAGTAATTGAGGACACCCGATGAAAGTCGAATTTACACCGGAACAGGAAGCGCTGCGCACGGAGCTGCGTGCCTACTTTGACGAGCTAATGACGCCGGACCTCGCCGCCGAGTGCGATCGTGATATGGGTGAGGGCGGTGGCCCCTTGTGGCGCGAGGCGCTGCTAAAAATGGGTAAAGACGGCTGGATCGGCGTGGGTTGGGCAAAAGAGCTGGGCGGCCGCGGTATGAGCCCCATCGAACAGTTTATCTTTGTTGAAGAAATCATGCGGGCGGGTTACCCCTTTCCGTTTTTGACCACTGAATCTGTGGGCCCGCAGTTGGCTGAACACGGCAATGAGTGGCAGAAGAAAAATATCGTTCCGAAAATTCTGAGCGGCGAATGCCTGATCGCCATCGGCTACTCCGAGCCGAGCGCGGGTACTGACCTTGCGCGCTTGAAAACCACCGCTGTGAAAGACGGCGACGAGTGGGTTATCAATGGCCAGAAAATGTGGACTTCGCTGGCGCATTTTTGCGATTACGTTTGGCTAGCCTGCCGCACGGACGAAAGCCCAGCGAAGCCCCACAGAGGCATTTCTATGTTTCTGGTGCCGACCTCGGATCCCGGCTGGAGTGCAACACCGGTTAATACACTCGGTGGTGTGCGCACTAACGCCACTTACTACGACAATATTCGCGTTGGCGACGATGCGATGGTCGGCGAACTGAATGGCGGCTGGAAGCTAATTACTGGCCAGCTTAATCGCGAGCGCCTGAGTTTGGTGAACTGCGGCCCCACCCAGCACTTGTTCAATATGGTGGTGAAGTGGGCACAGCAAACCGACCTCCCTCAAGGCGGCAAGCTGATTGATGAGGATTGGGTGCAAGTGAATCTTGCCAAGGTACGAGCCGGTGTCGAAGCCCTTAAGCTGGTCTGTTACAAACAGGCGTGGGCAATGTCAGAAGGTACGCTGGACATGGCCGACGCCTCTGCTGCGAAAGTCTACGGTTCCGAATTTTTTATTGAAGTGTATCGGGCGCTGGGCGAAGTCATTGGCCAGTTTTCAACAGTCAGCCGTCATTCCGACAATTCACAGGAATTGGCAGCCAAAGTTGAGCGCATGTACCGTACCGCATCCATCATTACCTTCGGTGGAGGCACCAATGAAATTCAACGCGATATTATTTCGGCCGCGGGTCTGTGGATGCCCCGCGCAGCGCGCTAATTGAGGAGAAAGATATGAATTTTGGATTTTCTGAAGAACAGCGCGACGTACAAAATCTGGCCCGAGAAATACTCTCTGATATGGTTAAGCCTGAGAAGCTAAAGGCGAGCGATAGCTACGAGAACGAACGTTTTGACGAAGCGTTGTGGGGCAAATTGGCCAAGGCCGGCCTGTTAGGCGTAGCGGTTGATGAAGCCCACGGTGGTATGGGTTTTGGTTTTATCGAGCTGGCGCTGCTGATTGAAGAAGCGGGACGTACCATTGCACCGGTACCGCTGATTTCCAATTTGGTTGCTGCGGCTTTACCCCTGCAAAAATTTGGCAACGACGAACAGAAGCAGCGTTTACTGCCCGGAGTTGTCAGTGGAGCTCTTCAACTCAGCGCCGCATTGATGGAAGAGCAGAACGAAAACCCTGCGACTCCGATGCTAACCACGGCGACCAAGCAGGGTGACGATTATACATTGTCAGGCGTAAAACTTTGCGTGCCCTTTGCGCATCGCGCCGAGCGCATTTTGTTGTCGGCGAAAACAGACGCGGGCGTCGTTGTGCTGCTGCTAGACCCCAACGCGGCGGGTGTCACGCTTGAGCCAATGAAAGTGACCACCTACGAGCCCCAGTTCGAAGTTGTGATGGAAGATGTTCATGTGGCGGCGAGTGATGTTCTCGCAGGCGCCGACAACGGTGCAGAGGTCATGCAGTGGTTGAGTGAGCACACCATGGCGGCCATTTGCGCACATCAGGTGGGTGCTACCGATGTTGCCACGCGAATGACGGCCTCCTATACCGCTGAGCGCAAACAGTTTGGCGTGCCCATCGCGACATTTCAGGCTGTTGGGCACCGCGCAGCGAACTGTTTTATTGATGTCGAGTGTCTGCGTTTGAATACCTATCAGGCCGTGAGCCGCCTGTCTGGCGGGCTTAGTGCCACCAACGAAGTTCAGATCGCAAAAATCTGGGCTGGCGATGTTGGGCACCGCGTAAGCTACGCCTCCCAACATCTGCACGGAGGTATGGGTATCGACCGCGACTATCCGCTGTGGCGTTATTGCACGTGGATGCGTCACAACGAAATGATGCTGGGCAGTTCGGCGAAGACGCTGAGAGATCTCGGCAAGCGCATCGCCGCTGGCGACGCTTTCTGCAGCTAGTCCGCTGTTGATGTAGGCCCTGAGGCCAGAGACGTTTCTGATACCCCAACCCGGCTTCGAGCCGGGTTTTTTGTGCCGATAAATCGCCACAAAATAGCAATCGTCGGGCTTTCGCATTGGTCTCACTTGCCGTTTGAATCCCGTCTGTGCTTCTATCACGGCTCGTCTACCAATAGAGAGAAGCTATGCGAGCCATTAGCGCAGCATTTTTACGTGGCCTTTTCGTTTTGCTACCGGTGGTGGTATCCCTTCAGATTGCGGTATGGATGACGACAACGGTTGAATCCTGGCTGGCACCACCGCTGAAAGAGTTGCTGGGGTCGAGCTATATACCCGGTATGGCGCTTGCTCTGATCGTTGTGCTGACGGCCTTGGTGGGGCTGAGTTCGCGCTGGTCAGTGGCAGGATTTATCTGGGGAATACCTGGTCGCGTACTTGAACGGTTACCGGTTCTGAAGCAACTCTATGGGACCCTCAAAGATGTCATGGAAATTATGGGCGGCAAGAAATTTGCGGACGAGGCTGTCGTGATGGTTGAGCTGCCCAACACCCAAATGCGCTTAATTGGCATAGTAACAGTGCGCAATAAAGGTAATGGCAATGACATAGCCAGTGAATTGGACGATGACCACATCGCTGTTTACTTGCCGATGAGCTTTCAGATCGGCGGCTATACGATTATTGTGCCGAAGAAGCACACGCGCTCGCTTGATCTTAGCCCGGCCGATGCTTTGCAATTAGTGCTGAGCGGCGGGGTGGTTTCTGAGAGAGAAGAAGAGCCACTCGCAGCGGCATCGCGAAAACAGCACGAGCGTAAAAATACAACTAGTTCATAGCGACTAGCCCTCACCTACTAGCACAAACTGCGCTGCAGATTCTGAATGCAATAATAACAGGAGGGTTGTTAGATGAAGCCTTTAAGCGAACGCTATGGCCAAACTGCCTTGATTACTGGAGCCTCATCGGGTATCGGCAAAGCTTTTGCGCGCACGCTGGCAAGTCAAGGTATTGACCTTGTTCTGGTTGCACGGCGTACGGAGCTTTTGGAGAAACTGTCGGCTGAGCTTAGTAGCAGCTTCAATTGTCGGGCATTGGTGCGCACGGCCGATTTATCCAAAGCGGAGGATATTGAGATCTTGTTTGAAAGCTTGGGCGAGCTGGAGATCGACATGCTTATAAGCAATGCCGGTTTCGGCTTAAAGGGTGCTTTTGAAGAGGATGATCTTGCCAAACAAATCAGCATGGTTAATACCAATGCCATTGCGCCGCTTATTCTCAGTCATCGTCTGCTGCCTGCGATGAAGGCCCGCGGTCGCGGTGCGATTATCTTTACCGGGTCCATTGAAGGTGAAACCGGATTTCCCTGGTCAACCAGTTACGCTGCTACCAAGGCCTTTGTTCACCAATTTGGCGGCGGCTTGTGGGCGGAGTGTCGCGGCACGGGCGTCGATGTATTGGTATTGTCGCCGGGCTCAACCGATACCGATGCACCGCGCTTACAGGGTATTCGTGATGATCAGTTGGTCGGCGTTATGTCGCCGGAGCACGTAGCCGAAGAAGCCTTAGCGCAGCTCGGTAAACGCCCGCTGTGGATACCCGGTTGGCATAACCGCTTTTTTATAGGTCTATTGCGAATTCTGCCTCGGGCGTTGTCACTGAAAATGGCAGGAATGGGCATGAAAAGAGCCATCGATAACAGTAAACGCTAGAGTTTGGGGGTCAGAGTAAAAAATTTTAATCTGAGGCTCATAGGTCCCGCTACCCTCCAGCGTTTTACGCTGACCCCAAACTTATTATAGTTCTGGGATTACGCTGGCGAACTTGTCGATCATTCCCATAAACTGATCGGGCTTGTCCCACATGTCCATCGAGACACCGATATTACAGCGGTCAAAGCCAAGGTCGCGGAAGCGCTTCAACTTGTCGGGGGTGGGGGTGTCCATAACCTGCAGCGTGATTTCAATCGACGCCGGATCACGGCCGTTGTCGGCTACAGCCTGCTTGAATTCGCTGACCGCGGTTTCGATATTGGGTAGTGCAACATCAACCGGGAACCAACCGTCCGCCCATTTTGCTGCGTGTTTTACGCCCAGCGGCCCCATCGCGCCGAAGATAATTTTCGGACCTTTTGGCTGAACGGGTTTGGGCGCACTCCAGACCGGATCGAATTTAATGTATTCGCCCGCATAACTGGCTTCTTCGTTTTGCCAGAGGCTACGCATGGCTTCGACGCATTCACGCATAACGGTATAGCGCTTGTTCCAGGGGTGCGGGTTTACATTGGCAAATTCTTCTTCGTTCCAGCCCACCCCTGTGCCGATAATGACGCGGCCATTGGAGAGGTGATCAAGGGTCGCAATGGTTTTGGCCTGGGAGAACACGTCACGCTCCATAAGCAAAGCAATTCCGGTTCCCAATTTCAGTTTTTCAGTAACTGCTGCAGCGGCCATCAGAGATACATAGGGGTCCATCATCTCGCGGTAGGGTGCAGGCATTTCGCCGCCTGCGGGATAGGGCGTTTTTTGTGCGCAGGGGATATGGGGGTGTTCGCCATACCAGAGTGACTCGTAGCCGCGTTCTTCCAGTGCTTTCGCCAAGGCACGCGGGTCTGGATCGTGAACCGTATTCATGGAGCTGAAACCGAGATGCATAGTGGTGTCCTTTATTGTGTTCTGGGCTGTATGCAGTAAAACATTTTGAGAGCAATGTTAAATAATAGTGCTTGGCCGAGTTGCCGTCAAAGTCAGAAGTGGCTTATTAGATCACCGCAACAACACTGCCGCCTCGCCTAAATGGCTTAGGGCTGATTTTTGGGTGTAGTATGTGATATCCCGCCTTTTTCTGGATGAGGGGGTAGCGTTGCGTATAGTAGCCCTGTTACTAGCAGCATTGATGATGTCGGCATGCGCCGGCAGCCCCCCCTCATTGCCCAAACCTTCGCTTAGCCCTGATGAACTGCTTGCCCGTCGCACAAGCGGTCTGGACGCGGCGAACTATAAGGACGGGCAATTCTGGCTTAACTCCGACAAGGCCATGCGCGATTTTGTTGAGCTAAGCACCCAGTACGCAGACAAAGATCAAGTTCCTATCGAGTTGTTACGCGCCCTGCGCGAAGAATGGTCCAGGCTGAACTACGAGCGCTCGGCCAACCTTACCGCGAGCGAGGCTTTCCGTGCTCAACGAGCCAACTGTCTGAGTCTCACTGAGGTGGTTATTAGCTTAATGCGGCACGCGGGAGTGCGAGCCCAGTTTCAGCGGGTAGAAACTATTACGGAGTGGGATTTGGATGGCGACTCAGCGGTGGGCTCCCTGCATATCAATGCTGTGATCTTCATTAGGGGACGGCAATTTGAGGTCGATTGGCTTGCGCGCCGGACGCAGGATGGTTATGAACGCAAATTTATTCTCAGCGATGACGAGGCGCTGGCGGAATGGCACAGCAATATTGGTACCGAGGCTTTGTTGCGAGACGAATATCCGCTGGCCTTTGCAGAGTTGAGCCGAGCCTTAAGCCTTGCGCCCGACGCTGCCCATATATGGGTAAACCTGGGGGTGTTATATCGCCGTCTCGGAATGAATTTAGCGGCGGAATCCGCCTGGTTAATTGCCTTGGAGCGCAAGCCACGCCAACTGCAGGCAATGAGCAATTTACAGGCTTTATTTGCAGTCAGCGGTCGTCAGGAATTAGCCGCGGGCTTGAATAGCTGGATTGCGAACTATCGAACCCGCAACCCCTTCTATCACTACTTACGGGCACAGGAGGCGGAACGGGCTGGGCGCTTGTCGGAGGCCTTACGTCATATTCGAAAAGCGAAATCGATGCATGAAGATGCGCGCTTCGACGCTTTGCAGGCGCGTGTGCGCGATAACGTTCGGTCGTCCGAAGAGACCTAGGACCTTCGATTACGTCCTACCAACGATAAAGCTCGCAATGGTGGTAGCGCTGCCGCCTAAATTTAGAGTTTGCACGCGTTTCGCGCCCTCAATCTGGCTAGCCCCCGCGCTGCCTTTTACCTGTTTTGCAGCGTCTGCCAGCATCCTCACACCGGTTGCACCCACAGGGTGGCCTTGTCCCATCAAGCCGCCGCTCGGATTAATGGGTATGCTGCCGCTACGGCTGATGCGACCGTCTTCGATGGCCTGCCAGCTTTGACCGGGCTCGGTGATGCCGAAATGATCGATCGCCATATATTCGGTAATGGTGAAGCAGTCGTGGGTTTCGATTACATCCACGTCAGCGGTGTTGTTCAGCCCAGCGCGGCGCTGGGCGTCCTGTATGGCTTTGCTTACGTGCGGAAATATCAGCGCCTCATTTTTACTCAAGGCGAGTTTGTCGCGTTGGCGCATGGTGCCGGTGGTATGGCCCCAGCCGAGTATTTGCGGCAGTGCTTCAATTTTGGCGCCTAGCTTTCGTGCTGCGGCTTCGCTCACCAAAATAACGGCGGCGGCGCCGTCGGTAAAACCTGCACAGTCATTGCGCCGCAGGCGCCCTTCCACTGGCGGGTTGCGTTCATCGTTGGCGACAAAACTGTCTTCGGGAAATTGCCAGTCGCGGGTTTGGGCAAGTGGATTATCTTTGGCATTGGTAAAATTAATTTTGCCAATCTCGCGCATAGCGGCCTCATTGAGTCCGTAGCGCCGCTCATATTCTGCGGCCAAGCCGTCGAACATCCACGGCCAGCAGAACTTGGCGGCTTCGGATTCTTCAACCGCCCACGAGGCGCTGCCCATGTGGCGGGCGGCAATTTCGCCGCCGAGGTGCCGTTCCTGTTCTACGCCGACAACCAATACGCAGTCGTAGCGGCCGGCTTCAATGTCGGCCATGGCGGCGAGTACGGCCATGCTGCCGGAGGCGCAGGCGGCTTCGTGGCGCGAAATGGGTAAGCCGTGAAAGGTAGGGTAAACGGCGGCCAAAACACCGCCGAGTTGGCCTTGGCCATTGGTCAGTTCGCCCATAAAGTTGCCGACATGAGCGGCCTCAATGGCGCTTGCAGGAATTGAGCTGGCGTCCAGAACACGGGCAACAGCCTCGCCCATGATTTCAAACAGACCTGCGCCTTCGCGGCCCCAATGCCGGGCGAAATCTGTTTGCGAATGTCCGAGTATAAAAACGGCTTTGCTCATGGTGACTCCGTTGGCTGTTGAGACTTACCAGCGATAACTGAATTGTGCCGCAATACTGCGCGGGCGTTCGATAAAGGCATAGTGGCCGATGCTGCCAAATATGCTATTTGCGAGCGACATGCTATTGGCGTAAGTGATAACAACTTCGTCTGTCAGGTTTTTGCCAATGATGGCGGCTTCCCAGCCCGCATCAATGTCCGCCAGCGCGAGCCGCAAGTTAACTTTCTGGTAGCCATCTTGCAGCAAGCGTGGATCGAGATCCTGCGTAGGATTGTAGTCGTCAGTGAATACCACGTCTAAGGCGCTGCTGAATTCTAAGGATGCCGCCACGGGCCGGCGATAGCTGAGTGAGATATTGCCAGAATAATCAGCGACATATTGGTTGGTTTGGCCGGTAAAATCGCACAGGCCATCGTCTTCGGGGTCTGCCTGTTGCTGGAAGCATTGGCCGTTTTTGAAATCGGTAAATTCGAAATCCAGCCATGCGAGGGCAGCGCTGAGAGTGAGGTAATCCGTTAGGGCAACGCGACCATCCATTTCCATGCCCATGGTGGTGGCGGCACCGGCGTTGCCAACGTTGAAGCCAAGCGTGCCGTCGAAAATGCTGACCTGCAGGTCATCGTATTCGGTGTAGAACGCGGCGACATTCAGGGTGGCGCGGCCGTCAAACAAGGTACTTTTGTTTCCCAGCTCAAGCGTTAGTGCTTCCTCTTCTTCGAATTTAAATGAGCCGATAAATTGCTCGTCGGGGGTGTCACCGTAATTGGGGTTGTGGGGCGCGGGATCGTCCGCCGCGGGCGATTGGTTAGAGCGGGCATCAAAGCCGCCGGACTTGAAGCCCTGACTCAAGGTTGCATATAGCATGCTGTCCTGGTTCCAGTCGTATTGAATGGTGAGAGAGGGCGACAAATTGGTAGTGCTGCGACTGCCCTTTAGGTCATGCTCTTCTACGGATAGGTTTTTGGCCAGTACCGTGCGCACTTCTTGTGAGTCTGGTTGGCTACTATCATTGGTTAAATGAATGGAGCGACTGCCGTCTTTATCTTCATAGGACAAGCGTGCACCAAAAGTGGCGCGTAGTGCATCGCTGAAATGCCAGGTGCCTTGAAAAAAGACCGACCACAATTTTGTATCGGTGGTGAATACACGCGGCGTGCGCAAGCCGCGCAAATGTTCGCCAGCATCGCCGACACCGCCGGCCCCTCCGAAAACGTCACCGTCGGCTGGGCGGTCACCGAGACCGCCAGGGTTGGGTGCGCCGGTGGCGGGGTCACGTGTAATCGCATCGGCTAGATTGAGTAACTCAGGCAAAATGTTACTGTCTATGCGGACGGCATCGAAATAGTCGATTTCACTTTTCTGATAGTAGGCGCCAGTAATAAACTCGAAGTCGTCGCCGACTGGCGAAACCCAGCGAAATTCTTGGCTAAATTGCCGGTACTCCTCCTGCAGTAGTGCGTCAAACACTTCTGCGCCGGTGAAGTCGACGTCTGCGACTTCTTCAAATTCGTAGCGCATTAGCCCTGTGATAAAGCTCAGAACGTGACCATCGCGATCGTAATCGGCGTGTAATGTGAAATTGCGGGTATCGTTGTTGCTGTAGTCGCCGTTGGAAGAACGATTGTAGTCTTGGTAGTTGTTGAGCACCGAAGAGTCCGCGTCCATATTTAGTGCCCCAGGAACCTGAGTGTTGTCTAAAATTTGCGCGTAAGTGCGACCCGCAAAAAGCACATTGCTGGAGTTTGATATTTCGTCAACGACAACTTCTACCTGTCGCCCGGTTACGTCGAAACTACCGGCTTCGAACTTGGCTAGAATCTGTAATTTATCGCTCGCGGCCCAGTCCACTATGAGGCGGGCGGTAAGTTCGTCGCGCGCGGGTTCGTCGCGTTTTAATGTCAGGTTTTTGATATAGCCGTCCATGCTGCGGTAGCGCAAGGCGATGCGTGCGCCGAAGGTATCTGTGATAGGGCCAGACAAAATGAAGTCGGCAATTTGCTCGCCGTGGTCTGGCTCAATTAACAGCGAAATTTTTCCTTCACCTTCTTCCGTAGGTCGTTGTGACAACAGGCTGACCGCGCCGGCGATACTATTTTTGCCGTACAAAATATTTTGCGGGCCACGTAGTACCTCTACGCGGGCTAAATCGAGAAAAGGCGCTCGCGATAGCTGTGCGCGGCCGTAATAGACTCCGTCAAAATACATACCCACGGATTGCTCGAAGCCCTGATTAATCCCCGAACCTATGCCGCGGATATAGATATTGGTGCCGATGCCGGTTTCCGACATGGTGAAATTGGGGATGTAGGCTTGCAGGTTTTCAATTTTATCGATGCCCGCTTCTAGCAGCTTGTCACCGGATAATGCGTTAACGGATACCGGTACGTCCTGCAGACTCTGTGTACGTAACTGCGCGGTGACTATCACTTCTTCCAATACCGGTTGTGCGCACAGCACAGCACTGTTTAGGCAGACAGCCAGCAGTGTCGTTTTTTTTGCATGAGAGCGTTTCATTGTTATTGTCTCTCCTTGAAAATTTCTTTTTTAGCTGTGAAAAGATTTGCCTGCTTGCCATTCGCCGTGTAATTCCTCGACGACAGTGGCTATTGGTTGGATGGATTTAACCGGCCCGACCGATTGGCCCGCCGCCCAAATATCTTTCCAGCGCTTGGCGTCGACGATAGCGGAAACATCGATGGCCGATTTTTCGGGCATGTTGTCAGGGTCGAGACCTGCGCTTAGCAGGGAGTTACGCAGCCAGTTGGCTTTCACTCCGGTAATCGCATCTGAGCAAACGATATCGTCGACGCCGCTGCTTACGACCATTTGCTTATATTCTTGCGAGACCATGCTCTCTGTCGTCGCGAGAAATCGTGTGCCAAGATAGGCGAGATCCACTCCCAAGGCCTGCACCGCTTTGATTCCGCGGCCACTGGCGATGCCGCCGCCGAGAATCAGCGGGCCATCCCAAAACTCGCGAACCGCATCGACAAAGGCGAAAGGGCTCAATGGGCCGGTATGGCCACCCGCGCCGGCGCAGACTAAGACGAGCCCGTCGACACCGGCATCAATCGCCTTGCGTGCGAACATTGGATTGATAACGTCAGCGAATACCAAGCCCCCTTGTCTGTGCACCGCATCAATTACATGGCTCGGACTGCCCAGTGCGGTAACCAACAAATTGGGTTTGTATTCCAGCAACAATTCTAAATCATGATCTCGGCGCAGATAGGTGGGATGTACAATAAGGTTCGCAGCCCATGGCTTGCCAGCGCAACCAGAGTGAATCACTTCGAGCCAGTCTTTGAGTATCTCAACCGTGCGCGCATTCTGCGTTGGGAATGATCCGAGAATGCCGGCATTGGCTGCGGCAATTACCATGTCGGGGCCGGACACTAGAAACATCGGCGCTTGCACAACCGGTAGGCGCAGCGCGCTGCACAGTGTTTGAAAGCGCTTTTTTGAACTGGCATCTTGCCGCGACTGCGATGCTCTCACTGAATTAATTCCTCTAGTTGACTGCGGACGACCTTGCCGAGCGGATTGCGCGGCAGAGCCTCACAAAGCTCAAGCCGTTCGGGTAGTTTGAACTTGGCAATGCCGCGCTCGCTCAGGTATTTGCATACGGATTCGAGGGTCGGCTTTGTATCGGGTCGAGCGACCACAGCCGCACAGATTTTCTGGCCGAGAATGGCGTCGGCGATACCGACAACAGCGGCTTCTTGTAATTCGGGATGGCCTACAAGCAACTGGTCAATTTCTTCCGGGGAAATTTTCATGCCTCCGCGCACGATGATGTCCTTACAGCGCCCGACAAATCGGTAAAATTCGTTTTCCGTTCCGGTAATTTCAAAAAGATCACCCGTGCGAAAATAACCCTCAGCGTCAAACACCAACTTGTTGTCGGCCTCGCTCTGCCAGTAGCCTTCGAAAACGGTTGGCCCTTTGATTCGCAATTCACCCGGCTGCCCCCTTGAGTTGATCACCTGCCCACTCTCTGTATTCACTAATTTCGTGAGCAGAGTTGCCGCCATTCTGTTGCGCCAGCAGAATTCGGGATAGCCAAATCGAGGAAAGCGCGTAGCGCGGTCGTCGGGGTTGGGCACGTCAGCTGCATCAGCTACCAGACAGCAACCTTCGTTGGAGCCAAACATATTAACGATGTCGACATTCAGTCGGTCTTTGAAGCCCCGAATCATGCTGGGTGATAGCGGCGCGCTACCCGAGCCGATAACGCGCAAACTAGTCATATCGACTGAATCCATCAGTTCCGGCTTGGCCAACAGCAGTGTCAGTAGCGCGGGTGGGGCGACGGTATATTCGGCTTTTTCCTGTTCGATTTGTTTCAAAAATACGGGCAGGTCTAGGGGGTGGTGAAGAATCAGTCGGCCCTTCACGGAAAGCCAATACAGCAAAAAGGTACTGATGGCGGCCATATTAATCATGGGGAAAGGCGCGAGCATGGTCGCGTGTTCTGCAAGCTCGGTGGCATCTTCAAATACCGGAATCATTGCCAGCCAATGGCGGTGGCGCCGCGGCACAGCTTTGGGGGTGCCGGTGGTGCCGGAAGTCCAACACAGGGTGTAAAGGTTTTCTTGGGTCGGGAGCTGAGCGTCGTCACCAAGGAGTTCAGAGTTTGTGCTGGCCATCAGGCTTAATTGCTGAGGGTGCGATATTTTGCCCACAACCAAGCAGGGCGTATTGTCAGGTAATAGTGGGTACAGTTCGACGAGTGGCTCAGTGTCTTTAAAGCGGTCGATGCAGATCACCGCACGCGGTTCGCTTTGATCGAGAATGGTAGTCAATTCGTGCCTGCGGTATTGCATAGGCACCGGTGAAATAACCGCGCCGAGACGAGCTACCGCCAGATAAACCGCCATCAATTCGACGATGTTGGGTAGTTGCACCAGCACGCGGTCGCCGGCACCCACTCCCTGTGAATGCAGCCGTGCTGCGATGCCAAGCGCGTGTTCACGCAATTCGCCATAGCGCCAACGCTTTGGCTCACTGGCACAGAGTGAGCTGCGATTGAAAGGATCCACCACGGCCTCGCGCTGCTCATTGTCGCGAGCCGCTCGTTCAAACAATTCCCATACGCTGTGGATGTTGGCGAGATCCGATTTCATTGCCGCTGCCCTTGCCCCTGTTCATGTCTAGGCGTGTATCCGCCTCTTTCTGCTACTACCGTATTTGAATACCGCGCTGCCAATGGTGCTCTGGAGATTGCTTGACAGTCATTTTTATCGTCCTACAATACAATCCTAAGCTTGCATTACAGAACCTGTCAATAGGCGTAGCATTTGCTGCCCTCGGTGCAAGGCAGGCAATCTAGGCAACTAAGATCACACAGGAGAAACCCATGTCCGTAGCCATTGACGCCGCCAGCCTGAACGAGCACAACCCCTATTTGCAGGGTATGTACAAGGCGGTAGCAGAAGAATCTACAGTGTTGGATTTGAAGGTTGTTGGCGAAATTCCCAAAGATTTTTGCGGAAGTTATGTGCGTAACGGACCTAATCCGCGCACAGAACCACAGGGCATGCATCACTGGTTTGACGGTGACGGCATGATGCACGGCGTGTACTTTGACCAGGGTAAGGCGGAATATCGGAGTCGCTATGTGCGCTCCGCAGACTTCCTGGCCGACGAGGCAGGGCGCTGCGTGGTAGGTGGCGTCATGGATCGCGCCAATAGTGAGCGCGCTCCCAAAGTGTATAAAGACACCGCCAATACCGATGTCATTCTGCATAAGGGCCAGCTGATGGGCTTGTGGTACATCAGTGGCAACCCGGTAAGGCTTGACCCGCGAACACTCACGAGCCTTGGTGAAGAGAGTTTCGGCGGGAAGTTGCCGCGTCATGTATCGGCGCATTCGAAAACCGACCCAGTAAATGGAGAGTTTTTATTTTTTGACTACGCCTTGTATGAGCCGTGGATGAGCTACGGTGTGGTCGATAAGCACAACCATTTGTCGCATTTCAAAACCATTGATTTGCCGGGGCCACGCTTGCCCCACGATATGGCCTTTACTCAAAACCATATGATTTTGCATGACCTGCCCGTTGTGTTTACTGAGCAGGCGATCCGTCAAAAACAGTGGTCCATCGAAATTGCTGATCAGGCCACCCGCTTTGGCGTCGTCAGGCGCGATGGCGAGGGCAGTGTTGTATGGTTCGAAACTGATCCTTGCTATATCTACCACGTCATCAATGCCTGGGAAGAGGGCGATGAGCTGGTGATGCTGGGTTGTAAAATGGTGCCTAATCCGAATGCATGCGGTGAAGAATTTGGGCCTTATAAGGCTATGGTTGAAGTGCTTGCTTTAAATGCCGTCCCCTGCGAATGGCGC
>JBLHMO010000007.1:0-41926 GCA_047622145.1 Paracoccaceae bacterium | reverse complement strand
GTTGCTCGCGCCACTGGAGGCTGAAAACGAAGCATTGAAAAAGCAAAATGCAAACAACCTTGCTGCCTACCCCAATGTGCTCGGTGAAGGCGAACTAGAGCTCGAAATCACTGGCATCCGCCAACTGACTTCCCGAATCCGCGCCTATGAATTGCGCGACGGTCAAGGGGGCGCATTGCCGGTCGTAAGCGGAGGATCACACCTACAGATTCCGATACAACTGGAATCCGGCGAGCAGGTTTTGCGCCACTACTCCATTTGTTCCAACCCACTACGTCGCGATATCTATGAAATTGCCGTGCTACACAAAGATAGTGGCAAAGCTTCACCGGCCATACATCGCTATTTTCAGTTGGGTCAGAAAATCAACTGTTCAGTGCCGGCAAACTATTTTTCGGTGCATCTAGACGAGCGACCAGCCATGCTGATTGCGGGTGGAATTGGCATTACACCGATCAAAGCGTTGGCGCAGCAGATGAGCAGCCGAAAGCTCGAATTCACGCTGCATTATGCGGGTCGCCAGCTCCAGGAAATGGCGTTTCAGGGTCGCCTGCAACGAGAGTTCGGCGAGCGGGTGCATATCTATACAACGGCAACACGGCGTATGAATGTCGCCACCCTGCTAAATCAGGCTCCCAAAAACTCTCAGATTTATGCATGTGGTCCGCAATCGCTGTTGGATGAATTATTGCAGCAGGGCAAACAACTTAAGATCGACCCCGATCGACTTCACTTCGAACGTTTTGGGGTGGATACAACGGCAGATAACGAGGCGTTTTCCGTCCAGTTGGCCCGATCAGGTAGGCAGATCAACGTAAGCGCAAATGAAACCATGCTGGATGCCCTACTAAACGCGGATATTGCAGTACCGTACAGCTGCACAACTGGCGAATGTAAAACCTGCGCAATGAGCCTTCTCGAAGGTGAAGTCATTCATCGGGATAACTGCCTCACCACGCACGAAAAAGATAGAGGTCTGTTTTGCCCCTGTGTTTCGCGTGCAAAAAACGACTCGATCACCATGGACATATAACCCGGAGTTCTTATGGATTTTCCTGCAAACGAAATAGAAGCACGCAAGCCGCTACCGCCGTGTCGTGAAGCTGCAATTGTGAAAATCCGTCTGGCCGAAGATGCGTGGAATATGCAACAACCGGAATTAATTGCCAGCGCCTACAGTCCGGACAGCGCATGGCGCAATCATGAAGCATTCATTAAAGGGCGTATTGAGATCGTTCAGTTTTTGAGGCAGAAATGGCAAGGCGAGCCCTGGGAAGTCCAACTGGAAGTTTAAAACGAGAGTCGAATTTATTGCTAGGATCATCGATTATATTGAGTTCGACAACACGAAAAGGCTACACTCTGGCTTAAATTATATGTCACCAGCTGACTATCAAATAGAATATGCCGAGTGTCCGTAAAAGTGGTGCATGTCTACACTTCGTTTTACATTTTAGCTAACTATTACTTAGCCTGTTATTTAGGCGTTATGAATACAAACAATTAGAAAATGAGTATTGAAATGAGTGAAAAAATCAGTCAATCTTCTTTAAATGCATTGAAAATTGCGTTTACCTATATGCCAAAATCAATTGAAGTGACTAAATTTGAGTATGGTGATAGCCGCCAAAAAGTATTAGATCATGTTGAGAAAGTTAGAGAAATATTATTGATTAATGACGTTGATCCTGATGAGGTTTATGGCGAAATAAACCCGGAGAATACTCCTAACTCATCATATTAATTTGGTAATAGCGGTGTAATTATATAATGGGTATTGTCAGTATTCTGTACATGCGAACTCATAACAAGGCAAAGCAACAAGGACGCACATACGTGCGCCCTTGTTTGCGACGTTATGTAACAAGTACAGATATCTACACAAATAACGGGATCAGATGCAAAGTAGTAGAATTTATCTTTACGAACCTTGGTATAAACAACTATGACAAACCGACTGACGCAGAAATCCTCCTCGACTATATCGACGCTTGACGATCTTGCGAAGCTGGCAAACTATTCCCTCATGGACACGCTCAATTGTGATCCTGACGCGACAGAAAACGGTGCCGACCACGCGCCGCGACAAGTCTTTACGGGGCACTATGTCCCCGTCAATCCTACTCCAATCAAAGCCCCAGAGTATGTAGCGCACAGCACAAGCTTCTTTTCCGAACTTGGCTTCGCCGACAGCATGGCAGAGTCCTCCGACTTCGTTCGCATGTTCTCCGGCGACATCTCTCAGGTTCCAGGGCCGATGCGCAAGGTCGGTTGGGCGACTGGTTACGCTCTTTCCATCTACGGCACTGAATACATCCAGCAGTGCCCGTTCCAAACCGGCAACGGATATGGAGACGGTCGTGCAATTTCTGTTTTTGAGGCCGTTATCAATGGTCGACGCTTGGAAATGCAGCTGAAAGGCGGCGGCCGCACTCCATATTGCCGCGGTGCGGACGGTCGAGCTGTTTTGCGGTCGAGTATCCGCGAGTTCTTGGCTCAGGAGCACATGCACGCACTGGACGTGCCCACGTCACGGTCTTTGAGTTTGTACGTTTCAAAAACGGAGAAGGTAAAACGACCGTGGTACTCGGAGGGCTCGCGCTCGGAGAATCCCGACATGCTTATATCTGAAGCCGTCGCCATCTCGACACGTGTCGCACCGTCGTTCATCCGTGTCGGCCAACTCGAACTTTTCGCTCGCCGTACCCGTAAAAACGAACATCCGAAAGCGATGAAAGAACTCGAGAAAATTGTGCTGCACTTGATTGATCGTGAGTACGCTGACGTCATCGATAGGCAACTCATCACCACAGAAAAAGTGGTGTTGCTGGCGCGCGAGTTTCGTAACCGCCTCACATCACTGGTGGCGAACTGGATCCGCGTCGGCTTCTGCCAGGGTAACTTCAACAGCGACAACTGTGCAGCCGGTGGCTTTACACTTGATTATGGTCCCTTTGGCTTTTGCGATGTGTTTAACCCGCATTATCAGCCTTGGACGGGTGGCGGTCATCACTTCTCGTTCATGAACCAACCAAGTGCAGCACAAAGCAACTTCGACATGTTTTGTTCGGCGTTACGGCCGTTGCTGTCGTCGCATCAGGGCTATTTGCTAGAGCTCGACGAGATTCAAAGTGGATTTTCGGCAGTAATGCACGCGCAAATAAAAAAAATGTGGGCTGCCAAGCTGGGTCTTAGCACTTTGAACACCGCGTCTCACAAGGTACTTTGCAACGCGTTGCTCAGCGAGCTAGAAACACTCATGATGCAAACACCTGTCGATTACACTATTTTCTTCCGCGAACTCTCGTCGATACCCGACGACATTGGCCCACTCAAGAAAAGCTTCTACAATAACTCGCCGCATGATACCGACCCCAAAGAGATGGACAAGCGCTGGGCAGAGTGGCTCGAAAAATGGAAGACAGTCCTCAACAGCTCCACTGACGCGAATGCTACTTCACCCCGATCCAGTTCGGAAATCTCTAGGCAGATGAAGCTCGTCAACCCAAAATACATTTTGCGAGAGTGGTTTGTTATGCCCGCTTATCAGCAAGCATCTGCGGGAGATTACTCTTTAATTCGAGAGTTGCAGGACGTGATGACACAGCCATATGCAGAGCAGTCGAAGGACCTAGAAGATAAATACTATAGGCTAAAACCGGTGGAGTTCTTTGAGGTGGGTGGATTGTCCCATCTTAGTTGCTCGTCGTGAGTCTTTGGACTTAACAAAGTAGTGGACTTACGTGAAGTTCCAAAGCAATCTTTTTCAGGGCACCCAGCGAAGGCTGGGCTTGTCCAGCTTCATACTTCTTTAGGCTATTAACGTGGATACCAGTGGTATCCGCCATTTTCTGCTGGGTAAGCCTTTGCGCAAGGCAATTAATCGGGGGGATTACCGGTAAGTCCACTGAGATTCCAACACCGCCACTCAAACCACTACAGTATTCACGCCAAACAGCGAATCGAGGCTTATCTCAAGCTGGTCGCCAGACAGCAGCGGTCCAACACCCTCGGGTGTACCGGTAAGCACAATATCGCCGGGTAGCAGAGTGAAGTGCTGACTAATAGCGACCAGCAGTCGCGGAATAGGAAACAACATGTCAGAGCTGTTGCCCTGCTGCCGGCATTGGCCGTTGATATCGAGTCGGATAGCCAATCGATTCAGAGGTAGACACTGGCCGATAGGCACAAAGCACGACAGTGGGCAGCTGCCATCGAAGGCTTTTGATTTTTCCCATGGCCGTCCGGCTTTTTTGAGCTGCTTCTGTAAATCGCGAAGGGTTAGGTCCAAACCAATGCCAACGCCGCTTACTGCCTGTAAGGCCTCTGCTTCGGTGGCTTTGCACAGCGTTTGGCCGATGAGGACGGCAATTTCCAGTTCGTGATGCACCGCGCCTTTACCGGTGGGTATGTTGAGCGGGCTCTCAAGTGTACGCAGTGCGGTAGAGGGTTTGATAAACAGCACTGGTTCGTCTTCAGCCGTCTGGCTGTTCATCTCTTTGGCGTGCAGCGCGTAATTCAAGCCAGCACAGACCACTTTGCCAGCGGGTAGGTCGATACGCTCTCCATCTACCCAGTGATGTTGATAGTTCATAGTGCCCTCGCTCGCCTGATAGCGAATTGTATTTAGTCGGCAAATACCTCAGTCAGCAAATACAGGCGGGCGTTTGTCCCACCATGGTTGTGCTTGCTCCAGTTGGCCCGCGAGGCGAAACAAGACGTCGTCACGACCAAATTTTGCGGTAAACATCATGCCGACCGGCAGTTTATCATTACTCCAATGCAGAGGAAGCGAGACTGACGGATTACCGGTGATATTAAAGGCCATGGTGGCGCTTACCCACTCAAAGGCTTGCTCGGCCAGCCGCGACAATGTCCTCTGGTTTGCTATGATTCGGCCCAGTGCAAAACGACTGGCAATGGGCGCCACTAGCTTGTCTAGTCCGCTCGATTTGAAATAGCCGTGTTCAACCGGTGGGCCACTGAGCGTTGGGGTCAGGAATACATCATAGTCTTTCATAAAGTTTTCGAATAGCCTGCTCTGGGTGAACAGCCGTCGGTGCGCGATATCGAATTGGGCCGCCGAAAAGCTGCGGCCCATTTGCGCGAGCATCCAGGTCTCTGTTTCCAGCTCGCCATGTTTTATCCGGCGGCCAAGCACTGCCTCCGATACGGCTATTTCGCCCCCTACCGAGGTGGCTATTCGCATCAAATAGCCTTCGGCCAGCTGCTGGCGGTCAAAGGCGGGCGCGGCTTCAACCAGCTCGTGGCCCAGCTCCTGTAAAAGAGATACCGAGCGCTCCAAGCCTGCGATAGCCTCCGGGTGCAATGCACCGCCGCGCATTATTGGCTCGCGGGAGAAGGCGATGCGGAGTTTGCCGGGCTGCTGTGCGACGGCGTCAAGCAACGTTCCGGGAAGGGCGGGCTCGGCATAGGGAGTGCCGATATCGACACCGCGTATGGCGTCGAGTATAGCGGCGCTGTCACGCACACTTCGACTGATCACGCCGTCCTGTACTTGCCCATACCAAGGGTCGCCGTTGACGGGCCCATGCGGCACGCGGCCGCGCGTTGCCTTGAAACCGACCAGCCCGCCACAGGACGCTGGAATTCGCAGGGAGCCGCCGCCGTCACCGCCACTGGCCATGGGAACAATGCCTGCTGCAACCGCAGCGCCCGAGCCGCCGCTAGATCCGCCTACGGTGTGTTGGAGGTTCCAGGGATTGCGGCAGACGCCGTGCAGTGCCGATTCGGTGGCACCGACAATGGCAAATTCTGGGGTATTGGTTTTGCCGAAGGTCACCAGACCACTGGCTTTGAAGCGCTTGACTAGCTCGCTATCGTAGTCGGGCACATAGTTCTCAAGGGCGCGGCTGCCGTTGGTCATAGGTACGCCCTTGTAGGCGGCGCTGAAATCCTTGAGTAAAAAGGGCACTCCCGAAAATGGTCCCTCGGGCAAGCCCCGTTTCAGCGAAGCAAAGGCTAGCTCGTCCATATTGTTAACAACGGCATTGATGGTCGGGTTCACCGCATTGCGGCGGCGAATGGCTTCGCTCAACAGGTCTACCGCGCTGACTTGGCCAGTGCGCAGTAACTCGGCGAGCCCAAGTGCATCGTATTGGGCGTATTCCTTAAAGTGGCTCATTACAGTGTTATTCTCATCATGTGCAGTTGTTGTCACTGAAAACTTTGTAGCTCATTATATGAATTCTTACGGCCATTAACAGGCCGGATGGCCACAGGGCTGGCACGCAATGTCTGATTACAATATCAACGGCTTGGCAATTCCTTTGTTCATGCTGTTTATCACGCTGGAATATGTGTGGCTGCGACTTCGCGGACGTGACCTTTACCATTTCAGCGATACCATCAATAGCCTGTCGATGGGGCTGTGCCTGCTGCTGTCAGACGCACTGCCAATTTTTGCAAGCAGTACCACTTAAGCTCCACTAGTTTCTATAAATGGCGCCAGCGCTTCGAGAACGCTAATAATCCTGACAAAAAGCCACTAACCACCGCACCTCCCGACTTGAGCCTTCGTCTGCCCGCTTATTACCATAAGCCGCCCAACGCGGACAACTTATGGGTGAATCGACAGAATCTACGGCCTTGGTACTTTAGTCTTAATTGCAAGGATGTGTGGAGCTCAATGGCTGGTATGTTATGTCCTTAGCGGGAAGACTGAAGGGGCGGAATCCTTCGGCGCGCAAATATTTAACAGCCCTAGACTGTCAAAAACGTATGTTGTTTGTATCGGGTGTGCGGCCGTCAAGTACGATAAATATCGTATTCTCTATTTCGTATCTGCTTTATTAAAAAGTCAGACGGGATTAGTCATGTATATAAGGTTTTTCACTCACTCACTGAAACATACGAAAATCATGGGTATATAAAGTGCCCGGCAACGGCGAAATTACGCTGGAGGAGGGTTTGCTGAGCAAGGGCCGTACGGAGGTCGATATCACTACCGTGCGTTCGGTGAAAGTGCATCAGTCTTTGATGAATCGTTTGTTGGGTGTGGGTAATGTATCGGTATTTACCGCCGGTGATTCGCCTGAAATTTCCGCCGTAGGCATGCCGCGGCCACAAGAATTCAAAGACATTATCAAGGGGCGCGAAGTGTCGTGAGCGATACCGACGAAAGCAATCAGGCGCTGCGGATGTTACTTTTTTTTGGCGTGCTGCTTGCGTTGTTAGCCGTGGCCGGCTTTATGATGTGGCCGTTGGCGGTAGAGTTTGCAGACACCCAGTTGGCGCCGGGCTTAGGTATGCGCAGCGCCGCGCTTATCTCTTTTTTTGTGACGGTACTCACCATGGTAGTGTTTACATTTGCTGCGGGCGACGGTTTTATTGGCGAAATCCAATTTATGCTGGCAGGATTTTTCTCGTTCTTTGTAGTGATTTGATTGATGCTTGCGTGGGTTTTCTGACAGTTGCGGCTGCAAGGCCGGCGTCGACAGTTTTTTCAACTGCCGGGAACGCTGCCTTTATCCCGGTCCGCCAAACCGCATGGCAGTCGACCCGCATAAGTAATGCGGGTCGGACTCGCAACACATAAAACTGCGCATACCACTTTAATTTTTTTAGTTCGATCTTAGAAACTGTACACCATGGTTACGGTTGTTTGCTTGTCGGCGTGAACCTTGCCCACAGGTGCGTTTTCTGTGTAGTAGACTAAATAAGCAACTTTGAGTGCAATGCCGGCCGCAACACTGGTTTTCAGTGAAGTGCTGGATTTTGATACGGTATTTTTATCGCCCGATTCCACCGACAGTTTCTGCTCAAAGGTTGCTGTCGGCGACAGATCCCAACTGAAGTTGCTGGATACACGCACAATGCCTTCCTCTTCGTCTTTGCCTATCGCATCGGCTGCAATTTCAGCTCGGCGGTAACCCGGGCCAACTTCAGTATCCCAGAGCATGTCCTCGCGGTTGATTAAGCGCCGACCGTAGCCAACGGCTATCGTGCTCTTGTATTTGTAGCCACTGAAGCGATCGTCGTCGTGGGAGAAATAGCCAAAAGTATAGTTATTTGGACTAAAAGTGCAGGACAGCCGGTTCGACAGAAAGTACTTTTCCGCTGATTGTACGCCTGAGCTTTTAGTGCTCAGGGAATGGAAGTCAGCATCGTTTTTCCAGCGGCCCCGTTCCCAGATCAGCGCGCCATTGGCGGTGAGGCTATTGGCCTCGGTGTTGCCTTCACTGGCAACATAACCGAGTTCAGCATCACCACTCCAGGGCGATTTTACTTCTTGGGCAAAGCCGGGCGCGCAGCTCAAAGCTAAAAGCGCTGCGAGGGTAATACGGTTCATAGAAACTCCAAATCGATGTGATTATGTCATAGGGCTGAAGGAGGAGGAGTCAGGCTTCAGGTAGCATCGGCTGACTCCGAGTTAGATTGAAATAGGGCTTAGCTTTCCTTGTGAAAATGCACATCCATTTGCGGGAAGGGTACATCCATGCCAGCGCTGTCAAGACGGATTTTGATTGTCTCCAGCAGTGCGTCGTGTGTTCCCCAGTAATCGCTGGTATTAACCCACGGTCTTACTACGAGATTAACCGAGGATTCGCCAAGTTGACGTACGGCAATCATGGGCACTGGCTCTAGAAGAATACGGCTTTCTTCGGATAGCACCTGCCGGATAACATCCTTTGCTTTTGCGATATCGGCGTCGTAGCCGATGCCAATCAGCAAATCTATACGGCGAGTAGGGAAGGAGTTGTAATTGGTAATGGGGTTGGACATTACCTTCGAATTCGGAACCATGATGCGCTTGTTATCGGGGGTGATCAGCATGGTAGAAAACAGGCTGATGGATTCTACTACACCGGCAGTACCGCCGGCTTCGACATAATCCCCAACTCGGCAGGGTCGAAAGGCAATTAACATGATGCCCGCGGCGAAATTGGATAGTGAGCCCTGCAAGGCAAGACCAATGGCCAGCCCCGCTGCGCCCAAGGCGGCGAGTATGGAGGTGGTTTGGATGCCCGCGTGGCCCAGCGCCGGAATGAGTGCGACCGCTAGAATCGCCCCAAAGGTCAGTTTGCCGACAAAAGTACTGACCGTTGGGTCAATGCTTCGCGAGTTTAGTGTGCGTACGAGCAGGCTACTAACGATTTTGGCGAGCCAATAACCGACGATGAGGATGCCAATGGCGGTGAGTAGCTTGGGCCCGTAGTTCATCGCGATGTCGCTAGCTTGTTTAATTAGTGCATCACTTTTCATTCAGCTTGACCTGTGTTTAGTTGCAGTTTTTGTTGTTAAAGCCTACCGATGCGAAGCAAAGTAGCATTAAATGGCGGTAGCTTGACGAGTTTGACGATTCATCTCAATGTTTGTTACGCAGTAATAGCTTTTGTCGATATGAGATTGTGCGCAATAAGGAAAAATTCATGCGATTTACCCTGCTTCTGCTCGCCTTGTCGCTTACTGGCGGCGGCGCAGCCGAAGACTTTTCAGCGCAACATGCGCCGGGTTATGCCCAGACCAGTTGGGCGTCGGTGCACGGTGATGCAAGTAATTCGGACTACGTTCCGCTGATACTTAGCACCGAGCTGCAGCCTCAGTGGCTCGCCTTGAAGGGGAGTGTCTCATTGACCGCGCCGAGTGTGGCGGCCGACGGCAGCCTCTATATTACTACCGGCCGCGGCAAAGGTTATTCCCATCTACATGCGCTTAATCGTGACGGTGAGTTGTTGTGGGAAGCCGCTCCTGAGCAATCCTTAGATGATCTCGATGCCATGGCGGTGATCAGCGCGCCCATTATCGACGTCGATGGCGATCTGTATGTGAGCGACAGTAACCAGCTGTGGGCTTTTCACGCAGACGGACGCATCAAGTGGGTGACTTCGCTTCTTAGTCACGGCATAAATGAACCCTTTGTTACAGCAATCTTTGCCGGTGCTAAGGGTCAGTTTGTTGGCGGTGTGTCGGCAGATGGCAAGGTAGCTTTGTTCAGTCGCAGTAGTGGTGAATTGGCTTTACCGGTGCTGGCGCTGCCCGGAATAGACGGTCCGGAGGGACCGAAGGTGCCCAAAGCGCTATGGGCCGAGGGTTTAATGGCGGAGGATATCCGCGAAGCGAGCTGGAAATTATTGCGCGGCTACCGGTATCGAGTGACCAATACAGCCGCGCTACATTCTGGCAGTGGCCGCATTTTTATCACCGCCACCGGCACCAATGCGGATCATGGCCAACTGATCGGGATTGATGTTTCAAATGAGGCCTTGACCATGGCCTTCGCCACCCAAGTGCCGCCCAATAGCGGTACCAGCCCAGCCCTGTCACCCAACGGTCGTCAAGTGTATGCAATTGGCGGCGCCGGTATTCTGTACGCGGTGGACAACCTCAGCGGCAAGCTGCTGTGGCAAGTTGAAATTGAAGGCCAGGATGCTTCGCCTTCGGTTGGCCCTGACAACACCATTTATGTCTTGGGGGGCGACGAGTTGGTCGCCGTTGATGGCCGTGATGGCGAAACACTCTGGCGTCGAAATTATCGGGATTGGGCACGCGAACGCCATCCCAAATTGTGGCCGCGATTCGGCTTAATTGGCAGCCGAGGCAAGGCTGACGCTTACGTGGATAGCGTGGTTACCGTGAGCAACGGCCTGCTGTGGACAACGCTATTGGTTGGCTACGAGATCAACCTGCCGGGACGTGATTTTGTCCACCCGGCGCAAACCTATCTGGTTGCTTTGGACCCCTCCAACGGTACCGTGCTGGAAGAGTGGCGTATTCCCGATAGCAGTGAGGGCGGCATCAGTATTAGCCCCACCGGTGATGTGTATTTGAATCTTTTGTCGGCGCAGGCCTCGATTGCATTCTATGGCGGTTATCAGTGGTTGTTGCCCCAAACTGTTCGTCGTCCACGTCCGCGGGGCGGGGTTTACGCCTTGTCGCCGGTTAGTCTCAATGAGCAGTTGATGGTGGGCATTCAGTGGCTGGACACGCTGGCAATCAATCGCAACACCCTGTTTCTCGACAACATACAAAGCCAGCTTTGGGCTACGCGGCGCACGGTGGCTTTGGCGATAGCGCAGCAGCAGCTTGATGCAGCGTTAGGCCGCCATGTACAAGCCTTGTTGGAGCAGGCAGGGAGTCGCTTGGATAGCTGTCGTAGTGATGAGCAGGCCTGCACGCACTTGTTTGCAAAATTGCGCGCCATTGCCGATGCCTTGCTGTAGCTCCGGATTGCTTTAATGAATATGCACACATCAATTGACGACACTGCCTTACAGAGCGTTCCCAATGCCTTTGTGAAAGCCGTTCTGTTGCAGGCGCGTGCATTTGGCAAAGATATAGAATCACTTATTGCGGTGGCGGGCTTTACTTACAACCCACTGGATGTAGACGTTGCTGGCAGCGCCACTGTCGAGCAATATAGTCGACTGTGCCTCGCGCTCTTTCGCTCTATCGACGATGAATCGGGTGGGATTCTTGCGGGCGTTTCCACACCTCTCGGTGGCACTCGCCTGCTGGCCTACAGCATGATTAATTGCCGCAATCTTGAACAGGCCTTGTTGCGGGCAATGGAGTTTAATGCCTCCTGTCGTGAACGCGGTGAGTCTCTGGTATTGCATGAATTGAAGCGGAGTGCCGAGACTAAAACGACGCGACTGAATTACCTGTCGGGTGATGCCACGCAGCGCGGATTACAGGGTAGTGCCCTGTGTAGTCTGGCAATGTGGATGCGGTTTTGTGCATGGCTGATCGACCAGCCGATTGATATTGTGGCAGCAGGCTGCGCCTCGGAAAGGCCACCAAAACGCAGTGGCTTGGATCATTTTTTTCACTGTCCTATCGCGTTTTCCCAACCCTGTAACTGGGTTGAATTTTCTGACAATGCCCTACAGGCGCCGATCAAACGCGATGAATCGGAGCTGGAGCGCTTTCTCAAGTTTGCACCGTATCACGTTGTTATCAAGCCCTTGGTGACGGATCAGGGCATTGCTGCCCGTATTCGGCGTCTACTGGGTGATGATTTTCGCGGTGATATGCCCGGCTTTGATGAATTGTCCCGGCAGCTGAATATGTCGGAGCGGACACTGCGCCGGCGTCTTGATCGCGAAGGCACCTCCTATCAGCGGATCAAGGATACCGTACGTCGCGAGGCCGCCATCGCCTATCTGGCGAACCCGGAAATGACGGTCAGCGATGTCGCTGAATTGCTGGGTTTTTCTGACCCCAGCGCTTTTCATCGATCTTTCAAGCGCTGGACAGGGCGCTCTCCGGGTGACTATCGATAATGATTGCGGCTAAGAACAGCCGATGATTTTGACCCTCAAAATTGCTATGCTGCTAAGTCTCAGGTTCGGGTCAACACCTGTGGTTTATTTTGTTTGAGTTGCCCGTGGTATATAGAGGTTCGTACGATGCCAAAAACGAATATTCACGAACGGCTGGAAGATTTGCAGCAGCAGATTGATGAGCTAGAGGTTGGGCACAGCCAAAAGGCCAACCTGATGGGCCTTCTCGAGGATATCGAGCTGGAGCTAAGCACCGGTTCCAGAGTGGATGCCGAGCAAGCGGGATTGCTGGGACGGCTTGAAAACATGGTATCCGAGTTTGAAACCGAGCACCCGACCATTGCCGGCATACTCAATGATGTGATGGTCAAGCTCGCGAGCATTGGCGTTTAAACTCCCTGTATTTGTACCGTTGTTTCCCCATTATTTATTTTCCTCTAAGAATTGATGCGATCGAAGCGGCTTCGGTCGCTGCGATTAATGAAAATCGTGCGAGCTGACAGCAAGTGACAGTTGCTGTGTTGCATCTTCAATATGCAGGGCCACAACGTGAATAACAGGAGGCAGTGGTACCCCCAGGTTGCGTGGGGGCGGGTCGCTGCGCTGTACATTGCCTTTAATGACCAGAAGTTTCCCCCCTAGAATAGCCTGCCTACACCGTTGCTGAACGCTGGTCCAGACAACGATATTGCTGTTACCGGTTTCATCTTCCAAGGTCAGAAACAAAACGCCTGAGGCTGTGCCGGGGCGCTGCCGACAAGTAACCAGCCCCGCGATTTGGATAAAACGACCGTTGTCGATATGAGCCAAATCTGCCGCACGTCGGCATTGGGCAAACACCGCTCTTTCACGCACCAAGGCCATAGGGTGCCCTCGTAAACTCAGCCCGGTATAACGGTAATCGGCGGTTACTTCGCTAATTTCGCAGGCCTGCGGCAGTTGTACACCATCGTTCAGATCCTGTGTTGCGGGCAGCAGTGGTGTTGCTTGCTCCAGCGCGCTCACTTGCCATTGGCTTTGGCGTCGGTGCAGAGCGAAAGTCTTGAATACGTCGGCGCGGGTTAAGGCGTTGCGCTGGTTCTGATGAAGTGGCACCCGTTTAAAGAAGTCGGCGAGCGATGCAAACACGCCACCCTGTTTGCGCTCGGCAACGAGTCTCTCGGCGGCCTCTTTACCCAAACCCTTAACCTGGCGCAGGCCCATACGCAAGGCAATGCGGCCGTCGCTTTCAACTTCAAGTTGATAGTCCCAGTGGCTGTAATTAAGGCAGAAGGGGCGTATCTCTACCCCGTGCCGCTGGGCGTCCTGAATCAATTGGGAGGGGCTGTAAAACCCCATGGGTTGGCTGTTCAGTAAACCGGCAAAAAAGGCGGCGGGATGATGACGCTTCAGCCAAGCGGAGCTGTAAGCCAGTATGGCAAAACTGGCGGAATGCGATTCAGGAAAACCATAGGCGCCAAAGCCCTGCATTTGACTGAATAGGCGTTCGGCAAAGCTTTGTGGGTAACCGTTTTTCAGCATCCCGTTAATCAGTTTGTCGCGAAATTTATCCAGATGGCCGTTGCGGCCCCAGCTCGCCATAGCGCGTCGCAATTGGTCGGCTTCACCACCGCCAAAACTGGCGGCGACCATCGCCATTTTGATCACCTGCTCCTGAAAAATAGGGATGCCTAAAGTGCGCTCTAACACCTCTTTTATAGCGTTGTTTTCATAACTTAAAGCCTCAAGACCCTGCCTGCGCAAAAGGTAGGGGTTGACCATGTCGCCCTGAATCGGGCCCGGCCGCACAATCGCAATCTGAATAACCAGATCGTAAAAACAGCGCGGAGCCATTCTTGGCAACATACTCATTTGCGCGCGCGATTCAATTTGGAAAACGCCGATACTGTCGGCCTGACAAAGCATGTCATAAGTGGCGGGATCTTCGGCGGGAATATCCTGCAAGCGAAATTCGCGCTGTTGCTGCGTGCTAATTAACGCTAGGCTTTTACGTATGCTGCTAAGCATACCCAGCGCTAGAATATCTACCTTCATTAGACGCATGGCTTCCAGATCTTCTTTGTCCCACTGAATAATAGTGCGCGCGTCCATTGCTGCATTTTCAAGCGGAACAAGATTGGCGATGGGCTCTTTGCTGATAATAAAACCGCCAACATGCTGGGATAAATGGCGGGGAAAGCCGTGAATCTGTTGTACCAGATCAAAAAAATGCTGGGCGATGGGGCCTTGTAAACCGGCTTGCTGGAGCCGTGTGATCAATTCTTCACGCTTGTCCCACCAGGCCATGGATTTACTTAACTGGGTGATGAGCGCCTCGTCAAAGCCCAGTGCCTTGCCGACATCGCGCACGGCGCTGCGCGATTTATAGGTGATAACCGTTGCCGCCAGTGCGGCGCGGTCGCGACCGTACTTTCGGTAAATATACTGAATCACTTCTTCGCGGCGTTCGTGCTCAAAGTCAACATCAATATCGGGCGGTTCATCGCGCTCTTTTGAAATAAAGCGCTCAAACAATAATTGGCCGCGCGAAGGGTCTACCTCGGTGATATACAGGCAATAACAGACGGCGGAGTTAGCCGCAGAGCCGCGGCCCTGACAGAGAATTTTCTGGCTGCGCGCGAAGTGCACAATATCGTGAACCGTCAAAAAATAATGCTCGTAGCGCATTTCTGCAATCAGCTGGAGTTCGTGATCGATCTGTTGGATGACCTTCTCGGGCACGCCCTCCGGCCAACGTGTTCGGGCACCGGCTTCGGTTAGTTCTCGCAAAAAGGAAAGCGCACTTTTTCCTGTGGGAACCACCTCATCGGGATACTGGTATTGCAGCTCCTGTAATGAAAAAGTGCAGCGCTTGGCAATGCGCAGAGTTTCTTTCAGTAGTGTTTCCGGATATAGCTTTTCTAGAATTGAGGGTTCACGTAAATAGTGTTCGCTGTTGGCCAGTAAGTCTTGGCCGAGCGACTGGATGGGTGTGTTCAAGCGTATCGCCGTGAGCGTGTCCTGAAGCGGCTTGCGCTGGCGCTCATGCATATGCACATTGCCACAGGCGAGCAGTGGAATGCGCAAGGGCTCTGCGAGCTGGTAGCAGCGCTCATAGAATGCTTGCTCACCGTGCCGGTGCAGGCGCTGAAAGCCCAGCCATAAGCGCTTTTTGAAACGCTTAGCCAGTGCCTCGGCGTAAGGCATTTGTGCGGCAAACTCAGCCGGTTCGTAGGCGGGTATCCAAATCGCCAGGCAGTGGGAGGTTGATTGCGCGCAATCATCCAGACTGAGCCGGTACTCGCCCTTGGGGCTATTGAGGCGTGCCCGGGTGATAAGCCCAGACAGTTCGGTATAAGCGCGTCGGTTTGGCGCAAGTAGAACCAGATGCAGGCCTTCGCTCAGAAAAAATTCCGCGCCGATAATCAATTTCAGCTTACTGTCTTTGGCGGCTACGTGCGCCCGCACAACACCGGCCAGTGAACACTCATCGGTAATGGCCAGAGCCTTGTAACCCAGCTCAATAGCGCGCTCAACCAGCTCGCTCGGATGTGAGGCGCCGCGCAGGAAAGAGAAATTACTCAGGCAGTGCAGTTCAGCGTAATGCATACATCACCCAAACAGTCCGTGCAGATACCAGTGCTGTTGTAAGCAATCGCGGTATACCCAGCACAAAACGCCCTTGTTGGTGCGGGCAATGTAGTAATCCCTGACTTGGCGCCGTTGCCACCACTGGCTGTCGATGCGCTCCGGCCCCTGCAGCAATTGCAGGGGCGAGTGCCAGCAGGGCCGGCCTTCTTCTTCACGCAAACGCAAGGGGTCTTGCATTAGCCATGCAGGTCTTATGGTTGATGTTGTTATTGGCGCAGGCGGTTTTTTAGACGAGAGTGCAGGCGACGGTGCGGCTAAAGGATGACTGCGTTTTATCGCTTGCTCGGGAAGGTGTTCATGGCAAAGGCTTGCCTGCCAAAAGCTGGCTGTGCCCAGCCGAACGGAAAGTTTGTCGAGCACGGCCAAGTAGCGCTCATGCCGCTGCGGGTCAAACAAGGCACTATGCTGGAACAGCTCGTTATTGCGCTGTTCAATGATTTCGAATTGATTGCACTGCAGGGTAAGGGCGTCTGCCGGGCCCTGTAACTTAAATTTTTCTAACTTCAATAAAACCAGTTGTAGTAAGCGACGGCGATCAAAGTGTTGATGCGATACCGGCATCGACAGGCTGTCGGATTTACCATCGCAATAGCGGAACTGCCAATCCAGATGACGGTTAACCCACTGCTTGAGTAGCAGGAAATGTTCTAGCTCGCCCAGCAGCGCGGCTATGGGAAAACGCAGCTCCTGGGTGCGGCTCAGGCTGCCGTTAAACTGGCGCTCGCTGTAGAAATGATCCGGTGGTTGGAAGTTTGGTCGCAGGTCGGCTTCACTGCCATACACCCGTTTGAGTAGCGAGCTAAATTGCCGGCCAAAGCGCTGAGTCAGGGCCGCACTGGGTAGTTCATTAACGGCGCCCAGTGTTTTTAAGCCCATCGTAAAAAGCTGCTCCCGTTGTTTTTCTTCACAGGGCAGGTGATGGATTGGCAGGCGGTCTAACAGAGCGATTACAGCGCGCTCATCCAGTAAGTCTTGTGGGTCGAGCAGGCAGCTGATGTCTTCGCCACTGAAACTCATCAGTTCCGCGGCCAGCGGACTGTGCCCTAGGCCGTAAACGCTTGGAATACGGCGCTTTCGAAAGCCCCAACGAAAACGCCGATACAGCGGCATAAAACCCTGAAATAACTTTAGCGATCCGGCCACATTTAGTAACAGGCCAGACGGCAGCGACAGGCTGACCTCCGGGGTAAAGCGATAGGCCCATAAAGCCAGCTGTTCGAGTTGGCTGCGCATTCGATCGGGGCAGGGCGTACGGCATTCCAGTTCAGGGCAGAGGCTGCGTGCGGTACTCAGTGACTGCCCAGTGCGTACCCCCGCAGCCTGCGCCGCACGGTTCACCTCAATAATGCTGCGTTGGTTCTGCAGAGCTTGCGCTTGGTTCGCGTTGGTATCGGTTCCCAAGTCCCGATCCAATAGTAATAGCGGAAAGCGCACATACAGCCACATCAGTGTCGCTCCGCAGTCATTTCCTGCTGGGTATTGGCGCGAGTGGGTGCTATGGCCAGCAACAGCCGGCTCTTCTGAGCGGGTTTTGTTGCTTGCGGCCACAGTGCGACGGCTTTTTGTTCCTGCAGTAATTGCGTATCACGGGCAATCAGCACTTGCTGGCCCGCCGGGCCGCCAGCCTGTTTCAGTACATCAAGCTGGAGTTGTAGCCCCTTATTCGTCAGCTTAATACGCAGTGGTGCCGGAGAACTGTGCTGGCCGAATGCGTTGGCCCGAAAATGGATATGCCAGCACTGTTGCTCTCTGGCGGCAAGTTGCAGGCGCCGTAAATCGCGATCTGCCAGTGTGCTGTCACCGCACCAGTTAAGCACCGCGGCAAAGGCCGATGCCCGCAGTAATTCCTCGGCGGCCCACAACTGCTCACGCAGGTTGGGGCACTGCACAAAGAGGCAGTGTTCAGGGTTGATACCAGCCAGTTGCAGCGCCGGCGCATAGGGCTCAAAAGGCGGGTTCAGCCAAACAATGGTCTGCTGCTGGCTTAACTGCGCCAAGGCAGGAGTGAGCAAGCTCAGCTCGCCAATACCGTAGTCGTCGCACAGCAATTCGGTGCTGCCAGCCTGTGGCCAGCCGCCGCTGTGCAGGGCCCGGTCCAGAAGGCGGTTTCCGCTACGCAGGCTGTTGTGATCGGCAATCTGGCTTCGGCGGCCGCTGCGCCACAGCTGAGCATTGTTTAAAAGATGGCTGAGTTTGGACATAAGTAGAATACTGTATATAAAAACAGTATATTGGCAGGGCTTTGTGGCTTTGGCAAGTTCAGCGAGGGGCACTTATTTTGCTAATAATGCGGCGGTGGCTTTTGTCCGCGTCCAATCAGGCCGAGCCGAAACTGGGGTAACAATAACTGTAGTGGCATAGTGAATTTGGCCACCTGATTAGAGGTGATATGATCGACTCTACAACAATACAGGTGATCAATGAGTAATCGGACAAGACGGGTTCTACCCCGTTTCCACGAACGATTTAATTAAGGCTGCATACTCCATATCACGCTTGGCGACTCTCCGCCGCATGCGTGGATTATGAAACCTCTCGATGTAGTTAAACACATCAGCTTTTACTGAATCCAATGTCGGGTAAGACTCACGGTTTATCCGCTCCCGCTTGAGCACCCCAAAGAATCCTTCACACGCAGCATTGTCATCACAATGCCCGACAGCACTCATTGAAGTGGTGTGGACAGTCGCGTTATTTCCATTTTCATTTTGAGGGATCACTTAACTCATTGAAATTTATTAAAAAGGCGATATGATCAGTGGGGATATTTGGCAGAAATAAAGGGAATTAGTCTTCGTTTGACCTGCTCCCGCTCATAGCGATGCAGCGATCTTATTGAATTCTCGTAATTTTTTTAATCAATGCTAAAGCCCGCTTCTTGATAACAAGAGATATTGAGCAATGACAGAATTTTCTAGAGTGATGCGCGACTTTTTTTCTGTGCTGCCGGCCTTAACGTTTAGACCACCTAAAGACGATGATAAAAAATCTTTAGGTCGTCTCTTCCAAGAAACAGCAAAGCGCTATGAAACGAAGCCCGCCATTATTTTTGAGGGTCGGGAATTAAGCTGGGGGGAGTTTAATGCGCTAGTGAATCGCTTTGCGCACGCTTTAAAAGGACAGGGTGTGGAACGGGGCGACTGCGTTGGCCTTTTGATGGAGAACCGTATTGAAATGCTGGCCTGCTTTATCGCACTGGCTAAGTTGGGCGCCGCCACGGGCTTGATAAATACCAGCTTAAAGGGCCGCGCACTGATTCACTGTATTAATATAACCAATTCTACAAAGTGTATCGTCGGCGAAGAGCTTATAGAGAGTATTGCCGAAGTTAAAGATGGTCTTCCGCTAAGTGAAAAAGATTTCATCTGGGTCAAGGACGAGGGCTTGAGTCATGCAGGGGGGAAGGACGATCATCAATCCGAAGCACCTGTATGGGCAGTGGATGTGATGGCCACCTTGGATCAAATGCCCGCCGACAATTTGCCAGAAACACTCGATATTCGTGCGGGTGAAAAAGCCTGCTATATACTTACCTCTGGCACCACCGGCCTGCCCAAAGCCGCGCTGATTTTACATCGTCGTTACCTGTCAGCAGCAGAACCCTATTCCCGCATCGCGTTTCGTGCCAAACAGACGGATAGAATTTACCTCTGTTTACCGCTCTATCACTTCACTGGCTTAGGCCCAGGGGTTGGTACCAGTTTGTATTCCGGTGCGTCTATATTTTTACGGCGTCGCTTTTCGGCCAGTCAATTTTGGTCTGAGGTGCAGGAGCATCAAACTACGCTTTTTGTATACGTCGGTGAGCTGTGCCGATATTTAGCGATGCAAAAAGTATCGCCTGATGAGCTTAATAACCCTATTCAAACCATGGTGGGTAATGGTTTGCGGCCAGATGTGTGGGACGTGTTTCGGCAGCGATTTAGAATACCGCGAATTAGTGAAATGTACGGCTCGAGCGAAGGCAACGCCATTTTCATTAATTTACTCAACAAGGATAAAACAATTGGTACGACGTCTGCTGATATTTTACTTGTTAAGTATGACTTTGAAGCAGAAGAAATGATTCATGATAATAAGGGGAGCTTAGTAGAAGTCAAAAAAGGCGAACCGGGTGTGCTTATAATGAAAATTGACAATCGGTTTAAGTTTGACGGCTATAACGATAAGACGGCCTCAAATAGTAAGATCCTGTCAGGCGTTAGAAAAAAGGACGACCGTTGGTTTAATACCGGGGACGTGATCAAACAAATTGATGTCGGTTTTGCAGTAGGTCTAGCGCATTATGAATTCGTCGACAGATTGGGTGATACCTTTCGCTGGCGCTCTGAGAATGTATCCACAAATGAAGTGGGGGAAACACTCAATAGCAATGTGCAGATTGAAATCGCCAATGTGTATGGCGTCCAAATTCCGGGTGTCGAGGGGCGCGCAGGTATGGCGGCAATTACCTTGACGCCAGGGGTGGAGTTCGACCCTAAGGAATTTTCGAGTTTTGTAATGAATGAAATGCCAGCCTTTGCACGGCCTGTGTTTGTACGAATTCAGGCGTCCGCGGAAACCACCGTGACCTTCAAATTATTTAAGGCGAATCTCCGTAAGCAGTCCTATAACATCAATGAGTTTGACGATGTAGTTTACGTCTTAAAGCCTCGATCTATTGCTTACGAGGTTTTAGATAAAGAATTTTATCAAACGATTATTGATGGCCAGCATGGGTACTAATGTTGACTTGGATAAAAGTTGCGAAAATGACTGGGGATGCGGCTTGGGGTCGGGTCTAATGCTTAGGTTGAACTGGCGAAATAAGGATAGAATTAATTACGCAAGTAAAGGCAATCTACGCTGTAGAGCGTACGGTTGCTATAGCCGTTAGGTTTCTTTAGAGTGGATTTCATGTCTGATGGTATTCAAGCGATTTCCTACGGAGGTTGCGGAAAGAAACTCGAAGAAGACAAGGTGCTCCCCTCCGACGACAGAAATCCATGTCCTGAGTGTGGCGGCATGAAGCGTCATGTTGAGGTTATGTTTTCTGTGACAACAAAGGCGAGCGTCGGAATGCGGGCAAAAGGAAAAGCTCCTGGCGTAAAGAAACCGTTCGTTGAAGTTCGAGCTGAGTCATCTGTTAAGAAATCGACCGGTGAAGAAGTGTTTCATGAGCGTACTATTGATCGACGTCAGAATGCATATGTAGAAAGAGTAACCTTGAAGGAAACTGGTGAAATTCTGCACGAGTTTAATGAAAAACTAACAGATCACCTGCGGCATGGCAGTGCAAAGAAAACTAAAACCTAACAAGGCGGTGTTATCGCCTTCGGCAGGGACTGTCATTCGGGATCTACCCCAGCTAGGGGTGTTTTTCAAAAGCCTTCTTAACGCGGGCGGCGGAATTAAAAAAATCAGCTCTCCTGCTTTGACCGTCCTCGAGTTACTGCCCTGAAACCGTTTGCAGACTGCTCTCCGTCGGCATGCGCCCCACGCCCCAGCTGCGCTCTATGTAGCCGATCACCTCATCCAGTTCTTCACGGGTAATTGAGGCCGGTTCGCCGTGTTCCAGTGGGTCAAAGTGGAATATGTACAGGCGCGAGAGAAACTGTGCAAAGGGCAGCGAGGCCTCGCCGAAGCGTTCGCCGTTGCCCGCAGTGCTGACGATCACATCGTCGCCCCAGTTCTGCCCGCTGTCATTGTTGGGGTTGTAGAAGTACACCCGCATTTGATCTTTCTGATCCAGACTTACCCGCAAAATCGTGATCGCATGCCAGCCTATGAATCTGGCGGCGCTGTCGGTTACCGCGATACCCGCGGGCTGGGGATGAATCAAGGGTTGATTACCATTGTGGTAGGGGTGGTAGTCGGCATAAAAATGGCGCAGAAAATCATCGAGGTCAACTAAGTTGCCGGTCGGCACGTCGACGTTAAGACGAAACCCCCGTCCTGACCACCAGCCATGGAATTCGGGATTGACCCAGCGGTGCGGGTCGCCTTCGCGACCAATACAGCGTCGGCCCATCTCGGCGTAAATTCGATCCAAGTGCGGCACTACCAGCAAAGAGACCGGGTCGAGGTCGATCGGTAGCAAGGTTGCAACCCCCGACAAGCTCTCTTTGGATGAGATCGGCTGGCCCTCGAAGTGGATGATGATCTCATCGTCACGAGCCGCCCAAGTGACCATCTGCAGCAAATAGTCGGGGTCGTTGTAAGCCCACATCGAGAGAGCGCGCGCGGATTGGCATGTCGGGTTATTGCCCTGGCCGACGCCGAGAGGCAGCCCCAGCATGCACAGCACACCTTCCAGTAAGAGTGTTTCAGGTTCAACGGCGGTGCCGAAGGCAAGAATCAATCGCTTCCGCGACCAAGCTGAGAGCGGTAGGTGCAGCTGGCGCCACATGGCCGGGGCAACGGGTGGTTGATAGAGTATGCCGCGCTCAAGCATCACTGCCAGACCATAAACGGCCTGTGGGGTGCCAGCGTGTACACCCTTGTCGATCAGCGCCAGCACCAGCTCCTGGTAGCTCAGCATACAATCCCGGCCGGTTGAGGAGAGTCCCATCGCCTCAGGTAGCAAATGTTCGCTCTGAAGGAGTAGGTGGCGCATCAGTATAGCGTGGTAGGCAGACACTAGACCCGTGTCATGCATGGCCCGCGCAAAACCGGCGGCTTCACTTTGCAGTGTCGCACTGTCCATGAAGTCGAGCCGTTCCTGATAGATCGCAACACCGGGATCTTCACGGCAGGCCTGGGTGGGGCCGAACAGGCTGCTGACCAGCCGGTCCGCGCCTTGGCCGCTGGTTCCCAAGTCTATCTCCGGATTGGCCTGGCAAATTGCGATCTGGGTGATCATCGATTTGACCGGATACACCTGGATCGGACGTTGCTGCAGGTTGCGCCAGATCTCGCCGATAAGCTGATCGATGATGTGTTCATAGCCGATCGACGTGGCCAGATGTTTGAGGAGGTTGCGCGGCAATTCCGCCAGCGGCCCCTGGGTTTCCCTTTCGGCTTCGTTGGCCGCTGAGAACAGAAAGGCAAGATTGCTCGCCAGAACCTGAGTCAGAAATTGTTGCGCCTGATCGCTTGATATCAGTGCGTGCTGGTAATGCCCTTGCGCGACTGCCAGCAGTCTGAGCTCGCTCAGCGCTTCTATCACCAGAGTGTTGGCGTCGCCGCTGGCGAGTGTGTGCGTTGTCAGCGTTGGTACCAAGGTTTCGGGGTTTGCCCAGTCCGAGCCGAGAAATACGCCGGACATCTCCAGTGCGGCGGCGCGCTGCTCGATGGCAACGCAGCCCTGTGGATGCAGCAATACTCGCCGCGCGGTATCGAATACCCGGCCGAGCTTGCCGGGCTTGGCAAACTCGGGAGCCTTGTCCAGCAAGGCTACGGCATCGTCGAGACGAGACAACAGTAATGCGAATTTGCTGTCATCTGAACTGTTCTGCGTATCACTACCGACCACGCACCTCTCCCTACTCATTATGATTATGGTTCATCTTTGGGACGTGGCCGTTAGGCGCTAGACGTAAAAGTCCAGCTCTTCCTGACGCTCAAGCACTTTATGCATTTCGGCGGCATCATCACCAACGAAGTAGATGAGTCCCCAGTGGGTGCCAAAGGCGGTGCGCTTGGTCACCATTTCTTCTAGCGGTGTGGTCAGTTCATGTGATTCGAAATACGGATGTTCCTCGGTTTCTACCGGGATCTCCAGCTTGCTAACGACGCGCCGGCGGGGGTAGACGCCAAAGCATCCTGCATAGCAACTGGCATCTTCTATTTCTTTCGGGAAATAGGCAGCAACCTCTTCCGCGGTCGCCTTCGGATCAAATACCAGCATACTCGCATGGTAGGCATTGAAGCCCTTGTAGACACGCTCCAGAAGCTCGAACACCTTGAAGCCAGGCGGGCGATAGGCCACTTCGCCAAAGTACATTTCGTCATCGCTGGTGACAAAGTATTCCGGGTGAATCAAGCCGAACTGGATATCGAACGTTTTGATCAGTTTCTTGATCTGATCAACGATCTGCGGGCGGTATTTTTCCAGCGCCGGCGATGCTGGCACATGCACTGAGTAACCTAGGCGTACATATTCCGATATATTCAGGAAGGCGATCTTGCCATCGTGGATCCAAGCCTCTACCGCGAATTCCCAGCCATCAAGGTGAGACTCCATCAATGATGGAAATTCCTCATCGGGAATGGCGTCCACATCATCGGGTGTGCGAATAACCCTGTGACCCAAGCAACCGGCCTTGTCGAAGGCCTTAAAGTGAATTGGATCATTCGGGTCACCATCGAGCTTGAGCAAGGTCTGGTTGACCCGTTTAAGAAAACGGACAACGTCATCGTGATCGTGGGCTTCTTCGAAAATACCTACGCGAATGCCCCCGAGCTGCGCCCGGCGCTTCATCAATGATTTGTCTCGCATCAGCATTGACTGGCCGAACAAGCGCGGATTATCGAGCAGCACTGAGTTGATCGCGCCGGCCCATTCAACGGTTTCCTCGAACAGTGGAATTGCAACGTCGACACCCATATCTTTCAGGGTTTGAGCGATTTCCAAAGAGCGGTCATTGAGCCGCTCGAAGTTCCAGGATACATAGGGAATATCATGGATTGTGCAGTACTCTTCGGCCCATTCTGGGGCAACAACGACATAGCGGCGGTCGAATGTGGCGGCGGCTTCGACAGCGTTGAGCGACCAGCCGAGCAGTGCGATAAAACCCTTGTTTGGATCCTTGTTCATATGTCTTTTCCTTGAGGGAACCGAATGTTTCCCTGCGTTAGAATGTATCTGTACGTGCAATGACTATACAGGACGAGGCATGTCACGGCTAATCGCTGCTGCTCAAGACTCGACACTTCAATGCCTTAAACGTTAAGAAAGTAAAGAATACCTAAGACACTTTTTCAATATTTAAAAGGCAGGCTCAAAGCTTTGCGGTTTCTAAAAAAGGGCCACCGATAGCGTAAACCAGCATTGTGAAAATTTAGTCGTCGATCGCATCAGCATCCAACTCATAGGCACCTTCTGCGTTGTGAACCTCTTTGCCACTCAGCGGCGGATTAAAAACACACGCCATGCTCATTTCTTCAAATGCTCTCAGCATGTGTTCATCATGTTTATCCAATAGGTAAACCATTCCTGGTTCGATGGGGTATTTTTTTCCATCGGCTAGGGTTTCCACTTCACCTCTTCCAGACATGCAGTACACCGATTCAAGGTGGTTCTGGTAATGCATGTGGAAGTCGGCACCCTTGTAAATGGTGGTGATATGAAAGGAAAACCCCATATGATCATCTTTTAACAAGAGTCGTGTGCTTTCCCAGTTGCCATCAGGGGAAACGATTCTTCGGCTGGATTTATTGGCTTCTGATAACTTTCTTACGATCATAATGCGGCCTCGTTTTGTTGGTTTCTATAGGTCGATCAGCATGGCCTGCTGTCGTTACGTGGAAAGATATAATCGAAAATTCCGCCCTAAATTCCTTATGTCAAGCCAATATAAGGGTAATATTAAAGTGAGCTCGCGGTACTATTTTTCAGTCCCTCCGTCACCTTTTACTCTAGCGTTATCCCAGGGAGATTGTGTTTCAATGCTTGAAATATACAAAGCCTCAACCTTATCTCTGGCCCACTGAGTTTTGCGTAAAAATTTGAGTGATGATTTAATGGATGGATCAATCTTAAAGCAATTAATGTTGATTCTTTGAGTCAGCCCCTCCCATCCGTAACGATCCACCAAGCTCGATACAACCATCTCAAGGGTAATGCCATGCAAAGGATTTTTCGGCTGATCTTTAGTCATACTATAAATAAACCTTCATTACTCTGAGTGTATAGGGCGCACACCATTGGCAATACCGTATGGTTAAAATGGAGGGGTGGCCGGAGCGGGGAAGTTGCTGAGGCCGCGGCTAGTCTTTTTTCTCTATCGTTATCTCAATATGCTTACTAGTGCCAGCAAACCACTTCTGAACGTATAGAGAACCCATGATGGGAGCGGTTCCTTCATTTGGGACTTCTTTGTAGCGAACACTATTTTTTGTGTCCTTCTCGTATTCAAATATTACTATCTTTTTTGACATGGGTTTTTTTCGCTATGCGATGTTTGACTGAGTAGTGGCCACTACACGCTAAGTTAAGCCATGGTTGGACTATGATTGTTAATGTCGGCCATAATTAACCTCTACGGCCGCATTATTTGACGCGCGGGTGTAGTCGCACATTCATCTCGGTATAGCCGCACACAAATGAAGATACTGTGCGGGTTGGCTCACCCATAACTTCGATACGCTCGTAGCGCTTGAGAATTTCCTGCCAGAGTATACGCAATTGTAGTTCGGCCAGACGATTGCCCATGCAGCGGTGAATGCCGAAACCAAAGGATAGATGCTTGCGCACGTTCTCGCGATCGATGATATAGTTATTTGGATTGTCAAAAAAACGCTCATCGCGATTTCCTGATACGTACCACATAACCACTTTCTCGCCTGCACGAATCAACTGATCGCCCAGCTGTGTATCTACCTTGGCAATGCGCCGCATATGGGCCAGCGGTGTTTGCCAGCGAATTGTCTCAGAAACCATAGAGTCAATTAGCCCATGATCTGCCTTGAGCTTTGCCAGTTCTTTAGGGTTGTTGTGCAATGACAAAACGCTGGCGGTCATAGTGTTTCGAGTCGTGTCGTTGCCGCCGACGATTAGTAGCATCAGGTTGCCCAAATATTCAAAAGGTTCCATATTCTTAGTTGCTTCGCCATGCGCAAGCATTGATACAAGGTCTTTCGTAGGAGGCTGATTAACGCGTTCGTTCCACAGTACCGTGAATTGTTCCAGGCAATCGAGCAATTCAGTTTGACGTTCCTCTTCGGATTCGATGAGACCCATACCTGGGATGGCCGTACCCACATCGGACCAATGTGTGAGTTTTCGTCTTTTATCAAACGGGAAGTCGAATAAGGTTGCCAGCATGCGAGTGGTGAGTTCGATAGACACCTTGTCCACCCAGTCAAAGGTTTCGCCAATGGGCAGCTCGTCCAGAACTTCTTCGGTGCGCTGTTGAATAACGAGTTCGAAATGCCGCAGATTTTCTGCGCCAGTTACCGGGCTTACGACTCTGCGTTGCTCATCGTGTTTGGGTCTGTCCATCGCGATGAACATCGGCAGTGTGAATGTGGCCAGTTCGTCGTGAATGGTTATGGCAGGTTCAGAGGAATAGATCTCGTGAGAGGTGTCGACCTCCATAATATGTTCGTAGCGAGTGACGGACCAGTAGGGGCCAAAGAAGCTATCTTTACAAAAATGTACCGGGGCTTCGTCTCGCAGTCTTTTGAACCAGTTTTCGTGTTTATTGTGGCCAAACAAGTAGGGATTGGCTACATCGATTTCAGAGAGTGGTAGATCGTACGGATCTTGTGTCACCTGCTCGTCTGTATAGGCTACTTTCTTATTAGATTCCATAGTTTCGCCTTTTCAAGTTGCCTGAGTGTGGTTTGTCAATTAAACGGGCTCTGGCCACGGTAATTCTTTAATTTATCACTCAGATACACTTTTGGGCATCTTAATAAATGACTTGAGTGCGGTATAGGCTTCAGGGTCATTGAGTAAGTCCAAATGGTTTATTCCCCGCCCCAGCCATTGCCGTTCAGGCTTAATGCCTAAGTCAAAGAGGGGGTCGCTGTGCTGCCCCAGAGCGCTGCCAACCGCAACCAAGCCATCACCGACCACACGATTCACTATGGGATGCGCTTGAACTGAAGTCGTTGCGGCAATGGCGTAACAATCCACCCCTTGAGGCAAGCTGGTTGGCACACGCGTATCGCCAGTCATGTCGAAACGATCACCGCTATTCCAATCCTCGTCCACGACATTGCCATAGCGTAAATCAGTAATACCACTGCTGCGAATTTGAGCTAAGCGCGAAAAGGGCGAACTATAGGGGTTGCTGTCTAACAGCACATCGATCCAATTACCACCGCGCTCAAGAACAGCGCCGTGATGGGGGGTACCCAAAAACAGTACTTTTTGTAATTGTGCAGGCCAGTGCTGACCCTGCGTGTCACCGTAGTAGCAAGCACTACGGGACACCAAACCACCCATGCTATGGGCGACAATATAAAACTCGGTGTTCGGCTGTCCGCAATGGCTGAGCAGATCCAATAAGTCGGCCAAGGCGCGACCGTTCTCTGAGGTGTGCAAACCCGTATTGTATCGAAGGTACAGGGGCCAAAACCCTAGTTCATCTGCCAAGGCCTCGCCGTGATTGTGACCTTTGCGGGTCCATTGTTGATCATTCATACACAGACCGTGGACAAATATTGCAATCCGCGGCTTATCTGTCAGCAAGACCTTCAGTTCGGCTGGGCTTAGCGCCTTACCGTCCTGGCAAAAGGCCATGCTGATCGCCAGCGGATTAGCTTTGCGCTGAAGATGATCCCCAAGCACCCCGTTTAGCACCGACACAACGGCGGCCCGTCCTGGCGCTGAATGATTGTCGGTGACTTTGTGCGTTAAGCGGGAAATCAAGACATCCAGGCCTAAGCCAAGCAGGCCGGTTACTTGGCGAATGCTGCGATACACTAGGCCACTAATACCCTTAGTGCGTTTATTGCGCTGCACATTCTTATCATCAGGGTCTGCATCATCGCCACCAATCATCCCGCCAACAGTAACAACGGAGTGATGTAAGCCTTCCGCGATATCGCTTAGCCCTGAAATTGCGTCAAGGGTTAAGCGCCCCGCCGCAAGAAAATCGCCAAGTACCTTTTGCTCCTCAGTCGTCATAAAGCTCCATGGAGTTTGCAAACCTTAGGCGCCACCCTAACTTTCCGGCCGATGCTGAGTCTGCAAACCTTGCAGGAAATTACGCAGTACCTGATCTTTGCTTTCACGGTAATGCTTGTGGTCGGGCTTTCTGAAAAAGGCACTCAGCTCATGTTTGCTCAGGCGTAAGCCGCCAAGCTCCAAAATAGTGAGCATGTCTTCGCCTTTCAAATCCATTGCAATTTTCAACTTCCTCAAGATGATATTGTTTGTCAGTTTTTTCTCGACCTCTGGCTGAACACCTTCTTTTTTGCCGCGCTTATAATTAATCAAGCCATTTAAAAAGGTCGCCATTTCAAGATCGTTGCATTTCTGCTGGTCCGCATCTTCATCTTTCTTCAGCCAGCTACTCACTTGCTCGCGGCTCACGGTCAAATCTGCCTGTGCAAATATCGTTATCATGGTTGAATCGTTCAAATCCAAGATATAGCGAAGCCGGCGTAGTACATCATTATTAGTCACACATTATTCCCATATGATAAATGCCGGCAAATACAACCGGCGGTGTTAGCCATGAAAAGTGGAAGCGGCTTTGTGCATCAGCGCCTAGAATTTTCGGGTTAATATAACCCGGCGCAGAGTACAGTATAGACACTAATAGGCACTAATAGACGCTGAGGGACTCGGAAATTATGGGCTTGCGCCCCTAGCCTGGAAGGCTACCGGCCCTTTACTTCATGTTGCCCCTGTATCGGTATGTCCAATTAACCCCAGCTAACAGCAAGGCACCTGATGCTGGCAGCGCTAAGGCCGTGAACTGGAGATGCTGAAAGCCGATGGCGCCAACGCAGCCGCCTAAAAAAAACCCTGAAATGAGTACAATAAAGAGCAAAGCTTTCCGAGAGTCAATTTTGTGTCCTCGAAGCCTTGCTCCTAGCATAGTGCCTAGATCTGTAAACAAACCAGAAACATGCGTCGTTCTGACTATCGCTCCACTGTAGGTACTAACCATGCCATTTTGTAGGCCGCATGCGGCTGATGCCAGATAGTGTCCAGTATTAGACCCGCGACTTAATGCGCCCATAGCAAGCAATAACAAAGCGGCCTCGATAATCAGGGCAAAACTGTATCTGCGGCCTAAACGCAATATTGCATTATCAATTATGGCTCCGCTTAAAGCGGAACCGAGAACAAAGAACAAAATAATGAGTAAAAGATGACCGGCCTCAGCGACGTTAAAATCCACTATCGCCAGGCTGGTTAAGGTTGATGTGCCCGTTAAATGTGAAACCGCTTGATGTTCGAAGCCTAAAACGCCTATGGCATTTATTGAGCCCGCAATGAAAGCCAGCCAGAAACCGCCTATCTCGACCCAGCGTGGAAGTTGTCTAATCACTTTATTCTCATGGGTAGTTAACGGCGTAAGCACGGGTGGCAAGAGTTAAAGCGCTCAGCACTCTTTAATTCCGGCAGGGGCAGGGAGGCGAAAGACGAGATTGATCTCGTGTAATGTATTATTTTTGAATAGAAACAGGTAAAGCATTATGAAATCGCAGAGAGCTTCCCAAACAAAATGGGCTGCAACAGGGGTGTTCTTTTCACAAGTATAGTGGCCTACAAAAGCAAGACCTGATAAAGCAACGCCAATCAGAATGCCTGCGACTATGCCTATGAAGTAAATTCCAGTCAGACCGCCAATTAACCCAAGAAGGGTGCCTGAGTAGTGGCAAAGGCGATTGGCAGGGTGGCTGTGAGCTTGCAGATAAGCTAGCCAAAATTCGTCAAACTCGGAATTTCTTGAAATTGGATTAACATTCATAAAACCCTAAGCCTGCGCACGTGGATAAGTCGGAAGCATTGTTATTCATGCACTCGATTTTGCTAGCGCCATTGACGTCGACGCACAATTGATAAAAGTGGTAAGATTTTTTTGAAATCCACTGGGGCGTTTGTTAGTCGAGCTGCAGAGATATCACAATCTAGCATGCACTTTTTGGAGCTCGCTAAATTCAAAATTTTTGATTTCTGCATTGACAAAGTGACCTGCAATCTTTTCAACAAAACGACCTACGGGTGAGTCTGTTGCAAACGCTATGCAAGATATTTTTCGGGGATGCTCTTTAACGAATTTTAAATGAGCAATTAGCGCTGAAAAGGACTCCCAGCCGGGGAACGATTTCACATGCATGATGATCCCCCTGAGTTCACCAATGCTTTCTATATGCGGATTAATAACCTTTTCCGCGGCAATAAAATCACTCTCTGATAACGCACCATCCGGCTCTAAGATTGCAATACTTCAAGCTTCGTCTAGTGCGACAGGTAACATCAATAACCCTCATGTTGTTGATTTAATGCTCCGGTTTAGCGGTGGCGATAAGCGGTCCGCTTGAACCGCTTGCTAGATGCTCATACTGATGCTGCCGCTGGAACCTCTCTAAGACTTAACCTGCCGTTCGAAAATTAGAAGCGATCAAGGTTCATCACCTTGTCCCAGGCTGATACTAAGTCGTTCACGAACTTCGTATTGGCATCCTTTCCCGACGCGTAAACCTCGGCAACGGCCCGCAACTGTGAGTTAGACCCAAATACTAGATCAACCCGCGTGCCGGTCCATTTGACCTTGCCTGTCTTCCGGTCCTTGCCTTCGAAGGCGTCGGCGTCCTTCGATGTGGGCTTCCACTCTGTGCCCATGTCGAGCAAATTGACGAAAAAGTCGTTCGTCAGCGTCCCCGAGCGTTTTGTAAACACGCCGTCTTTGGACTTTCCAGCGTTGACGCCGAGTACTCGCAGGCCACCTACGAGCACTGTCATTTCAGGTGCCGTAAGCGTGAGTAGCTGGGCCTTGTCGATCAGCATCGCTTCAGGGTTGACCGAGTACTTGCCGCTCACATAATTGCGAAAGCCGTCTGCGATCGGTTCAAGCACCATAATGTTGTCGACGTCCGTCTGCTCTTGCGAGGCATCCATGCGGCCCGGAGTAAACGGCACTTTCACGTTTACGCCGGCCTTCTTCGCGGCCTGTTCGACGCCGGCACAGCCAGCAAGCACGATGAGGTCGGCCATTGAGATCTTCTTGCCACCCTTGGGCTTCTTGTTGAAGGCGGTCTGGATGCCCTCAAGCGTTTTAAGCACCTTGGCGAGCTGGGCGGGATTGTTGGCCTCCCAGTCCTTCATGGGTGCAAGGCGGATACGTGCGCCGTTTGCGCCGCCGCGTTTGTCAGAGCCTCGGAAGGTGGAAGCGGAGGCCCAGGCGGTGGACACGAGCTGCGATACGGACAGTTTGGAGTCCAGAATCTTTTTCTTGAGTGCAGAGATGTCCGAAGGGCCGATCAGCTTGTGGTTGCACCTAGGGATTGGGTCTTGCCAGCTAAATTGCTTTTTCGGAACTTCCGGCCCTTGGTAGCGAGCACGGGGGCCCATGTCACGATGCGTAAGCTTGAACCACGCCCTTGCAAAGGCGTCTTCAAAGGCCTTCGGATCGTCACGGAACTTTCTCGAAATTTCACCGTACACCGGATCGAAGCGCATCGTGAGGTCGGTTGTGAGCATGGTCGGCTTGTGCTTCTTTTTCGGGTTGTGGGCGTCGGGAATGATTTTAGGTGCATCCTTGGCCACCCACTGCTTGGCGCCGGCCGGCGATTTCGTCATCTCCCATTCGTACTTGAACAGGAGGTCGAAGTAATCGTAGCTCCACTTTGCCGGGGTTTTGGTCCAGGTTACCTCTAGGCCGCTGGAAACCGTATCTGCGCCGTGTCCTTTGCCGTGGTTGCTCATCCAGCCAAGACCTTGTGCTTCAAACGGTGCCGCTTCGGGCTCCGGCCCCTTGTGCGATTCGGGTGCAGCGCCATGGCACTTGCCGAAAGTGTGGCCGCCGGCGATGAGAGCAACAGTCTCTTCATCGTCCATCGCCATACGGCTAAAGGTGGTGCGGATGTCCTTGGCGGCGGCCATGTAATCACCGCTGGCATCAGGGCCTTCCGGATTTACGTAGATCAGGCCCATGTGGGTGGCGCCGAACGGCGCATCCAGGTCACGATCTCCACTGAAGCGCTTGTCCACGTCCAGCCATGCGATTTCTGCACCCCAGTTCACGTCCTCGTCTGGCTCCCAGACGTCGGGGCGACCACCAGCGAAGCCGAGAGTCTTAAAGCCCATGGATTCCAGTGCAACGTTGCCGGTGAGGATGAGAAGATCTGCCCAGGAAATTTTGTCACCGTACTTCTGCTTGATTGGCCATAACAAGCGGCGTGACTTGTCGATGTTGACGTTGTCGGGCCAGCTGTTAAGCGGGGCGAAGCGCTGCTGCCCGCGGCCGCCACCGCCTCGGCCGTCGTTGATTCGGTATGTACCGGCGGCATGCCAGGTCATGCGGACGAATTGGGGGCCGTAGTGGCCGAAATCCGCCGGCCACCAGTCCTGCGAATCCGTCATCAGCTTGTGCAGGTCTTTTTTGAGGGCCTTGTAGTCCAGCTTCTTGAATGCCTTGGCGTAGTCGAAGTGATTGTCTAGAGGGTCAGACTTTGATGAATGCTGGTGCAGTAGGTCGACGCGTAACTGTTGCGGCCACCAGTCGCGGTTTGTCTGGCCGACACCAGCCGTGTGATTGAATGGACACTTAGTGTTGTCCGACATAATTCACCTCTTAATTTGTTGTCTGGTTTTGTGGCAGCAGCATGATCTCCTGAGTATGCTACTTTCTTCGCAATATAGCCAAGTCGAGTCAAGCTGTACTTGAGACGAGGGCTATTTATCGGGTAAAAAAAGATCAGCGCTTTGCAAAGTCGGGCTGCGTAGGTTTGTTATGTGCCTAGCGTATGGTAGTTGCGACCGATGGCGATACCATCAGGCAACGACACCAAATACTCGACCAACTGCTGCGGTTAGCGCCATAGCAAGTGCACCCCAGAAAGTAACGCGTATTGCACCAATGGATATAGCTGCACCGCCAGCTCGCGCGGCAAGCGCACCGAGAGACGCTAAAAATAATAGAGACGAACCAGCAACTACCGCAATTAACTGAGATTGAGGCACAAGCCATGTCACGGATAGTGGGAGAGCAGCACCAATTGTGAACGTTCCTGCTGAAAAAAATGCTGCCTGTACCGGTTGCGCGCTAGCACTTTCTGATAATCCAATTTCGTCTCTGGCGTGGGCACCTAGCGCGTCATGAGCCATCAGTTTTTCTGAGACTTGCATGGCCAATTCCGGCTCAAGCCCTCTGGTTTCGTAAATCTCCGCGAGCTCGATTGTCTCAAGTTCGAAATCTTTCTCTATAGATCGTTTTTCAATCGCTAAGTCAGCATTCTCGGTATCTGACTGTGAGCTGACAGAGACATATTCGCCGGTAGCCATCGACATCGCCCCGGCAACCAAGCCTGCCACTCCTGCCAGAAGAATACTCTCCTGAGTAGCATCAGCCGCGGCTACACCAATAATCAGACTAGCGGTAGAGACAATACCGTCGTTGGCACCCAATACGGCTGCGCGTAGCCAGCCAACACGATGCGATCGGTGAATTTCATGGTGGCTCATACAGTGCCTCGTTAGCTTGAGTGCGCATAACGCCGCGCTCTAAGGACGAATTGGATCGCTGCACAAAAGCTGTTCGGCAGCGGCGCCTCGTTACATGTGGAGCTTTAATGATGTGGCAAGGCATAGGTGTTGAACTGCTTGGTCATAGGCTCAGGATCATCCACCATTACCTACTGAAAGGTTCTTCCTTTGGGCTTTAGCCAGCCATTTTCATGGTGGCCAGCGGGGTCGTGATGCGTCCAATGCACGACACCTCCTAAATGGTTCGTTTCATAAACCCCGTTGAACTAAACAGAATCGCCGACTTCTATATCAATGATTTTCGGGGCAAGGTCGATGTTGTGCGCAATGAGTATCGTTTGTCCAGATTTTAAAGTTAGAATAAAGCGCTGATGGCGACTTCCTTTGTTGTCATCTGGAAGAAGTTTCTTAACAAGCCCATCCCCCTGAACCTGCCCTCTGGCAGGTCGCTGATCGAATGCTTTTGGGCCAGAAAAGGAGGGTGGCGAAGAACTACTAGACGTGTCTGAAAATGAACCGACTCCAGATGGAGCTCTTTCACGAATCTCGCCGTATCCGAAGTAGACGCCGGCAACGACAAGTAGATTTTTCACCGATGGCCTCTCATTTACAGCGCTCATAAAGCTTTACCTATTCAGTAGCTGGGGCTGTAAGAATGTCAAACTCATTGCTTAAGAGCGTCTTTACCGAGACTGTAAATTAGATTGTGTAACTGCCCATGATTGGATAATTTCCTTAAGAGGATGCCAGCATGGGTATGACAATGGATCAAGACAAGTTGAAAGCGCTAGCGGCAGAGCTGACGAAAGATATCAAGTCCGAGAAAGACCTCGGAGCCCTCACTCAACAGCTGGTCAAGCTGACTGTCGAGACGGCGCTGAATTCCGAGCTTGATGATGGCCGGTTTAGAGTGTCAGTAGCTCATGACGACAGCGCCGAGATTGTTAAGAGTCAAAATTACTTTCCTAGCTGGGACTCCGCGGCATCCTATATTGCTAATTCTCTTTTCGATGATATTCAGATTCTAACTCAGATCATTCACGTGGACCCTGCCGACCACCGCGCGGACAAATGCTTTACCTAGAAGCATAGGATTCACCCACTCGCTAGCATTCCACCGTCCACGACCAGCTCACTGCCCAACACAAACTTGGATTCGTCTGAGGCGAGGTACAAAACTGCATAGGCCACATCTAGCGCCTCTCCTAGATGGCCAATAGGATGCCGGTCTACCTGCGCTTGCAAGACTTCCGGCGGCTGGGAATCATAATAGGCCTGCACCAAAGGCGTTACGCATGTGCCGGGATGCACCGAGTTAACACGGATAGGCAGCTTACGAACTGCGCAGTCCATTGCGGCAGCCTTAGTCAAGCTGCGAACACCGCCTTTGCTAGCGCTGTAGGCAACTGTGGTAGCTTGCCCAACCATCGCCATAACCGACGACATGTTGATAATGGAGCCTTTCTCACCACAGCGTGACATCGTTTCGATGCCGTATTTGCAGCCGAGAAATACGCCATCCAAATTAATACTCATGGTGTTGCGCCACAGCTCAAAATCCATCGTTGCGTTACCTGGAGGGGCAATTCCAGCGTTGTTAACTAATACGTTCAATTTGCCAAAATGCTCCTCAGCGGTGTCGAGCGCAGCACGCCACGAAGTCTCACTCCTAACATCTAAGTTGATATAGATGGCCTGACCACCGGTGCTAGAAATCTCATCAACCAGCGCCTGCCCGTCATCATCTGAAATATCAGTGACCGCTACCGCTGCGCCCTCCTCGGCTAACAGGGAGGCAATTGCGCGACCTAAGCCACTGGCAGCCCCCGTTACCATTGCTACCTTGCCTTCTACGCGATTCATTGCTGTTTGCTCCCATTGCACTTGCATAAGAAGTGGCGGTTTTGACGCACTTATGCGCATCGGTACAGAAGTTCGCCGACGCCTCCTATTTTTTAGTATTTAGAAGGGAAATATAATCGTTCCCGAAATATTCAATTTTGTGGGGTAGCGGAATGGCAGTCCCAGCCGAAGGCGGCAACACCGCATTGTTACAAGTTTTACGCGCTGAACTCAGTATGTAACTCAAGAAGCTCTCCGTAGAGTTCACCCGCGACCCTCTTGTTTTCCTCAAACTTCCATATTTCCCTTTCTATTTCTTCGCCTGTAGCACCGGCTATAGAATTTACCATGTATCTGTCTGCTGCATCGTGGGCCAACTTGTTTCTATCTTTGGAGAACCCCTTGAACTTAATGAATAGCTCTTCGGATATGCAGGGTTTGAATTCATAGGTCAGTCCGCCGAGCCCCATAGTATTTTTGATTTTTTCTAGAGTGTCATTTATGGGCGAAATACGGCCATTTACTAGATATTTGAGCACGCAATCCCGCACAAGGTTTTCCACTCCTTGGGCCCACATGATCGCGTCAAAACATGATTCTTTGTAACGATTCATCTTCTACTTGTAACAGCAAAATAGACGACAAAGTGGGGTGATATAACACGACAAAGTGTCGTATATCTCCGAGCGGGGTTTGTAGAACATTGCGCTAACTCCCTGTCGCACTTTTATTTTTCCATTAGGGGGATTCTAGCTCTTTGGGGGAATATAGCAATTCGGCAACTATTACGTGTTTGCCGCTTGCCTGTTTGTGCGGTTTGTTATGGATGTTGGGGTTTTTGTCAGGCTAACTTTTAATGGCGCCGCTGGGCTTAAGCCCCTTATCGTCGGGCTGTATTATGCTATTGGGTTTTTGATCGGGTCGGGCGGGTGGCAGTAATGATCAGGCTGGCTATGCCAGGCAGGCTAGATAGGCGGCGACACAGCCGCTCAATCCCATCTTGATAGCATCAACAGTGAAGGCGTGGCCAATGGACACTTCCAAAAGGTCGGGCAGGGCTTGCCTGAATTCGCTTAAGTTCTTCAAGTTCAGATCATGCCCCGCATTCACGCCCAAGCCTATAGAGCTGGCGTAGGTAGAGGCGTCGGCAAAGCTTTGTAGACTTTGCGCGTAATCGCCGCATTCATGGGCTTCGGCATACGGGCCGGTATAGAACTCGATGCGGTCTGCGCCCACCTCTTTTGCTAGTGTAAGTTGTTCTTTTATGGGGTCCATAAACAGGCTGACGCGGCATCCTAGTTCCTGCAGTTCCTTAATGATTGGGCGCAGTTCGTCGGAGGAGCTTACTAGGTCGAAACCGTGGTCTGAGGTCAGTTGGCTATTGTTGTCGGGTACCAGTGTGCATTGAGCGGGGTGGGTGCGACGTACGATTTCAATAAAGCCGGGGTAGTCGCTTACGCCTTTGCGATCCGATTTCATGGGTGGTGCAAAAGGGTTGCCTTCGATGTTGAATTCTACACTGAGCATCTCTGCCAGCGCGTAGCAATCGTCGGCGCGTATATGGCGCTGGTCGGGGCGCGGGTGAACGGTAATGCCGTTGGCCCCGGTGTCTAAGCACATTTGTGCGTGCTCGGTTACGCTGGGGTATACGGTGTCGCGTGAATTGCGGATTAACGCAATTTTATTGAGGTTGATGCTAAGCGCTGTCACTGGGTTTTGTTCTGGTCTTTGGCCGGAACTTCGGCTTTGCCTTCGTTAATAGTAGTGCGCTCTATCACCACCTTTTCTTTTGGAACGTCGCGCATACCACCAAGCGTATATGTGGGCATTTTGTTGATGTTGTTAGCAACGTCTTGACCTTCAATCAATTTGCCGAATACGGCGTAGCCGGCATTGGCGCCGCGTTTGTCGAGATTGAGGTTGAGGCCAATATTGATAAAGAATTGCGAGGTGGCGCTATCGGGGTCGTTGGTGCGGGCCATTGACAGCGTCCAGCGTTCGTTTTTCAGGCCGTTGCTGGCCTCGTTCACGATGGGGTCGCGGGTTGGCTTTTCTTCCATGTCAGCGGTAAAGCCGCCACCCTGAATGACAAAGCGACGGATACTGCGGTGAAAGCGGGTGCCATCAAAAAAGCCGCTGCGCGCGTATTGTAGGAAATTCTCAACGGTGATTGGCGCCTCGTTAGGAAAGAGCTCTATCACCATATCGCCGTGAGTGGTGTGCAGCGTGACGGTGGGATTGGCTGCCAGCGCGGGGAAGGAAAGCAGGGGTAGTAATAGCAGGGCGTAGAATAACTTCATGACTTAAATCCACTCTGATCGTTTGCGGGGGCGCAGGCGCGGTATAACAATGGCCGCGAATATGCCGAGAATGACGGCAAAGGAGCCGTTGAGAAAGGCCTCATTTTCGTGATTGTCACGCAGTCGGCTGTTCTCGGTTTCCAGCACGTCAACTTTGTCTTTAAGCATCTGTTTTGCTTCAGACAAAACTTGGTAGTCGCGATCAAGCTTTATCGCGTTGGCGGAAATACGGGTGATTTCTTCAAGTTGTTTTGCGAGCCTACTATTTTCCGATTCGAGTTCTGTGACAACCTGACTAGCTTCTTTAGATGAGCCGGCGGCGTTGGTGAACGCTCTTTTGAGATTGCGGTTGTCGTTTTCCAGTGTTTCCAGCTTTTGCGAAACTTCAGCCAGTTTGATTTCGGCGACAGGCTCTTGAACAAGGTAGCGAGTAATAATCCAGCCTTCGAGTCCGCGGCGGGTTCGAATCAGGCTGTAGCCAGCTTCGGCATCCGATTCGATGACCGACACCTCGGTGCCACTGGGCAATCCCTTGTGCAAGATGCGGTGGTTTTGGCTCTTGCCGCTGCGCAGCGGAACGTAGAGCCGGTCGGTAATGTAGCGGACATCGCCGCTATCCTGTGCCAGCGCAGCTTGCGGAAGAAGTAGTGGAGCGCTGACCAGTAGAGTCAAAATTGGTATGACGAGCTTGTTCACGTTGTATCCCAGATGCTGGTTATCAATTTAAGAGCCCAAATCTACCGTATAGTTCGAGTAGATTAAACAGGTAGCTCGGGCGCTATATTTTTTAGGGTCAGGGCATAACCTGCTTGAACGGCTTTACACTGACGCTGGCGTAAACGCCGGCTTCAATATAGGGGTCCAAGTCGGCCCAAGACTGCGCATCCGCCAAAGTATCAAATTCTGCAACTATCAAGCTGCCAGTAAAGCCAGCTTCGCCCGGATCGTTACTCGCAATGGCCGGGTAGGGGCCTGCAAGCACGAGTCTGCCTTCGGTTTGTAATTGTTCTAGCCGCGCTAAGTGAGCGGGGCGGGCGGTTTTACGCAGAGGGAGACTGTTGGGAACATCTTGACTATTGATGGCGAAAAGCACTGCTTACTCCTATCTTGGCAGCCTAATGTTGCTGCAGAATATCTTCTAGTTTCAAATCTGTGAATTTTTCTATCCCCATAAACAGGTAAATCAAGGAGATGGTCATGACGATCATGCTGGGTATGGCGATAACAGGGAAACTTAGTGCCGTCATTTTACCCAATTCTTGGGTAAATTCGGTGGTTCCTGGTGCGCTCACTAATACCCATTTTGCCAGCAGATAATTGAGCACGGAGGACAGAAAGAAGGAGCAGGCGATCAGGTAGGTTGCTCGGGTCAAGCGCTTGTCCAACTCGGGCTCGGTACCGTGGTCACGTGCCGCCTGAGTGATTTTGTCTACCTGCATGATTTGTTCATTGAACAGAAAGGTCCTGACCAGTGGAAAGCGGGTGTACAGTGAAATCAGGGTGGCAATGCCCAGGAGTCCGGGAATGCCCGCTTCTTTTATCGCGATATATTGCGGGTCAAGCTGCAGTAGGCTGATACCGCCGGTGAGCGAAATGCTGATAACGCCAAGTATTGAAAACATATTGGGTTTACGGGTAGCACTGAAGTCCTTCAGGCCGTAAAGGATGGGGAAGGCCAGCGCGACCACAATGGCCCAGTTCGGCCCCAAGTATTCTTCTTTGCTAAGCTTAGTCAGAATCAGCGTGGGGATGATAAGATTGAGGCCTAGATTGGCAAGCATACCGCCGTGTTGGTTGCGGGTCGGCAATTTCGAAGTAGTGTTGGACATGAACCACGGCATAGGCTGTTACTGTGTCGTAATTATACTGGCTTTATCCGTGCCTTGCAGCCACTACCTGCAGCGCTTTGTTAGGCCGCGACCCAATAATAGGCTTTTACGTGATTGTAGATTTTCATACCCACACCCTGATGTCTGACGGCGCCTTGAGCCCAGAGGCGCTGATGGCGCGTGCGCTTGCCCACGGTGTGCAATGCCTGTCGATCACCGATCACGACACACTGGGTGCCTATCGCCAGCTTGATATACCCCAAGGCTTGGATATTGTTCCCGGTGTCGAGTTCTCGTGTGTGTGGTCTGGCGTCACCGTACATATTGTCGGTTTGAATATTGATTTGGACAATGCTGCCTTGCAGGCGGCAGTGCTAGAACAAGAGCAGGCACGTGAACAGCGGGCTAAGCTAATCGCTGAGCGGCTAGCCAAGCGCGGCCTTACGGGTATGCTTGAGGCCGCGCAAGCTCAGGCCGGTGGGCGCAAAGCACTCGGGCGGCCTGATTTTGCCAAGGCCATGTTGGCGCGCGGCGACGTATCGAGTATTCAGCAAGCATTTACGCGGCATCTAGGCGCGGGCAAAATTGGTGATGTGAAATCCCAGTGGCCTGAACTGGAGACCGTGGTGGGTTGGATAAACGGTTCAGGGGGCGTGGCTGTGGTTGCCCACCCACTGCATTACAAGCTGACGCGCACGAAGTTGCGGCGGCTGTTGCTAGCGTTTACCGAGGCGGGTGGCAGGGCGATGGAAGTGGTTAATGGTCGCCAGTGGACGCAGCAGGATTTGGACTTTCTGCGCGGTTGTTGTCGAGAGTTGGGGATGCTGGCGTCGATAGGCAGCGACTTTCACGCCGAGAACCGCTGGACGGAACTGGGCTGTGACGCATCGTTGGTAGGCGATTGTGTGCCGGTATGGCAGTCATGGCAGTAAACTGTGCGCTTGCGCAAGCCAGATCCTATGAAGCAAGCATCTATCAAGCCCGACCCTATAAGGAGCTATTTTTGAGTCAGTTTTTTCAGGTTCACCCGCTCAACCCGCAAAAGCGATTGATCCAGCAGGCGGTGGCGATTATTCGCGCTGGTGGGGTTATCGCCTATCCGACTGATTCTGGGTATGCGCTGGGTTGTCAGCTGGGTGACAAAGCGGCACTTGAGGTTGTGCGCCGCATACGGCGGCTGGACGAGAAGCATAATTTTACGCTGGTGTGCCGGGATTTATCCGAACTCGGTACCTATGCGCGAGTGGATAATAGCGCGTACCGTCTTATCAAGGCTCATACGCCAGGGCCCTATACCTTTATCCTTAAGGCGACCGGCGAGGTTCCGCGCCGGCTCCTGCAGTCAAAGCGCAAGACCATTGGTTTGCGTGTTCCGGACAACCCCACCACGTTGGCTTTGTTGGAAGAACTGCAAGAGCCGATGATGAGTGTGTCGCTGATATTGCCCGGCGAAACCGCGCCGATGACCGACCCCTACGATATTCGCGATACGCTCCAGCACGAGCTGGCGCTGGTGATAGACGGTGGTTTTTGCGGTACGGAGGCCACGACGGTGGTCGATCTGGTTGAAGCCGTGCCGGTGATTCTGCGGCGTGGCTTGGGCGATTGCAGTCTTTTTGAGGTGGTTTGATCAAAGTTCAGAGATTGTCGGCTCGGGTTAGCCATCGTGTGGACAAGAGTCGGTGACTCAAGTGAGCTGGATCTTGTCTGACGAGTTACAGCGTAGTGTACCGCCGTGCACTTGTGCGTATAATGCGCCGATAACCT